>CAZPRG010000001.1:0-40670 GCA_964588675.1 uncultured Ignavibacteria bacterium
AAAGCCCGAGATCGACAGTGCCATTCAGGACGTCATCTCCAATACCGCTTTCATCCTGGGAAAAGCGGTCGCGGATTTCGAGGAGAAATTCGCCAAGTATTGCCGCGTAAAGTACAGCCTGGGGATCAACTCCGGCACCTCCGCGCTCATCATGGCCATGAAGGCGCTGGGAATCGGAGAGGGTGACGAGGTCATCACCACGCCCAATACTTTCATTGCCACGGCGGAAGCCATCTCCTACGCGGGCGCCAGACCCGTTTTGGTCGACATCGAAGACGAGAGCTACAATATGGATCCGGGTAAACTGGAGAAGGCCATAACCAAGAAGACCAAGGCGATAATTCCGGTCCACCTGTACGGGCAGCCTGCGGACATGGACCCCATTCTGAAAATCGCCGGTGAAAAAGGAATCGCAGTGATCGAGGATGCCTGCCAGGCGCACGGAGCGGAGTACAAAGGAAGGAGAACCGGCAGCCTGGGGAAGGTGGGATGCTTCAGCTTCTATCCCGGAAAGAACCTGGGCGCTTATGGGGAAGGCGGCGGCGTGACCACTGACGATGAAGAGATAGCGCAGAAGGTGAAGATGCTCAGGGATCACGGCTCGCCCAAGAAGTTCTATCACCAGTACGTGGGGAACAACTGCCGGCTCGAAGGAATCCAAGGCGCTGTTTTGGCGGTGAAGCTCAAGTATCTGGACCAGTGGAACCAGGCCCGCAGGAAAAACGCCGATCTCTACCGGAAGTATCTGGCAGGTACGGACGTAAAGCTGCCCCAGGAGATGCCGTATGCCAAGCACGTCTACCACGTCTTCTGCATCCGGGTGAAGAACCGGGAAAAGCTGATCGACTTCTTGAGCAAGAAGGGAATATTCACCAACATCCATTATCCCATTCCCATTCATCTTCAGAAGGCCTACGACTTCCTGGGATACAAAAAGGGCGACTTCCCCGTGACCGAGGGATGCATGGATCAGATTCTGTCGCTGCCCATGTTTGCCGAGCTGACCGAGGAAGAGATCAAGTACACTGCAGATTGCATCAAGGAATTCTACGGGCAGAAGTAACGAGCAAAAAAAGATGAGCACTTTTGGAGTGCGGAGGCTCGCCTCCGCAGAGCCTGAGAGAACCAAACCCGCGCCTTGGCGGGGGCGGGGACCGTTGAGAAGCCTGCCGCAGGGAGAGGCGAGAATCTCTTCCGCCTCGTGATTCGATCTCACATTCGGAGTCTTGGGTTGGGAGAAAAAGATTCCAAAACCCTGGTGATCATTCCGGTGTACAATGAGGAGAACAGGATCAGGACCGTTCTGGAGGCATTCCAGGGGGTGGAGGTCGAAAAGGTCCTGGTGGCGGACGATGGTTCCACGGACAATACACCACAAGTGCTGAAGGATTTCGATGTTCTTGTGATTCGCCATCCGGAAAAGCAGGGCGTGGGAAGCTGCATTCGGGACGGAATTGACCATGCGCGAAAAAACGGCTTTCCGCTGGTGGCGGTGATGGCCGGAAACGGAAAAGACGACCCCCAACAGATTCCCAGACTGCTTAAGCCCATACTTGAACAAGACTACGATTACATACAGGGATCCAGGTACTTAGAGGGAGGCGAGGCCGGGAATCTTCCCTTTGCCAGGAGGATCGGGATACGGGCTTTCACCTTCTTGTGGTCTGTTGTCTTGAGAAAAAAACTAACCGACGTGACCAACGGGTTCCGAGCCTACAAGGTTTCGCTGTTTGACGACCCAAAGATAAATATATGGCAATCATGGCTTTCCACCTATGAATTAGAGTACTATATTCACTTCTGGGTTTTGAAGTTGAAATACGGATTCGCCGAGGTGCCGGTCTCGAAAATCTATCCGTCCAAGAAGAAGTATTCCAAAATCAGGCCGTTTGTGGACTGGTGGCCCATCCTCAAGCCCCTTTTCGTCCTGTCACTGAGAATCAAGAAGTAGAAGTCTCGTGCCAGACGGGAAGTGACGGCCAGGTCAGGGGACCTGGCGGAGGCACGAAGAATCGGCTCGAAGATCATGAAGTCAAGAAGAGACAAAGACAAGAAAGCAATATCTCAGCCCAGGCGTACCGAAGGCCGAGAATCCGGTTTGAACCAGTTTTTCAGATCACCATTCTTTTCCTCCCGAGTCTTTGAGATTTTGCTCTTCTGTTTCATCCTGGGATTGGCTTTTGCGGGCGGCATAATCCACTTGAATGCCGACCCGCCTGCCATATCCTGGAGCCAGGACGTGGCCACGGACCCTCCGCAGTACACGAACTTCGCGCGGAACAATGTGCTGTGGGATAGCTGGGTGGTCTTCCCTCCCAATCGTTTCGTCTTCTTCTTGAAATCGTTCAGCTCGCTGGCCTGCTATGTGGTCTTTTCGATGTTCGGCACAGGCCGATCGCAGGCCAATTTGGCGGCGGTGCTTCTGAACCTATTGACGATTGTCTTTCTGTTTCTGGCTCTCAAGAAGGTCTTCGGAAAAAGGGCGGCTTTCTTCTCGGTCTTTCTGCTGGCCGTAAACTACGTCTTCATCATGTATGGGCGAAATCCGTTTCTGGAGATCTCCGCGCTTTTCCTTCTGACCTTGGGTTTCTACTTTGCGGTATCGGGGTTCAGGAAACAGGTGCTTCTGATTCCCTCCGGCATCTGTTTCGCCGCTGCCATCTTCTTCGGAAAGACCATGGCCGCGTTCATGCTTCCCGCCTGCCTGATTGTGTTGCTTCTGTGGACGTTCCAGCCCTACTCCTCGTCCGAGAACAAGATCGACCTCAGACCTCCGATCTTTTTCGCCGCCGGTTTTCTTTCTGTGGTCATCTTCTGGCTGTTCTTCAGCTACCTGCCTGCCCAGAGGGAAGTGGCAGGTTATTTGGGCGAGCAGGCATTGGGGCTTTACGGCTTCCCTGCGGCGCTTAAGTCTATCTCGGGCTTCGTTTCTTCCTTGTTTACCTTCGGGACCGACCTTTTCTACCGCATCCCGGTGGCCTTTCTGCTTGCGTTTTTGGGATCGCTCTTGTTTTTCCGAAACCGCCCGTCGTTCAGGGAATTTGTCCGGCACAAAGACGATCGCTCCAAGGCCGCAGCTTTTATCGTTTTTTGGTTTCTGGCCGCTTTCTTCCTGCTGATGATCCTGAACTACCGGCCGCTGCGATATCAGATCTATCTTATCCCGCCGCTTTGTGCTCTGGCCGGCTTGTGGTTGGACCGTCTGGTTTCTCCCGACCGGGTCAAGAATGCCCCGTCCGGCGTTCTGTTCTGGGTGGTCTTCTTGGTAGCCGGCAGCTTTGTGGTGAACTATTCGATAACCACCCTCTACACCCTCAGCCGGAAACAAATCCTACTAGGGTCGTCCTTGCCCATCGCTTTGGTCGTTGCCGTAATCTGCGGAGCCCTGTACTTCTGGCGGCTGTCCACCTCCAAAAAATTCTCCCGCGAAGCGGTCGGACCGCCCAATAAAGGAGTTAGATTTCTTCTGGCGCTGGCTTTGATCGTGGTTTCGTTCGTGGTGAATGGCTGGCAGTACGTGAGCTGGGCATCGTCTCCCACCTATTCGTTGAACCGGTCTTCTCTGGACTTGGGGAAGGTGCTGAGCAAGGAAGCCGTGATCTCGGGGCCGTACGGTCCGGCCCTGGTATGGGACAACCGGCTGGGGGACGTAATCCACATGTTCGGCGTCACCCAACCGGATCCCCAACTTTTCTTGACCTACCCCATCACCCATCTGGCCCTGGAAAGGGGCGGCAATCGCGACCGGGCCTTCAAGGATTACCCGGAGGTGATGAACCAATCCCCGGTGGTCACCACCTATTGGCTGAGGAACATCCCGGTCGACATTTACAGAGTAGCGGAACACACGGGCAACTCCCGGGCCGAAGCCTATCCCCTCTCGGATTTCGAGAAGGCCAAACTGCTGACCGATCAAGGCAACAACGACTCTGCCCTGGTCATGTTGGAAGAGTTCGTGTCGCGCAACCCGGATAATTACAGCGGGTACGTGGTCCTGGCGGAGATGTATTTCAACCTGGGCGACTTCGAGAAATCGTCGCAGGCCTTGGAGCGGGCCATCAGGTTCAATCCTACCGATTTTCTGACCCGCCAGCAACTGGGGACGGTTTATCTTAACCTGGGGCAGCAAACCAACCAAGACAGCTACAGGCTTTTAGCCATCGACCAGTGGGAGAGATCGCTGAAACTCTTCCCACAGAATACCAAGCTGGCAGCACGGCTGCAAAGCATAAAGGGGTACTAATAGAATGCGCAACGCCAACGGATACCTGAAGGTCTCGGTGGTGGTTCCGGCCTACAACGAAGTGGAGAACGTGGCTCCCCTGATGGAGGAGTTCTTTCAGATGTTCTCCCAGTCCGGAATCAGAGGCGAGGTCATCCTGGTGGATGACGGCTCCACGGACGGGACCTATCTTAGAGCCAAAGAATGTCAACAGAGATTCCGATTCCTGCGAGTCCTCAGGCATCGGAGGAACTTAGGTCTGACCCAGGCCCTGATGACCGGGTTCTCCCGGGCCAGAGGAAGGATTTTCGTCTTCTGGCCTGCCGATCTGCAATACCTTCCCCGGGACATTCCCAAGCTGGTGGAGAGAATAGACAGCGGATACGACGTGGTCTGCGGATGGAAGCAGGGTTCCTATGGCCTGAAGAGATTCGTGTCCTTCGTCTACAACCTCCTATCGCGAATGGTGTTTCGGATCAAAGTGCACGATCTCAATTCGGTCAAAGCCTTCCGCCGGGAGGTGGTGGACGACGTGCCCATGCGCAAGGACTGGCACAGGTACATGGTGGTGATGGCGGCGGACAAGGGATACAAGGTGGGTGAGGTCAAGGTCAAGGTGTACCCCCGCAAGTTCGGCCAATCCAAGTTCGGATTCTGGAGAGTACCGATCGGGTTTCTGGACTTGCTTTCGGTGAAGTTCCAGCTCTCCTTTATGCGGAAGCCACTGCTTCTGTTTGGGTTTCTGGGTTTGATCTTGATACTTCTGGGAGTCGTAACCGGAGGAGTCGCCGTCTACCTGAGGATCGCCAAACATGAGGGCTTAAGGCCGCTTCTCTACCTGGTGATGTTGTTGGTATTGTCTGGAATCTCTTTCTTCGCCCTGGGCTTTCTGGCCGAGGCTATCACCGGCGTGAAAGACGAAGTCAGAGCGCTGTCCCAGCGGCTCGCTCCCAGTCCGGGGATGGGTTTCGACCAGCAAAGAAGGTTCAACCGCAGGCGCCCTTTCCCCCAGAAGGGAGAAAGGCAGGCTAATCAGAAACAGCCGGGCAGTTGATTTTTGTCCGGCCGTTCGTCAGGTGCCGGGTCCGCATTGCGGCAAATAGAGAGTCGATGGAACAAGAAGCGTCTGCCCAAAGCCATTCCCAGCGGAACATTCTGATTCTGACTCACAACTACGTGCGGTTTCCGGGAGACCACGCGGGCCACTTCCTACATCTTTTGGCCAAGGGCTTGGTTTCGGCCGGGCACCGGGTATGGGTGCTGGCGCCTCATGAGATGAATCTGAGAACCTTCGAGATGATGGACGGGGTGGCGGTTCATCGCTTCACCTATGCCGCTCCCCATAAAGAGAGGTTGGCGTATCGGGGGAACATGCACCAGCTGGTGGCCGAAAGCTGGACCAACAAGGTTCTTTTCTTGCGCTTTCTCTTCTCCTTTCTGCGCCGAGCCCTTTCCCTTTGCGCCCACAGGAACGTTGATTTGATCTCCACCCAGTGGTGGATTCCGGCAGGGCTGGTGGGTTATGTCGTTTCCCTCTGGAACAGAAAGCCATACGTGGCCACATCGCACGGCACGGACATCCGCATGTTGGAGAAGGGAGGTCTGCTGGCCAAAATCGCCGGACGGGTCTATCGGCGCGCCGAATACGTCACCACCGTTTCGAGCTTCCTGAGAGACCGACTTGGCCAAAGCGTAAACCTGGACCCAAGGAAAGTGAGAATCATTCCCATGCCGGTGACCCCCGAAACCTTCTCCCCTACTCCCTTGACCAACCGAAGTACCAAGCAGATTCTCTGTGTGGCTCGTTTCACTCCCCAGAAGAAACTCGACGTTTTCCTAAAGGCATGCAGCCTCCTCAAGGGTAAGGGAATCGACTTCCGGGCGAAGATCGTGGGAGAGGGTCCGCTGAAGGAATTTCTGCTGGAGGAAGTCACGCATCTGGGCCTGGAAAATCAGGTGGCGCTGGTGCATACCGTTCCCCAGGGCAAGCTGAATCTGCTTTACGCCGAAAGCTACGTGTGCGTCCTGCCCTCGGTGGAAGAAGGTTTCGGCCTGGTCCTGGTCGAGGCCCAGCTTTGCAGAAGGCCGGTGATCGGCGCCCGCTCCGGCGGGATCACCGACATCATCCAGGACGGCATTAGCGGGCTTCTGGTCGCGGCCGACGACCACCAGGATTTGGCTTCGGCCATGGAAAGGGTCTTGGGCGATTTTCAACTTGCCTTGAGGCTGGCCGAAGGGGGATACCAGAGCGCCCAAAAGAAGTATTCACCGCGGGCGGTTCTGAGAGAATATCTGGAAGTGCTGTCGTGAATCTCAAGAAGACGCTGATCAGATCGGCTCAGGTCGTTATAATCCTGGTCATATTCTATTTTCTGGGCAGAAGCATCATCGCCAACTGGACCCAGGTAAAGGACTTCAATTGGGAGTTCGATTATCCTCTGCTGATTTTGTCGTTTGCTCTCCAATTGGTGGGACTGTGCTGGCTGGTCAAGATCTGGCAGAGGATGCTGAGCCACACCGGCTCCCGGGTTTCGTACCTGAAGCTCTTCAAAGTCTGGTTCTTCGCCAATCTGGGCAAGTATCTTCCGGGAAAGGTCTGGCAATTCATGGGCATGATTTACATGTTGGAAAAACAGGGGGTGCCCAAGCAAAGCAGCCTGTCCACCGGGGTTTTGGCCCAGGCTTTTTCAGTGATGTCCGGACTGCTGGTCTCCGTGATTTTCCTCGGCGCCAGCCTGTATTCTCAGTTTTTCTCCAAGGAGCCGGCCCTGCTGGCGGTGGGAATCGTTCTGGGTTTGGCCATCCTGGTGATCGGATGCTATCCCAAAGCGCTGGAGAAGATCATCAACCTGGGCTTGAGGATAGTGAAAAGACAGGAGATTGCGCTTGATATTCGGGCCAAGGATGTTATTATTTATGTTTTGTTCTATTCGGCCTCCTGGCTGTTGTACGGACTGGCGTTTTTGACATTCGTTAAATCCATGGCCCCTGCTTCCTTTCACATGTATCCCACGCTCACCGGCGCGTTCGCCTTCTCGCTGAACGTGGGGTTTCTGGCCGTGTTCACTCCGGGCGGGATCGGGGTGCGGGAAGGGGTGCTGGTGCTTTTGCTCTCCTCCTTTTTCCCGCTTCCCGTCTCCACTTTGATTTCGCTTCTTTCCCGTTTGTGGATGACGGCAGGTGAGCTATTATGCTTTCTTGTTGCCGTGCCTCTGAAATGAAAGGTCACCGGACCGCGCTGATCCTGCAAACCCGGTGACCAAAGAGAATGTCCGGAAACGAAAGATGAAAAAGCAAAAGAACAAAAAAGCCCCGGCAACGTCAAAGACCAAATCCACCGGCCCCAGTTCCCAGACTCGGGAGAGACTATGGCGGTATCTTCCGCTGGGGCTTCTTTTTGTTCTCACCATCGTCCTTTTCTCCGGGTTCGTCTTTTCGGATCGGATGCTCTTCGGCACGGATACCATCGAAGCCGGCGTCATGTTCCGGGCGTTCTACTCCTCCTTCGTCAAACAGTACCATGCCATACCCCAATGGGATCCCTATCTTTTCGGCGGGCTGCCTTTCGTGGACGCCATGCACGGTGACACGTTTTATCCTCTGGCAGCCCTGCAATTCGTCCTGCCCATACAGCGGGCCTTGGGGTGGAAGCTGGTGCTGACGGTTTTCCTGGCCGGCATATTCACCTACCTGTGCATGAGAGCGTTCAAGTTCTCGCGACTGGTTTCCATATTGTCCGCCGTGGCCTACATGTTCTCGGCCAATTTGGTCTCCTGGGTCTACGGAGGACAGGACGGAAGGATGTATGTCACCAGCCTGTTGCCGCTTTTGTTTTTCTTTCTGCAGAAGGCGTTGGATAGCAGGAAGTGGATTTACTACATGGGGCTGGGATTTTCCATCGGACTTCTGCTTTTGGCCAACCATCCTCAACTGGCATACTATGCCATGTGGGCCGTGGGCCTGTACTTCTTGTTCTTCCTGGCATCCGGCTTTTCGGCGGGCAGGGAAAAGACCGCCTCGCAGAAGATCAAGCCATTAGTCAAACCGGTTGTGCTTTTCGTCCTAGCGGTGGTTATCGGCCTGGGCCTCTCCTTAGTGCAGCTGCTTCCCCCTTACATCTACGTCAACAAGTACTCTCCTCGGGCGGAGGGAAGCAAAGGTTACGACTATGCGGTCTCCTGGTCGGCTCATCCCGAGGAGCTGGCATCTCTTGTAGTGCCGGAGTTCTCCGGATACAACACCCAGAACGAAAGCACCTACTGGGGACGGAATGCCTTCAAGCAGAACTCGGATTACGGCGGAGTCATCCCTCTGGTCTTCGCGATCTTCGCCTTTTTCTTTGTCAGAGACAAGAAGAGATGGTTCTTCCTGGGCTTATCCATCCTGGCTCTAATCTACTCGCTGGGAGGTCATACACCCATCTACCGGCTTTTCTACTATCTGGTGCCCCAGGTGAAAAACTTCCGGGCGCCTGGTCTGATCCTTTTTCTGCTGATATTCTCACTTGTCTTCCTATCTGCATCGTTTGTCGAACGTCTGTTTAAGGGAATCAAAGACCCGGCCGAGCAGAAGAAGCTGTCCCGGGTGCTGCTGGTGACCATGGCTGTTTTCTTAGGTCTGGCGTTTTTGTTTTCCGTGGCCGGAGGCGCCATGCTTTCCATCTGGACCGGCATACTCTATTCGGGCATCGCTTCCAACAAAGTGGCAATCATGAGCCAAAATCTGCCCAACCTGGTGAGGGGATTCTGGCTGGCCACGCTCCTGGTGGGATTGGCCTGTGGGGCGGTTTACCTTCTGGTCCGGGGAAAGATCAA
The DNA here is from genome assembly GCA_964588675.1 of uncultured Ignavibacteria bacterium. GTDB lineage: Bacteria > Zixibacteria > MSB-5A5 > MSB-5A5 > SM1-73 > SM23-73-3. The sequence continues at coordinate 9,037 of CAZPRG010000001.1, forward strand.
GCCTACGACGTTTGCCGTCTCTATCGGCGTGCTTCTGATCTTCGATCTGTGGAGGGTGGACTTCAAGTTCATCCGCGATTTCGACTATCACAGTTACTTTCGAAAGGACAGCGCCATCGAGTTTCTGCAAAAGGACAAGGAGGAATTTCGGGTGTTATCCCTGCCCGGCACCTTTCAGGGCCAGGACCTACCCGCCTTCTTCGACGTCATGCAGGTATTCGGCTATCACGGCAACCAGCTTAAGGCCTACGACGATTTCACCGAGAGAACCTATCGGGAATCGGCCCGCACCCAGGAGGAGTTCGGTCAGAGGTACGCCCAGTTTCTCTTCGGAATCAAGCCCGACCTGCTGAACGTCAAGTACGTGCTCAGCTCCGGGTCTTTGAATCATCCCAAATTCGAGCAGGTTTTTCAGGGAGACGGAGTATTCGTATCCCGAAACCAAGGCTATCTCCCCCGAGCGCGCATAGTCTCACGCTATGAGGTGATGACCGACCGACAAGCCATCCTCACGCGAATCGTCGATCCGGACTTCGACTATCGACATACTATCATCCTGGAGGAGAATCCTCCGGAGTTTTCTGGCGCAACCGACAGTCTGGAGGTGGTGGGCAGTGCTTTCGTCCAGGAGGATAAAATCAACACTCAGGTGGTAAAGGCCGAGCTGTCGCAGCCGGGCTTTCTCGTCATGAGCGAGAACTACTATCCCTCCTGGAAGGCTTACGTGGACGGGAAAGAGGCCAAAATCTACCGGACGGATTACCTTTTCCGCGCGGTGTATTTGGATCAGGGCTCCCACCAGGTCAAGTTCGTATTCGATTCGGCCACCTATCGCATCGGGAAAGCCTCCACTTTGTTGACTTGCGCCCTACTTTTGGTTATGTTTATATTCTATATGGCCAGACGGGCCAAGCCCGCCAGGCCGCCCGGGCACGAAACAGCGTAAGGCGCATTTGGCCCGAAAGAATTGGAAAACAGCTGGGAGAAAATGAAGGCCCTGGTCATAATACCCACTTATAATGAAAGGGAGAACATCGAGGCCATGGTTCCGGCCGTGCTCGAAAAGGACCCCTCCCTGGACATTCTGATAGTGGACGACAATTCTCCGGACGGCACCGGCCGGATCGCCGATTCCATGTCCCAGGCCGACCAACGGATTTTCGTGCTGCACCGGCAGAGCAAGTCGGGTCTGGGAACGGCCTACATCAGCGGCTTCAAATTCGCGCTGGAGAAGAAATACGACCTGGTCTTCGAGATGGACTGCGATTTCTCGCACGATCCCAAATACATCCCCGACTTTCTGCGCGCGGCACAGGAGGCGGATCTGGTGCTGGGGTCCAGATACATAAGCGGGGTGAACGTGGTGAACTGGCCCATATCCCGACTGCTCCTGTCCTACTATGCCAACGTCTATTCCCGGATCGTGACCGGCTTGCCGGTGAGGGATGCCACCGGGGGTTTCAAGTGTTTCCGCCGGCAGGTGCTGGAGAGCATCGACTTGGATCGGGTGAAATCCAACGGCTACTCCTTTCAGATAGAGATGAGCTTTCGCGCCTGGAAGAAGGGTTTCAAGATAAAGGAGATACCCATCGTTTTCGAGGACCGGAAGGTGGGCCAGTCCAAAATGTCAAAGAGCATCGTAAGGGAGGCCATTTGGATGGTTTGGAGGCTGAGGATCTGGAGCCTTCTGGGGAAGCTGTAACCGTGAACCGGTGGCCTGACTTGTGGCCCTCGCATATCAAAACCGGAACCTTGGGCCCATTCCGGAGCGACTTGAAGGTTTTTCTCTCTTTGGTTGATTAAGCATAAACTGTGACGTCCGCTCATGGAGTTTTCTCGACAGCCAGATTTGGATTTATCTATCGTCATAGTCAGCCACAATGCGGAGAAGCTTCTGAGGAAATGCTTGGACTCGATCTATCGTTACCAGAAGGAGTTGGCTTTCGAGGTCACGGTGGTGGACAATTGCTCTGAGGATCGGACCACCGCAGTGGTGAAGAGGGATTTTCCGCAGGTGAAGTTGTTGGAGAACCAAGCCAATTGGGGGTTTTCCGTGGCGTGCAATCAGGGCATAAGATCGGCCCGCGGCCGGTACCTTTTCCTGCTGAATCCGGACACGGAATTCACTCCCGGAGGCATAACCCGGATGATCAGATTCATGGAGACTCACCGGCAGACGGCGATATGCGGCCCCCGGATGATCGACTCCCAGGGAAGAATCCAGTTCTCCTGCCGCTCCTTCCCTTCTTACCTGACCGCCTTCTCATCCGGGCAGTCCGTCTTAAACCGTCTTTTTCCTAGCAACCCGTTGTCCCGGAGATATCTCATGCGGGAGTTGAATCGAAGCAAAGAAAGCCAGGTGGACTGGATATCCGGATCCAGCCTGTTGACCAGAAGGGAGGTCTTCGAGACAATCGGGCTTTTGGACGAGCGGTTTTTCATGTACGTGGAAGACGTGGATTTCTGCCTGCGGGCAAGGCAAAACGGGCTTCTGACCTATTACTTTCCGGAAGTGACCATCCTTCACCACATCGGGCAGAGCACCAAAAGAAGACGTTTAAGCATGCAGGTGGAACATCATCGCAGCATGTATCGTTTTTATGATAAGCACTACGCGCCCCATCCCCTGTTGCGGGCAGCCGTTTTTATGGGCGTCTGGTTTCGATTGTGGTTTACCATATGGGCAGGATTTTTCGTACCCAGAGGAAGATGACAGGCTCAAAGCTTTACCGCCTTTTTCCCCACGGGTTAAACCCGAGGGGAGGCGGGCGAGAGGACGGGAGAGAGCTGTAAGCTGAGTTAAACCCGGTTTACACACGGAACATGAACGGACCGCATCTGGAATTCGAGAAGCCGATCTACGAGCTGGAAAAGCGCATAAGCGACTTAAAGGAGCTGGCCGGTCGCCGGGGAGACGACTCGCTGGACGATCTGGAGCTTTCCCGCGAGATCAAGTCCCTGGAGGAGAAGCTGGATAGGCTCAGCCGGGACATACACTCCAAACTCACGCGCTGGCAGAGGGTCCAACTGGCGCGCCATCCTCGCCGACCCTGCTCTCTGGATTTCATCTCGTTGATGACCACGGATTTTGTGGAGCTGCACGGCGACCGTGGTTTCTCTGACGATAAGGCCATAGTGGGCGGCTTCGCCAAGCTGGACGGCAAACCCATCTTGGTGGTGGGCCAACAAAAAGGAAGGGATACCAAACAGAAGCTGTACCGAAACTTCGGCATGCCCCACCCGGAGGGCTACCGCAAGGCGCTCAGGTTGATGCAGTTGGCGTCGCGGTTCGGAAGGCCAGTGATGGTGTTGATAGACACGCCGGGCGCTTTTCCGGGCATTGGAGCCGAGGAAAGAGGACAGGCAGAGGCCATAGCCCACAACCTGAGAGAGATGACCCGTCTTCAGGTGCCTATCGTCATAATAGTGATCGGCGAAGGGGCCAGCGGAGGGGCACTGGGAATCGGGGTGGGCGACCGGGTCTTCATGCTGGAGAACGCCTGGTACTCGGTGATATCGCCGGAGGGGTGCGCGGCCATCCTGTGGAGGGACGCCGCCAAGGCCCAGGAAGCCGCCGAGGCCCTGAAGCTGTCCGCTCCGGATCTGATGAAGCTGAAAGTGATCGACAAAATCATCCCCGAGCCCGGCGGCGGGGCGCACCGCGACCCCAACCGGCAGGCCCAGGTACTCAAGACCGAGGTGTTGTCGGCGTTGGCCGAATTGGAAGACTTAAGCACGGAGGAGTTGATTGCCCGGCGGATCGCCAAGTTCCGGGTGATGGGGGAGTATCGGGAAGGTTGACAATGCTCTTCGGCCGCCTCCGGCTGGTGAACTGGCAGGAACGGGAACCGGCTCAATCCGCCGTCACCGAAGCATCAAAGAAAAAGGAGAAGATCATGATAGATTCGAGGCTTCTGGAAATTCTGGCCTGTCCCGCCTGCAAGGGCGATTTGACCTACGATCAGAAAGCCCAGAAACTCATCTGCGAGAAGTGCCGGCTGAAATACCCCATAAAGGACGACATCCCGGTGATGTTGGTGGACCAGGCCGAGAGGTACTGAATCGGAATCGGCCCCAATGGAATAATAGGAGGAGCATTAGGATGAAGCTTTCCAAATTCTGTGTGGAGGATCTGATTTCCTTTGAGCTGGGGGCGGAAACCAAAGATGAAGTGATCAAGGAACTGGTGGAGTTGGCGGCCAGATCCAAGCTGGTCAAGGATTCTCATCAACTGCTGCAGGACATCCTGGAGAGGGAGAAGCTGGTCACCACCGGCGTGGGTTATGAGGTGGCCTTCCCTCACGCCAAGTCCAAAGCCGTGCGGGGCATAATCATCGCTTTCGGCAGGTCCAAGAAAGGGATCGATTTCAATTCCATGGACAAGAAGCCGGTTCACCTTTTCTTCTTGATCGCCGCGCCGGAAGACGCCATCGGGGCTCACCTGAACGTGATGGCCCGGCTCTCCTATCTGATGAAAGGCGAAAAGAACCGCGACAAGCTGATGAAGATCAAAAGTCCCAAGGAATTGCTGGAGGTGCTAGACTCGGTGGAGTGAGACTGGCATGCGGTGGTCTTGCCCAAACGCCGGAGTGAACCCTCGGGCTCCCGCGGGTCAAGTAAGGGGGACGGTCGCCCGCCGGCGGAAGTCGCGGCAACCGCCGGCAGGGAACCTCAGTTATCGGGGAATGGGATAAATCGGCTTCGAGATTTCCCCACAGGCACCTTTGAGGAGCCGAACAGGCCATGGGATGCGCTCAAGGCCGTGTCTTTTAGTCTTTCTGCCGGCATATGGACAGGTTCTCATTTCTGATTCATACAAAAAAGCAGACTCGGGTTCAATTGGCGGGGTTTCTTGTGGCTTCCCTTCTACTTCTGATCCTTCCTCGCGGACTGAAATCCGACATCTCCGCGGTGATATTCAAATTCACCTACGGACCCTTTTACGCCCTGAGCAACCACATCCGGGAGCTGGAGGGGGTGCGGGAGGAAAACCGGCAGCTCCACCGGAAGGTGATGGAGCTGTCCATCAAGAACTCCCAGCTTACCGAGGAACATCTTGAGAATTCAAGGCTGCGGGAGCTTCTGGGTTTCAAGTCCCAACTGGAGCAGCTGGTGATTCCGGCTGATGTCGTGGCATCCGAGCCCAACCGCCGGGCGTTCACGGTGATGATCAACAAGGGCCAAAAAGATCAGGTCCAAAGAAACATGCCCGTGGTCAATATGTACGGGCTGGTGGGAAAAATACTGGACGTTTCGGGGCACACCGCCGTGGTGCAGCTTTTGATTGAGCCCAGCTTCCGGGCCTCGGCCCAGGTCCAGAGAAGCCGGGTTATGGGAATAATAAAACCCGGGGCCGGGTTGACCCTGCGCCTGGACAACGTTCCTCTGGCGGAAGACGTGAGAGAAGGAGATCGGGTGATCACCTCCGGGCTGGGTGGGGTCTTTCCCGGGGGCATAGAGATCGGGGTGGTGGCCAGCGCCCAAAGCGAGGAGGCCTTTTCACAGGATTACCAGACCTTCGGCATATTCAAAATGATCCAGGTCAGCCCCTCGGTGGACTTCAGCACCTTGGAGGAGCTGTTCGTATTGAAGGTGATGCCGCAGGCCAGGATGGAGTGATCGTCTCCGGGCAATCAGGGGAGACCTGCCGGCATCAAAGGAGAATCAGCCCAAACGAGGACCGTCGCAGAGTGTTCTGGGGAAGCGCCACATTTTCCAAGATCCTATCGGCAGCCATCATCCTCCTCATGCTGGTGGTTTTTCAGAGTCTGCTGTCGGACCTGGTGACCATCGGGGGGATCAGGCTGGACTTGGCCGTGGTGATACTGGTGTACGTGGCCTTGACTCGCGGTCCCGCCTACGGCATGACATTCGGCTTTGCCATAGGACTTCTGCTGGACGTCTTCACCCCCTCCACCCTGGGCTGGGGAGCTCTGGTCAAATGCCTGATCGGATTCACTGTGGGCAGCTTCAAGGACAACCTTTACCTGGAGAGCCTTTATTCCAAGGGGGCGGTAATGTTCTTGGCTCTCATCGCAAATGACCTTTTGTACTACCTGTTCGTCACCGGCCTCACGGTCACCACCGCGGACATGTTGCTCCGGGCATCGCTCCCCTCGGCCGTCTACACCTCGGCAGTGGGCATGCTCATCTTTCTGGTGATGAACCGGATTCACTGGGAGAAGTGGAGCGTGGAAAAAAGCTCCGGTTGAATGGGAAAAGCGGAGCGGGGCAGTCGGATCAGCCTAGTTCAAGCTGCTTTGAAATCCGCCGCTCTCCCGTGTAGGATCACAGGATATCGTGGATAAGTCGAGACATTCCGGGCCGTCGGTTCGCTGGCGGGCAGATTCTGGGGATCTCAGTCCGCAGGTCTCGCGGACCGGTTTCATCCCCGGGGGCAAAAGGGCCAGGCTCCTGTTGGGTGCCTGGGGAGTCATTTTGCTTATGCTGGTGGGGAGGCTCTTCTTCCTGCAGGTGGTGAAGGGAGACTATTATTTCAGAATTTCCGAGGAAAACCGCATTCGGCTGCTTACCCTTCCCGCCTCCCGGGGTCAGATCACCGACAGAAACGGCAGGATCATCGCCACCAGCCGGCCCTCCTATACCGCCTTCCTCATACCCTATCAGGTAATGGAGGCTCTCCCCGGCAGGAATTCGTATCTGCCCAAAGACAACATGGCCTCCCTGACGCACAAGCTTGCGGTTTCATTGGAGCTGGACAGCTCCTATCTGGAGCAGAAACTTAAATCCAGATGGTGGTTGGGATACGAGCCCATAAAGCTCAAGAAGGACATTAACTTCCATACCGTCTGCGTCATCGAGGAGCAAAACGAGGACCTGCCGGGAGTGATCTACCAAGTGGAGCCCACCCGAAAATACCTGGAAGCCGGTTGGGTGGGTCACGTGGTGGGATACGTGAACGAACTCTCCAGGAAGGAGCTGAACCAAGCATCCACTCAGCAGGGGTTCCGTCTGGGCGGCGTGATCGGCAGGAAGGGACTGGAGAGGCAATACGACGATTTGCTGAGAGGAAACGACGGAACCACATTTTTGGAGGTGACCGCTCGGGGCAAGATTCTGGGACCTCTTCAGGAGAAGAGGCCCGATCCTCCGGTCAATGGTTCCGATCTTCGTCTAACCATCGACCTGGATCTTCAGGCCGCGGCCGAGTCCGCTCTGGCGGACTGCCCCAGTGCCGCCGTGGTGGCCTTGGATCCCCGAAACGGAGGAGTGCTGGCTCTGGTGAGCAAACCCTCGGTGGACGCCAATCTTTTTGCGGGAAGCTTGTCGCCCGAGCAATGGAACGACATTTTGGAGGACCCTCTCCATCCTCTTCTCACCCGGCCCATCCAAGCGACCTATCCCCCCGGGTCGACTTTGAAGCTTCTGACTGCCGCAATCGCCCTGGAAACAGGCGTAGCCACCGAGAACACCTGCTTTCTCCCCTGCGACGGATCTTTCACCTTCGGCAAAAGGGAGTTCAGATGCTGGCAGCCCACGGGACACGGGCGCCTGGATCTTAAAGACGCCATCATTCAGTCCTGCGACGTTTACTTCTACCAGTTGGGGTTGAAAGTCGGGCTGGAGAGATGGAGCCGCTATGCACGCATGTGCGGCTTCGGCCAAAGGACCGGCGTGGACCTGCCGGATGAGGCCAAGGGCTTTGTTCCCACTCTGGACTACTACCGCCAAAGGTACGGCAAAGGGGATTGGGTGAAAAGCCTGGTGATAAACCTGTCCATCGGACAGGGCGAGGTCCTGGTCAGCCCGCTGCAGCTGGCGGTTTTTTTCGCGGGTTTAGCCACCGACGGCAGGCTGGTTAAGCCGCACCTGGTAGACCAGGTGATCATGGCAGATGGCAGGACCCTGCCGTCCCAGCCGGAGATCACCGGATATCTGCCCTTCTCTCCTTCCACCCTACGCATACTCCAGGAGGCCATGACCGGAGCGGTCAACGACCCTCGCGGAACCGGAAGCCTGGCCAAGATTCCCGACATCACCGTGGCCGGAAAAACCGGCACCGCCCAGAATCCGCATGGCCAGGATCACGCCTGGTTTGTGGGCTACGCTCCGGCTTCCGATCCCCGGATAGTGGTGGTGGTTCTGGCGGAAAACGTGGGCCACGGGGGTACCTTTGCGGCGCCGGTGGCCCGGGCGGTAATGGAGAGATACTTGAAAGGAGCACCTCCGGCCGCACCTCAATACGCCGCGGAGCCTGCCGCCGATTCATCCGCCGAAAGCAGCCTCACCAAAGAGCTGGGGGAGGCAAGATGATCCGACTCGGTTCCAGGGAGATCGACTGGTCGCTGGTGATAGTAGCCCTGCTGCTGTGCATAATCGGCGTCTTTTTGATCTACAGCGCCAAATACCACAGCGAGAGCGCCGCCGAGAGGACCATTTGGATCAAGCAGATCGTGTGGATCGTGTTGGGTCTTCTGGCGTGCGCGCTCACCTTCTCCATACCTTTGAAGTTTTACGAAGTGTTTTCCTATGTGCTTTATTTCCTCTGCCTTCTGAGCCTGGTATTGATCCTGATGGTGGGATCGTCCAAGATGGGCGCAGCCCGTTGGATATCCCTGGGAGGTTTCAACATCCAACCTTCGGAATTCGCCAAGATCGGCACTCTTTTTCCTCTGGCCAGGTACTTAGCCTATTCCAAACGCTCCATATACGGCTTGAGATGGCTGGCCAGCGTGGTGGGACTGACCCTCATGCCGGCTCTTCTGATCCTCAAGCAGCCCGATCTGGGCACCTCGCTGGTCTTCTTCGCCATTCTGATCTCCATGCTGTTCTGGTCCGGGGTCCCGCTTCTGTACCTGCTGCTGATAGTCTCTCCCCTGGTGAGCTTAGTCTGCGCTTTCCACTGGATCTCCTGGGCCTTGTTCTTCCTGCTCTTGGTCTTTCTGCTGCACCGCCTGCGGCTGACCTTCGTCTTCTCGGTGGGCTTCCTTCTGGTGAACCTGGCCTTCGGCATGGTCACGCCCCTGGTGTGGAACAAGCTGCACGACTACCAGAAACAGCGCATCATCGTCTTTTTGGATCCGGGAAGGGATCCCCAGGGAGCGGGTTACCAGATAATTCAGTCCAAAGTGGCCATTGGTTCCGGCGGGATCGCGGGCAAAGGATACCTGGAGGGCAGCCAGACCAAGCTGGCGTTTCTCCCTCATCAGCACACCGATTTCGTGTTCTCGGTTTTGGGCGAGGAATTCGGCATGCTGGGCGGATTGGTTCTTTTGGGACTGTTCGCATTTCTGCTGGTGAAGGGGATACTGATCGCCCAGAAGACCAGAAACACTTTCGCCGGCAACCTGGCCATCGGCCTGGTGGCCATACTCGGTTTCCAGATGCTGGTGAACATAGGCATGACCCTGGGGGTGATGCCGGTTACCGGGTTGCCTCTGCCTTTCGTCAGCTATGGCGGCTCGTCCATGATCGCCAGTTGGGCCATGCTGGGATTGCTTCTGGCAATCAATTCGCGCTGGTACGAGTACTAATCTTTAAGGGGCCGGACTTCTGCCAGAGGCAGACTCGTCCTTGGCGGACTTCCGACCAAGAGCAGAAAAAGAGACGACCATGCTGAAACATCCCTCGTCCAAATGGCGGCCGGGAGCCCTGGTCCGGCCACATCCCCTGAGAGGCGACCGGGAGCCAGTAACCAAGGGCCAAGCGGTCCGGGAGGGTCTATGCACCCGGTTCTGATCAGGATCGGACCTGCCGCCATCCGCACCTACGGATTCCTGTTGGCTCTGGCTTTCGTGCTGGGCATTCTGGTGGCCGGCAAAAGAGCCAAAAAACAAGGGTTGAGCACGGATTGGCTTCCCGATCTCTCGCTGATCATACTGATCTCCGCCATAGTGGGCTCCCGGTTCTTTTATGTGATCTATCATCTGGAGGAGTTCCAGGGGCACATATTGGACATGATCAATCCGGTGCAGAGCTCAGGCGACATCGGGATCGGCGGGCTTTCCATGTTCGGGGGATTGGTTCTGGCCATCGGCTGCGGGCTGCTCTACATCTACTTGAAGAAGCTCAACGTCTGGAGGATCACCGACGTTGTGGCCCCGTCGGTCATGCTGGGCCTGGGGATCGCCCGCATAGGCTGCTTTCTCAACGGTTGCTGCTTCGGCACTCCCAGCCACAGCTGCCTGGCGGTGGTCTTCCCCTACAACTCTCCCGCCGGCTACACCTATCCGGATACCGCCATCTTCCCCATCCAGCTGGTGGCCTCACTTTTCGGATTTGGCATCTTCGGCTTGCTGCTGTTGCTGGAGAGGTACAAGAGTTTCGACGGTTTCACGTTCTGGCTGATGCTGATTTTCTATCCCATAGCCAGGTTCACCGTCGATTTCTTCAGGTACTATGAGGAAAACGCCTTCTTCATCCATTTTGGTCAAAGGGGTTTGACCATCAACCAAGTGCTCAGCGCTTTGGTTTTCTTGTTTGCACTTGTTATGTGGTTCTATTTGAGAAGCAGAGCACGTGTAAAGAGAGTAACAAACTCGGGTTGAGCGCGGATGGCGGCAAGGGCACTCATCCACTTCCCTAAAAGAAATGGCTATCCACGGCGTCAAAGACTTGGTCTTTCGACTTAAGGACGACCTGCTGGATTTCGTTTATCCGCAGGCTTGCGCCATCTGCAGAAGACCTTTGGCGCGGGAGGAGAAATCCGTTTGCCAGCAGTGCTGGAACACCCTGACCGTTCTCCCGGCCCCTTTCTGTCCCCGCTGCAAAGTCTTTTTGGAGGATGAACATTCCGTTGCCCGGCACCGCTGCGGTTCCTCGGATCGCCCCGACGACCGGATGATCCTGGCCGTTAGATCGCTGGGCACTTTCGACGATAACTATCAGAATCTCATCCATCGGTTCAAGTACGGCAAGAGTCTGCCGCTGGGCCGGAGGCTGGCCCAGCGCCTGGGACAGGTGGTGTCGCAAACCACGGGCTTTGAGGATTGCGATTTGGTGATTCCGGTCCCCTTGCACCGGGCACGGCATCGGGAAAGGGGATTCAATCAAAGCGACGTGTTGGCTCAAGGCATTTCGGAAGCGACGGGTGTGTCCCTTGGCAAGGGCACTCTTAAGAGAAAGAGAAACACCAAGGACCAAACCCATCTGAACGCCCAGCAGAGAGCCGAAAACGTCAAAGACGCTTTCGTCGTCAGGCACAGGGAACTGACGGACGGAAAGAGGGTGATTCTGGTGGACGATGTGATGACCACCGGCGCCACCTTGAACGAATGCGCCGGAATGCTCTATGCGGCAGGCGCCAAGGAGGTCCTCGCCGTCACGCTGGCCGTGGTGGTCGATTGACCAGGCCCCGATCAGCGCACACTTGGCCTGTTGGGTTATCTTTCGGAACCGAGAGAGCTTGCGGGAGCTACTCCCCAATCGCCGCCACAAGCGGGCGCGCGTCCATTGCATTCAAGGCTTCATCCTTCTGACCCTCTTCGCCCACGTCCTTTCGCAAGCTTCAATATCTTCTGCTTTCAGCTCTTTCTGCCTTGGCGATATCACGATCTTTTTGTGCTCGCCATAGGTAGCTCTTCTCCAGGCCAGATGCGCCAGCACCGCCAGAAGTGGGAATACTGCAGCCAAACGCCCAAGGCGTTGTTTTGACGCCTGCTTTTGCAGGAAAGATCCGTACAGCATCACCGTTGCCTTTAGCATTAGATTCGGAGAGCGTTTCAAATGAGGCCATACGATAGACGCCTGAATATTCTACCTCTAACCCTATCTCGTGCGGAGCTTACTCCATCGACTTGGCTCAGCATAATCGTTGGCATGGCCGGATTCAAGCATTCTTTGGTGCGCACTCTCGAAGGATGACATATAGAGTATGGCTGCTAGGCACAGGCATGATCCCGAATTACGCTTGACCTGTCTTTCGAAGGAGCGTATCTTCGCTGTGAATTGCCGACGTGTTAAGTCTGATCATATCGACATGGCTGCCTTACGCGCACCGCAAAAGTCAACCTAAAAAGGATTCGAAGGGAGAACGTATGAGAGACAAAATCGCGCTATGCTTGATCTGCCTGTGTGTCTGCGTCTGCGGGTATCGCCCGGGCGCCGAAGCCTGTACCAATCTGCTGGTCACCAAGGGGGCATCCGAGGACGGCTCGGTCATGATCACTTATACCTGCGATGGTGAGTTCCTTCCACATCTCGAATACCTACCCGCTGCGGATTATCTCCCGGGAGATTCTCTGGAGATCACCGACTGGTATGGAAACGTGTTGGGCAAAATCAAGCAGGTGGAGCATACTTACGCCGTGGTGGACCTGATGAACGAGCATCAACTGACCATCTCCGAAACCACCTTTGGGGGCCGGGAGGAACTCGAGGACTCCACCGGTCTTCTCCACTACTGGGACCTGATGGTTCTGGCACTCCAGCGGGCCAAGACAGCGCGGGAGGCGATTGATGTGATGACCGATCTGGCGGCCCAATACGGCTACCGGGCCACCGGCGAGTCTTTCTCCATCGCCGACACCAAGGAGGCCTGGATAATGGAGATGATCGGGCCGGGACCGGGCGGACACGGAGCCATATGGGTGGCGGTCAGAGTTCCGGATGGATACATTTCCTGTCACGCCAACAAGGCCCGAATCGGTGAGTTCCGGCTTGACGATGCGGACAACTGCCTGTACTCCCAGAACGTCATCTCTTTTGCCACGGAGAAGGGATACTATCATCCTAAGTCCGGCCAGCCGTTCCGGTTCTGCGACGCCTACTGCCCGCCTACTCCCAAAAGTCAGCGCTACGCCGACACGCGCGTGTGGAGCATTTTCCGCCGGGCCGCCCCTTCCCGGAACTTCCCTCCGGATTATCACCGAGCCGTCGAGGGAGCCGAACCATATCCCCTGTGGATCAAGCCCGACCGGAAGATGTCGTTGGCGGACGTGTTCACCCTGATGCGCGATCATTACGAAGGCACGGACTACGACATGACCAAGGGAATTGACGCTGGGCCATACGGCAGCCCCAACCGTTGGCGGCCCATGAATTGGATGGTGGATAGCGTGGAATACGCCTGGGAGCGACCCATCTCCACTCAGCAGACCGGATTCTCATTCGTTTCCCAATCGCGCTCATGGCTGCCCGACCCCATCGGCGGCGTGCTGTGGTACGGCGTGGACGACACCTACACCAGCTGCTACTTCCCTTTGTACTGCGGCATCGACACCGTGCCTGAGTCTTTTACCCTGGGCAGCCTCCAGAAATTCTCTTGGGACTCGGCCTGGTGGGTTTTCAACTTCGTGGCCAATTTCGCCAACCTGCGATATTGCGACATGCTGCCGGAGATTCAGGCGGTGCAAAGAGACATGGAGCAGACATTCATGGGCTTGCAGCCTCTTGTGGAGAAGGCCGCTGTGGAAATCCACAAGACCGACCCGGACCTTCTGACCCGCTACCTGACCTACTACTCCACCAACAATGGGGAGAAGGTCGTTTCCCGCTGGCGCGAGCTGGGCGAGCATATGATAACCAAGTACAACGACGGATACGTCAAGGACCAGAATGGTCACCCGCAGGAGAAAGGTTATCGGGAAGGATGGCTGCGCCAAGTGGTGAAATCGCGGCCGGACCAGTTTCGCTTACCCCAAGAGAAAAAGAAAGCACCCGAATCCGAGCTGGAGGATTGATTCCGTAAGGGGAGTAACCTGCCCTACAGAACTCCACACCAGAGACACAAGTCTCGGATGCAACCCGGCCTCCGTTGGATCGTATTGAAGGATGATCAGAAGCAGTCACTTGAGTAAGGACGAAAAACGGAGGTAAAACCACATGAGGCGGTTCATCTGTTTGCTTGTCCTGCCCATCCTGGCAGTCGCCGCGACCGTTCCCGCGCTGGCCAAGGATTTCAGCAAAGATTTTCACAGGAGCTTCGATGTGAAACAGGGAACTGTTCTGCATTTGGAGCATGGAGACGGCGACGTCACCATCACTCCCTGGGACAAGAATGTGATCGATGTTGAAGTACATTACCGGGCAGAGGTCAAATCTTTGGGAGTTGGCGGCAGAGTGCATTTCGACGTGCAGTTCGACCAATCCGGCGATGTAATCAAGGTCATCGGAGAAGAGAGAATCCGCGGCAGCGTGGGCTTTCGCTATTTCAGGCGATATGAGTACACCTACGATATACGCGCTCCCCGCTACGTCAGGCTCGATCTGGAAGGTGAAGACGGCGACGTGGATATCAGAAACTGGCGGGCTGAGATCAACTGCGCTCTGGAGGATGGAGACGTAGAGCTTGAGGATGTAGTCTCCCCACGCACCCAAATCGACCTGGAGGACGGAGACGTGAGCATCCACGGACTGGAGGGGGAGCTGATGGTGGATGCCGAGGATGGGGATGTTGATCTCTCCCGGTGCAAGGTCTCGCGCTGCAGAATCAGTCTGGAAGACGGCGATCTGACCGTCAGGCAGTCGGAGGGGGATTTCGAGATCGACGTGGAGGACGGAGACGTCAACCTCTATGAGTTACGTGCCGGCTCCCTGGAGATTACGGCCTCGGACGGCGACATCGACCTGGACCTGCTGAAGAGCGACGACGTCGATTGGGACATCTCCGCTGAGGACGGTGACGTGTCGGTCGATCTCGAATCCGGGATATCTGCCGGTTTCACCATTGAGACAGAAGACGGTCACATTAGGCTGGACGTTCCCGATGCAGCGGACTTAAGAGAGAGGAAGCACCGCGCATCCGGCGAGCTTCACGGGGGACAGGGTCGAATCCGCATCGACACGGCTGCAGGCGATATCACTCTGAGAGAATCGGACTAAGCGAGAAGCTGAACTCACCTTGAATTCCTCTCTCCGCCTTTGGCGGGATCTTCGACTTAGAAAGAGACTTCCGTTCTGTTGTCCTTCCCAAGATCAAAGGAACCCCGTGCAATAAAACAGGATTTCAAAAGCGTAACTCAGTTACTACCCTCTTTTAGTTGTTCTGGTTCTTGCTTTTGGATTGAAGATGAAGCCTGTGATAATCACAACAGACTAGGAGAGCCGCTCTTATGAAGGCCAAAATCCTATTAGCCTTGGACGGATCTGATTCATCAACTAAGGCCGCGCAGTACGTTGCCAATCTGCTTGCAAATCAGACTGATGTCACTGTTAACCTATTCCACGTGCTTTCACCCATCCCGCCCGCTATGTTGGAAGGTGGCTTGCAGACCACCGACGAATTGCATCGTCAAAGGACCATCTGGCTGAAAGATGAAGCGGAAGTGGAGTGCAGCCTTTTTGCTCCCACTCGTGAGATATTCGAGAAGGCTGGGTTTCCCGCCAAGCAAATCCAATCCAAATGCCTTCCCTCGGTAAACGAACCGGACGTAGCCCACGAGATTCTGAAGGAATGCGAACAGGGAGACTATGATACGGTGGTCGTGGGGAGGCGAGGAAGGTCTTCCGTCGGTAAATATCTGACTGGCACTGTGACCGAGAGGGTCGTCAGGCACTCCAGCGCCCGCGCCGTTTGGGTAATTGGGTAGGTGAAGGTCCAAGAAGACCGCTTATCGCGCTGGCCGCCCTTCATCGGTCGGGTTTGCCTTTGATGCGGGTGCTGTTCTCACCAAACGGAACAGAACACGTCCTTCCAGCCACGTACCGCTATGAGTGTGATCCGGCCCACACGCAACCAAATCCGCCCGCATGGGAGAGATGAACTCAGGTTGCCGCAGTGCTTTCGGTAGCTCCTTCACCTCTCTCGAACCATTTCAATGGATCCAGCCCATAGTAACTCCTCAGCTCCTCGTATAGTGCGGCGTGTTTGAGCTTCATTTGTCTGGGTCTCTCGAAGAAGGTCTCGGTGGCGACGGCAAAAAACTCGGCCGGGTTGGTTGCGCCGTAAGCATCCATTATGTCTTTCCTGCCCGAGAGAGCTTTCCGCCGCAGTTCTTGGAATTCTCCGCTCAACACGCGAGCCCAAGTCACGTAGCTGGTGGCTCTCCCCAGAATCGGTGCTCCGTCCGCCCTGCCATCTTCCTGATCCAGTTGGTGAGCGAATTCGTGCAGCACGACGTTGTGCGCCCCGGCCAGATTAATCGCCTCCCGTCTCACTTCATCCCAAGCCAGAACCACTTCTCCCCTGGTCCACGATTCCCCGGCACGAACGCTGTCTTCCTCGACATGCATCATCCCGACAATGGTGGTCTGCTTGGCTACGTAAGCACCCGGATATACTAATATCGTGTAGAGTGTGGGATAATAGGTGGGTTTCCTATTCAACAACAGAATGCACGCCTGGGCTGCGATGGTCACTTTTATTTCGTCTGTGATTCTCAACCCTCCGTAGCCTTCAAAGGTCTTTTCTCCCAGGAAGACCTGAACGTGGCCATGCAGCTCTTCCCTCAACGGTTCGGGAAGGTGGCGATACAGGGCGACATTTCGGTTCAAGATTCTCTCCCACTCGGGCGGAAAGGGTCTTTTCTTGAGTTGTTCGCGTCTGTAGTCCCGAAGCCGCCTCTTGGTCACCGCGAGGATCAGAAACAGCACTGCGGCAGCTATCAGCAGCAAGGCAATGGACGTACGAGCAGTCAACTCTTATCCCTTCACAGTGATTTTCTTTTCTTGACCGGCAGGCCGGGATTTGCGTTTGTGCGTGGCCTGACGGACTTTGGCGTTCCTTGCAGATACCACTATCCACGACAGGCATAACGAAGAGCCATCGTGCAGCAAGAATAGCCCAAGCCAGGCTCTCCTGCTTAGAATTCCCTCAGCGATTCCTGAATTCCTTTGTGCATCTCGTACCAGAAATCCAGAGCGGCTTCCTTTTTGTCCTTCTCGAAGTAGTCAATCCATTTGTCCAGCTCGGGGTCTTTGGCGCCTTCGACCGTTTTCTTTCTTTTGAGAAAGGCCTGGACCATATCGAAGGTCCTTTCGCTTTCCCAGAATACCGAGGAATTCCGGCTGTTTATCCGGCTGGCGGTGATGGATATTTGTTCGAGGAATTTCTCCTTCATTCCGTAAAGCGATTCCATCACCTCCGGCAGCATCTCCTCCGCCCATCCCCGGTGGAAACGACAGGTTCCCAGGTTGTCCACGATCAACTCCTGTCGCATTCGCTGGGCGTTTCTCCTGCCCAATTCGCGAGGCGGCAAGAACTGATCGCCGTAGTACATGTAGTATTTGCCCATGATGGCCATGGGCGCAAGCACACCCGGCGTCCAATATTGGTTGGGCACGATCCAGCCTTTGCGGGCATAAGCCAGATAGATGAATCGATCCAGAATCCCCTGGCCTTTATCCCTGGAGAGCCTTCGGGCGAACTTGCGCGCCCCCTCCTGCAAATCGAGAATGCCTCGCTTCTGGATGATCGAATCCAGCAGGGCCACGCCGATTTCGGCATTGTGCGCCGAATCGCCAACCAAATCGAAGCCCTCTGGCGAGAAAACAGGTGTGCCCCCAACCCCCAGCTCTTCAGGCTTCAGAAGGCCTTCCGAAATACATTCCATCAACCACGACACTACGCCGCCGACGGATATGGCATCGAAACCATACATATCCGCCTGGCCGACCAGCTTCTCCGCTGCCCGCTGATCGAACACGCCTGATAGAGGACCCATGGTCTGGTATGGCTCGTAGTCCTTCTTGTATTCGCCCAGCATTTTCTTGCACAGCGCAGCACACGGTTCACCGCAGGTCTTCTGATGCTTTTTCTCGATGGTCTCTTCGTTGAACTGCTTGAGATAGTGATTCACGATGAACTTGTCGTGGATCTTTACCCTCTCCTCTTCCTGCATGTAGATGCTCTTGTAGTTGAAGCAAACCATCCGTCCGCGCAAAGTGGTGAAGTTCACGCCGAAGGTGCCGCCGGTGTTGAAGCTGGGATCGTAGCGGTACTTGGTGGTGGCCTCCAGGTCTTTGGCCGCCAGTTTCTTTTCGTACTTGTTCTGGAACCACTCGTCGGCCACCCGCCGATCGCGGAAGTCCTCCTCGATGAAGGTTCCACCATAGATGATGGCGGCAATTCCGTGCTGCTGAAGAAGCTTGCTTCCGAAGCCGCCGCGTCCCGCCCAGGTATCGGCACAGGTAAACTTGCCCTGGCGAATGGGCACGGAGCCGATGGCGCCAAAATCGGTGGCCAAAGCCGCCGGACCCACTGCTAGCATCCGGGGATCGTTGGTATACTCCTCGCCGAATCGCTCCAAAGCGTACTCCAGAAGCGAGTATACCCCTCCCCTGCCTTGTTTCCATACGGCTTGGAGATCCACCGGCGTAATCTTCACCTCGATTTCGTCGCCGTGGCGTCTGTTCAGACGCAGGATGGAGGGTGTGGGCGCCCTGCCCACTATTGACAGCATGTTAATTCCCAGGTTGTCGAAAACCAACGCCGCTCCCCCCATGGAGGAAATATAGAAACCACCCCAGCACGGGGAAAATCCGGTGAAGATCAGCCGGTTGGAGCCGGGGAAGATGGAACCGGCTAAAAGCCCTGCCCCGATATTCAGGGAATTATGCCTGCCCGCAAGGTGAAGCCCCAGATCCACCGGGCCGAAAAAGTCGTCACCCAGAGGAAACCGGTCGATCCGGTAAAAGGAGGTTCCCGCGTCCACGAATAGAACTTTCTGATGCGATTTCATATAATCGATCCTCTGCCAAGGGATTCTTCTACGCCGGCTTAAGGCATACGAAAACGGGGATGTCTCCGAACTCTCGGTTTTCCACCTCGGCGACTTCGAACCCTGCCCTGCCTAGAAGCCTTCTCCAGACGTCCAGTCCGAACAGCCCACAAATGTGCAAGTCGTGTTCCACCTTTAGCCGGCCTCTTTTTCGAATCAGATAGACGAAAGTGCTTTCGTAGGTCTGATCCTTCGGATTCGGATCGTAGTCGTTTTCGATGAAGGTCAGGTCCACGTCGTCGTGCCTGGAAGTCCACACCGTGGTTTCGTTCTGTTTGAATCTCTCCTTGCACCGATCCGGGTAGCTGATCATCACTCCGCCAGGTGTCAGGTGCTTGTATGCCATGTGAAAAACCTTGAGCAGTTCTTGCTTGGTCTTCATATACGTTATGGCGTCGTTAATGAAGACGGAGTCGAACTGGTGCTCGAGATCGAAATTCCGCATATCTCTTCGATGAAAATCGCATTCCGGGTTCAGCTTTCTGGCGTTGGCCAGCATGGAAACGCTTTTATCAATTCCGGTGACGTCAAAGTGTCTCTTCAGCTGATAAGCGTTCTTGCCGCCTCCGCATCCCATGTCCAGCAGAGTGCGGGCCTTGATATTGGCGTGCTTTCTGATCAGCCTGCCGAAAAGCTCACTCTCCGACCGATAGGCTTCAACGTCCTCCCACAGCGGCCAGAGCCAAGCCAGATCTCGGTACAGGCGGTTGTTTGCTTTTCTCATATTCGCAAACCGACGTGGGTTGGGCGTCTGTCCTCGGCCATCAATGGTTGCCTTCCCTTGGCCCTAGCTTAAGCGGTAATAAGCGAAATGCAACCAGGCGTGTCAACATGGAAATAGCGGCCGGGTCCGGGGCGGATCTCGTCCCCGGGTGTCGTCTCACTGGTCTTCGACGGACGGTATTGCCAGACTTTGGTGCGTGTGCAACCCGCAGCCGAGATATGAATCGAAACCTCCAGGGTCCCCTCTCGTAGGAATAACTGAAGAAACGACAAGTTGCAGCCGTGATTTCATCCGGCGAAGCACGACCGGCGAAAAGCAGACCTTTGACCCTTTCTGCGGGATGAGGAAAACACTCCTAAAACACGGAGGACTTATGAGATCGATGCGTCTTTTTAGTCTTGTGATTTTCCTTGCGGCGATGGTGGTCGCATCCGGAACTCTGTGGGCCTATGACCGAACCGAAACCTTCGAGTTCGAGGGCGTTCAGTCGATCCGCGTCAAGACGGTTTGCGGCGGTTTGGAGATAGTCCCGGGTGAGACGAACCAATTCGTCGTGGTGGTAGAAAACCGGCTCGACAATCCCAAGCTTTTCAAGCGCAGGGTGGAAACCAGCCGCGGCAGGCTGCTTATCGACGAGGACTTTCTGGGAAGAACCGTCAACGGAGGCACTCATTGGACGATTTACGTGCCCCCGTCCGCCAAGCTCGAGTCGGTGGAGTTTTCCACTGCCTCGGGAGATTTCAGTCTGGAGCAGGTGGATGTAGATTTGGTGGAAACCGATATCGCCTCCGGGCCGGTGCATATCAACTCCGTTGAGGCAAAGGAGTTCGATCTCTCCACCGCGTCGGGCTCCGTAGAGATTGAAGACTGCCAGGTGGAGATGATCGATGCCGAATCCGCGTCCGGAAACGTGGAGGCCAGGGACGTCAAGGCCCGGAAGCTGGAGCTTTCCACGGCCTCCGGGGATGTGGACGTCCGCTTGTGCGACGCGGTCCGCCTCAAGGCCAGCTCGGCCTCGGGAGAAGTGCAGGTGGAATCGGTCAACTGCAATGACATGGACCTATCCAGCGCTTCGGGCAGGGTGGTGATGCGGGATTGTCGGGTGGACGAGTCGGCCGAGATGTCCTGCGCCAGCGGCGACGTGCAAGCCAGTCTCTCTCGTCTTCCTGCCAATCTGCTGCATGCCTCCACTGCCAGCGGCGACGTGCTGCTGGAGGTGGACGACTTCGGCGAGAATTTCACCATGACGCTGACCAAGCGAGCGGACCGGGGAAGAATAAGGTGTCCCTTCGAATACACGGAGAAGGAGACCTTGAGGCTGAGCCGGGGTGACGATTATCTCACCGACCGCTATCTGGTAGAGCGCGGCACAGGCGGACCGGAGGTGGAACTGTCGACCGCCAGCGGGACCATCCGGGTGGACACAGATAGCAAAGGCAGATGAGCAGCGACCACCGGGTTAGCCCTGAGGTGGTGATTGTGCTGGCAGAAGGTCTTGTGCTGACGGTCTGATCCTGTGGAGTGACATCTTCGTCAGCTTGCGGCAGACCGGCCAGCAAGCCATCCCGTGGAGAACGCCGCCTGCAGGTTGTAGCCTCCGGTGTCGGCATCCAGGTCCAGCACTTCACCGGCGAAGTAAAGTCCCTTCACCACACGCGATTCCATGGTGCGCGGGTCGATTTCTTTGGTGTCCACCCCGCCGGCGGTGACGGTAGCCTCGGCCAGGGGACGGTATCCGGTGACCTTCAGGCGAAAATCCTTCAACCACAGTCGCAGCCGCCTGCGCTCTTCGGCGGTGACTTGATGCCCCGACTTGTCCGGGGAGACCCCTATCGAATCCACGCAAACCGGGACCAGTTTTCCGGGAAGCAGTCTTCCCAGCAGCGTACGAAACTTCCGCTTGCCGTGAGCCTCAAGATCGCGAAGCAAGTGAAAATCCAACTCGCGCTCGTCAAGATCCGGCTCCAGATCGATGGATAGCTCGACTTCCTGTTTCAGACGCAGCGCGTCCACAATCTGCCGGCTCAGAGAGAGGATCATCGGCCCTGAGAGTCCGAAGTGGGTGAAGATCATTTCGCCGGAAACCTCTGCCCGTTTCTTCCCTTCGATCCACACCCGAACTCTGGCGTCGCTCAGGCTCAAACCCTGCAACCTGCGGGCCACCTGGCCCGCGGTCTTGATGGGAACCAACGCCGGCCGAATGGGCACGATGGTGTGTCCCACGGACTCAGCCAGCCGGTACCCGTCTCCGGTCGATCCGGTGTCGGGGTATGATGCCCCGCCGGTCGCGACGATGACAGCCTCTGCTCGATAAGCCCCCGACTCCGGATGAGATCCGCTCAAGAGCTTCTTCGAATGTGAAGAAACCGGGGACACCTCCACTCCGGTTATTTGCCCTCCATCCACCAGCAGCCGGTTCACCGGCGATTGAGTGCGCAACGTCACGCCGCATTCGCCGATCCATCTGATCATTGCGTCCGTCACATCCTGGGCCCGGTTCCCCACCGGAAAGATCCGCCCGTCCGGCTCGGTCACAGTCCGGACGTCCAGACCTTCAAGAAACTCCACCAAATCAGAGGTGAAGAAGCGGTTGAAACTCTGGCGAAGGAAGCGACCGTTGGCTCCGAAATGTGTGATGAAATCCGCCAACGAAGCGACGTTGGTCAGATTGCATCGTCCTTTGCCGGTGATGCGCAGCTTGAGCCCGGGCCGGTGCTTTTTTTCGAGAAGCAGGGTTTCCGCCCCCATTTCGGCAGCCTGGCCCGCGGCCATGAGTCCCGCGGGACCTCCGCCGACCACGATGACTTGATGTCCTATCTTATGTCTCGTATCGGACCCCTCTCTTTGGTCGTCCCAAATGCAAGAGCCGTCGTAAGATAAAAACCGGTCGCAGAAACCACAACCGGTTTTGTCTGGCTAGGTGAAAACAGGTATGGCAAGGAGCGCTTAGATCATCTCATGCAACCATAGACATTCTCTCGATGCTGTTCACACAGCAGGATTTCCCGTTTCACGGCAAGTGATGGTTGCCGACAGATTCGAACCGCCTGTATTGTTGACAAAGGCTAAAAGAGATAACTTCTCAGATGCAAAAAAGCGTCCCCAACCGGATTTGAACCGGTGTCGCCGCCGTGAAAGGGCGGTGTCCTAGACCAGACTAGACGATGGGGACGAGCGAGCTTCGCTTGTCTTCAGTTTGTTGTTCGTGGTTGATGGTTGGTGGCCAGATCCCGAGACTCTTTTCACCAACCATGAACTCTGGACCATTTGCCATCCCGCCTTGGGCGGGATCGCGCCTAGAGGGACTCGAACCCCCAACCCTCTGATCCGAAGTCAGATGCTCTATCCAGTTGAGCTATAGGCGCAGAATCTGCCTTCACTTGGCCGAATATAACCGGATCGGGCTCGAAGGTCAACAGGAAATTGCGGTAAGTTGGTGAAACCACGTGCCGCACGGTGATTACAAGTCTTCCTAATTGAAAACCCCGTCCGCATGTTCGACTTGGACGGGGTCTTGTTTTCGAGAGATTAGGCCCGACGACCGTGACCGGCTTTACATCTTCTTCTTCCACTTGGTGCCTTCAGCCGTGTCTTCCAGAATGATGCCCCGATCCTCCAGATCCTTTCTTATCTGATCCGCCAGCTGGAAGTTCTTTTCCTTTCGCGCCTGGATTCTTTTGTCTATCAGGGCCTTCACTTCGTCATCCAGGGTCAACTTCTCCCTTCTCAGGATGCCCAAGACCGAGTCGAGGCTGCTCACCAAATCCTGAGTCCTCTGAGCATCCGACTTCGAGATCTTCTTCTCGTCCATCAACCTATTGACATCCTTAACCAGCGTAAAGAGGACGCCCAGAGCTTCCGAGGTATTCAGATCGTCGTCCAGCGCTTCTTCGAAATCCTTCCTGGCTCTCTGCAGGATTTCCTGGACCTCCGGATTCTCCTCTCCGCCTGGCACCAGCTTGAGATTATCCACGAAATCATACAGCCTCTGAAGACCATTCTTGGCGGCCTCCAGTCCGTCGAAGGTGAAGTTCAACTGCTGTCGGTGGTGGGTGGCCATAAGCAGATACCTTATGGCGATGGGATTGTACCCTTTCTCCAGCAGATCGCGCAAGGTGTAATAATTGCCGAAGCGTTT
Organism: uncultured Ignavibacteria bacterium; assembly: GCA_964588675.1. Classification (GTDB taxonomy): domain Bacteria; phylum Zixibacteria; class MSB-5A5; order MSB-5A5; family SM1-73; genus SM23-73-3. Next base: position 32,516 of record CAZPRG010000001.1, read on the forward strand.
GCCCATCCTCTTCCCTTCGACCATCAGATGCTCGTTGTGCAGCCAGAAGTTGACGAACTTCTCTCCCGTGGCCGCCTCCGACTGGGCGATTTCATTCTCATGGTGCGGAAAGATGAGGTCCACGCCGCCGGTGTGGATGTCGAAGTGCTTTCCCAGGTATTTCATGCTCATGGCGGAGCACTCGATGTGCCAGCCGGGTCGACCTTTTCCCACTTCTGTCTCCCAGAAAACCTGACCGTCTTTTTCGTCCCATCCTTTCCACAGGGCGAAATCCGCCACCTGTTCTTTCTCGTATTCATCCGCGGCTACCCTGGCCCCGGCCTTCAGTCCGGACATGTCCATGCGAGAGAGCTTTCCATATTGGGGAAAGGAGGATATCCGAAAGTAGATCGATCCCTGGTTCTCGTAGGCATGCCCTTTCGCCAACAAGGTTTTGACCAAAGACTCCATTTCCGATATGTGGGCGGTCGCCTCGGGATAGATGTCGGCGGGCTTGATGTTCAGGCTGTTCAGGTCTTCGAAGAATGCCTTCTTGAATTTCTCCGTATACTGGCGCAACGCAATTCCCTGTTTTTGCGAGCCGTTTATGGTTCTGTCGTCCACATCGGTTATGTTGAGAGCCTGAGTGACCCGGTAACCCTTGTACTTCAGATAGCGGCGAAGGACGTCCGTAAAAACATAAGCCCTGAAGTTGCCGATGTGAGCGAAGTCATACACCGTAGGTCCGCAGCTGTACATTCTGACCTCGCCGGGATGAACCGTATAGAACTCCTCTTTCTGTCTGGTTAGCGTATTGAAAAATCGCAGAGCCATGGCGTTTTCCTCAACTTGTCGTCGATTATCTTAACTTCGAGCCGTAGTTGCCCGATTCCCGGATGGGACCGTCTGGTTATCGGGCCTGAACCGCCCAATGAATTATGCGACTGCAGCGTTGTGGAATCCTTGTCGCTCGATTTCTCCGCTGCACACTGCCCAATGAATTGGGCAACTACAACCCCTCCCTCTGAGATTTATTCCACACATGTCTTATCGCTCAGTTTTGGAACAAACTTGACACCGTTTGGGGCAGTTCCTGTAACCGGTGGATTTCGGCATCCGGCTTAACCGGCGCGGAATAGTCCCTCCCCTCGTGCCTGGCTAGGATCGCCTTCATCCCCACCTTTTGCGCCCCTCCCACATCCTCCACCAGTCTGTCGCCGACGAAAACCGCCTCGGAGGCGTTCACGCCCAGATCGTTCAATGTCTTCAAAAACGTCTCGGGATGAGGTTTCCTCAATCCCATCTCTGAGGAGAAGTGATACGCGTCCAGATAGGGAAGAAGCCCGAAGCTCTTGAGTTCCCTCAGGTGGTATTCCTTCGGGAAAATAGTATTCGACACCAACCCGATCTTCAGATTGATCCCCCTGAATTCTCTCAGAATCTCTGGGGCGCCGTCGATCAGAGTCAACTGCTCCGTAATGGGCTGATAATAGGCCTCCAGGTAATTCCGGCAAAGTCCATCGGAGGCCGGTACATTCAAAGAAGCGCACAAACTTCGGGCCACCTGCTCGGCCCGAAACTCCTTCAGGCTGTCCTGCACCTGATTGCGAGCCTTCAAGAATTCCCCGTCGAGAGCCCTGGTGAATTCTGGAAATCCAGGCAAGTTGAAATCTCTCTTCGTCAGAAAGTCGTACCCCCTCTCCGCGCACAGCTTGCCCAGTACCTCCCAGGTCGAGTTTTCGAACTCAATCAGGGTGCTGCCCATGTCAAACAGGATGGCCTTCAGCTCGCTCTTTTTCATGCTGATTTCCTTCGATTCCACAAAAGCCACGAAAATCCGGCCTCGCGGGCCGAATGGGGAATTAATTCAAATACGCTCGCCGGAGAGCTTTGTTTATCGTTTTCGAGCGGCACGGGCAGGGATGCCTGCGCCACCAAGCCAGCCCGTTGGGGCGGATGCAGATACTATTTCGATTTCTTCTTCAAAGCCAAATTGGCGATTCTGTCGACCAGTTCCGGGAACTCAATTCCCAGACCTTTGGCGGCCATAGGGACAAGGCTTAAGGAGGTCATGCCGGGGAGAGTATTCACTTCCAGACAGTAGAACTTGTCGTCTTCTCCGTATCGGAAATCCACCCTGGCGTATCCTTCGCATCCCAGGGACTGGAAGGCATTCAAGCCCAGAGCCTGAATCTCTTTGGCCTTCTGATCGGGAATCTCGGCGGGACAGACATACTTGCTCTTGCCGTGCGTGTACTTACAGTGATAATCGTATATGCCGTGTTCCGGTATGATCTCCACCACTGGCAAGGGCGTTTCACCGAGAACACCCACGGTCAGCTCTCTGCCCGGTATGTATTTCTCCACAAGAATATGACCGGAGTACAAAGCGGCACAGTCGACAGCCTTCTCCAGTTCGTTTTTCTGTTCGACGACCGTAAACCCCACGGTCGAACCCTGATCGTTGGGCTTAACCACACAGGGGAAACCGAAACCTGATTCGATTCTTGCCGCAACGGAGGAGAGATCATCCGACTGTGCACGTTGCAGCGAGAACCACTCAGGGGTCGGTATCCCTTCACGCTCGAATATCTTCTTGGACATGGCCTTGTCCATGGATAAGGCGCTGGCCAGCACGCCCGATCCGGTGTATGGTTTGCCGGTCAGATCCAAAAGGGCCTGGATGGTTCCGTCCTCGCCCTGTCCTCCGTGAAGTGCCAGGAATATCACGTCGACTTGGGAGAAATCGAAGGCATGGATCGCCTCCAGAGCCTGCTGCTTGTCGGCTCTCTCCAAGTCCTTCACGTCGGGCGGCTTCGCTTTCACTCCTCCGGGTATGTATTTCCCATCATCCGAGAGAAGTTTGTTTCCTTGTGCCGTATCCAACGCCAGCACCTGATGCCCCACGCTCTTCAGCGCCTTGACTATGGCCTCGCCGGAGGCCAAGGACACGTCTCTCTCCGCCGAGGTTCCTCCCATTAGCACCAGGATCTTCAATTTGGCTCCTTTTCAAGACCCGTCCGCAGTCCGTGGTCCGCGGCTAAACCCTATTTGCCAGTCGCTGCGGTCTCACTTGATCCGTTTAATCCGTTACATCCGTCGACAGCTCTTTGCGTCCACCGTCGACCGTCCACTGCGACTTCATTCCATCCGTTCAATCCGCTGCGTCCGTTGACCGTTTCTTTCCAAGAACCTTGACTAACCATACTATGCCCACCAGCACCACGACCGCCAGCACGACCTTGTTGTATATCTGTATCACCTGCAGTATCTCCCGCCAGTTCTGCTGTACCTTGAACGCCGAAAAAACGATTATGCCGTTCCACAAAACGATGCTGATCGAAGTGTATATGACCATCTTCCTGGTGCTCACATTGCCCACGCCCGCAGCCAGCGCCACCACCGACCTGACCCCGGTCAGAAACCGGCTGAGGATGAGCACCTTCTCTCCATACTTCGCGAACCATACCTCTACCTTCTTGAGATGCTCCTTGTCCAGAATCCATCTGCCGTTTTTCAGAAATGCTTTCCTTCCCTTGCTTTTTCCCAGAAGGTAGAGAAACATGGCTCCTGCCAGACAACCCAGACCGGCGGAGACGAACACCAAGGGAAAAGTGAGCCGACCTGTGCCCGCCAGATAGCCGCCCACAAATGTAACCGTATCTCCGGGATACGGCGGGAAGATGTTTTCCATGAAGCTGCTCAGGAAGATGAACAGGTAAAACCACACGGCGCCGTGGGTCAGGGCCAGGTCCAGAATGTGCTCGACTTTTATCCACAGAAGCTCGCTCATCCGGTTTCCTGTTTAGCCTTTTTCCACCAGAACCACCGCGTATGCCGCCATGCCTTCTTTTCTTCCGGCGAAACCCATTCCTTCCGTGGTGGTGGCCTTCACCGAGACCTGGTCTACCTTCACCTTGAGCGTAGAGGAGACGTTCTCTCTCATCTTCTGAATATAACCGGATAGCTTCGGCTCTTCCGTTACTATGGTCGAATCGACGTTGACCACACGGGCATTCTCTTGTCTAACCATGTCGCCGATTGAAGACAGAAGACGCAGGCTGGAGATGTCTTTGTGCTTCGGATCGGTGTCGGGAAAGTGCTTTCCCAGATCGCCCAACGAGAGAGCACCCAGGATCGCATCGCCGATAGCGTGGCACAGAACGTCGGCATCGGAGTGCCCCACAAGACCCCTCCCGTGAGGTATCTTGACGCCTCCCAGGATCAGATCCCTGCTTGTCGCCAGCTTATGTGCATCGTACCCGAAGCCGATTCTAAGCATTTTGTCCCCCCGACCGCCCGTTGGAGGTTGCGTCCTTCTGCCTGCGGATGAGGGTCTCGGCCAGTGCCAGGTCTTCCTCGGTGGTGATCTTGATGTTGGAGTAGTCGCCTTTTAGAATGGCGACCTCTTTCCCCAACCGTTCGACCAAAACCGAGTCGTCCGTCCCGACGAAACCCTCCTCCTTTACCTTCTTGTGCGCGTCCAGAATGAGCGAGTATTCGAATACCTGGGGAGTCTGGATCAGCCAAAGCTTGTCGCGGTCCAGTGTGGTCACAATCAAACCATCCTCTCCCCTTTTGATGGTGTCCTTGGGAGGAACCGCCAGGACCACGGCTTTCTTCTCGGCGCACAACTCAATCGAAGCTGCGATTTTGTCGGAGGAGATCAGTGGCCTGACCGCATCGTGAATTGCCACAATGGAGGTGCCTGCGGGGCACGCTTTCAGTCCTGCGTAAACCGAATCCTGCCTTTCTTCTCCTCCCGGCACGATCTTGTCCGCCTTCCTGAAGCCATACTTGTCGATGACCTTCTGCGTGGAATAGCCCAGGTAATCCTCGGGCACCACCAGGATGATCTCGTCGATCAGCTTGCAGTTCTCGAACTTCTCTATGGCGTGCGCCACAATGGGCCTGCCTTCCAGCATAAGGAACTGTTTGGGCAAACTCCCCTTGATCCTCGTTCCTTTGCCGCCAGCGACTATGATCGCGACCGTTTTCAAGAATTCAATCCTCTTTCGGGTCGGATGATTCCAACCTCTACCAGTTCGGCACCATCTCTCGACTTATCCGTTTCATCCGTCCTATGGACGCCCGTCCGGGCGTCTAATCAGTTGACCGGACTTGACCGTCCGTAGTCCGTGGCTAGACCATTCTCTGTCTCGCCGACCAACCAAGCTGCTGAACGCTTCTCTACACTATGAGCATCGCGTCCCCGTAACTATAAAACCGGTACCTCTCCCTTATCGCCTCCCGGTAAGCTTTGAGAATCAGCTCTCTGCTGGCGAACGCAGAGACCAAGAGCAGAAGGGTCGAGCGGGAAAGGTGGAAATTGGTGATCAGCGAGTCGACTATCCTGAAACGATAGGGAGGATAGATGAACTTCCTGGTCCATCCCGACTGCGGCTTCAGGATATCATCCTCCATGGACTCTGCCACCGTCTCCAAAGCTCTCACCGTAGTCGTGCCGACTGCCACAATCTTATTTCCGCTTTCCCTCACCGCATTTATCCTTCGTGCGGATTCGGAATCGATCTTAAAACACTCCGAGGCAAGGACATGATCTTTGGGATCGTCCTGACGTATCGGCCTGAAGCTGTCCCAACCCACGTGCAGGGTTATGGGAATCTTATGCACGCCTTTCTGTTCGAGCATTCTCAGCAGATCCTCGGTGAAATGCAGTCCGGCGGTGGGAGCCGCCACTGCGCCAGTCTCTTTAGCATATACGGTCTGATAAGTCGTCCTGTCTTCTTCTTCCGCCTCCCTCTTGATGTATGGAGGAAGAGGCACTTTGCCTATTCTCTCCAGGATGTCGAAAAGGTTTTCTTTTGTGTTGACCCTGGCTTGCCAGCTTCCCGACTCCGTTCGCTCAAGAATCTCACAAGCCAGACCGTTTTCCTGGAAGCCAATGATCGCGCCCGGCGAGATTCTCTTTGAGGGTTTGAGAAGAACCTCCCATAGCCCCTGATCCAGATTTTTGAGGAAGAAGACCTCCACCCTGCGGTCGTCATCTCGATTTATTCCGAAGACACGGGCCGGGAATACCTTGGTCTGATTGATGACCAACCCATCACCTTCGTGCAGATAGTCGATCACTTGGCGGAACACCTTGTGCTGGATGCTTCCGCTTTTCCGATCCAAGACCAAAAGCCGGGAGCTGTCTCTGACTTCGGCCGGATAGTAAGCGATCAGCTCCTTCGGCAGCGGATAGTCGAAGTCCTTCAGGGATAGACTCATTTTCTGAACCACCTGAAAAACGCGGTGAGCACCAGCGTGAGAATCACGCTGACCACAATACTGGTGGCCAGAGGAAAGTGAAACTCGAGATTCTGCTTTCGAAGGTGAATGTCGCCGGGCAACCTGCCCAAGATACCGACTCTGTCGAGAGCCAGGAAGGTGACGCCCACCAGGATCAACAAAACTCCAAAACCGACCAGTATCTTCCCGATTGAGCTGAACATTGGTTATCAAGCAATCCTGCGGGGCTTGAGTGCAGAGAGCTATCAGGCTTTCTTTTCGCTTCGTGCCGTCGACTTGTCGGCGTAACGTTCCTTCTCGCTGAAGATGCAGCCGCAATACTTCTGACTATAAAGTTCCAAGCTTCTGGCCTGGTCTTTTCCCTGGTAGAAGCCGGGGCGAAAATCGCGATAGAGGAACCTGATCTCCAGGTCTGCTCCGATTTTCTCACCAATCTCCGCTATCAACTCGTGCTTTTGATGAGGACTGACCAAAAGCGTCGTGGTAAAGGCGTCGAAATCGTGCTCCTTGGCATAAGTGGCCGCCCGGATCAATCTGATCTTGTAACAGAAGGCGCAGCGGTTTTCCACGTCCTGTATGGCCGCCTTGAGAAACTTCTCCAGGTCGTAGGAATCGTGATAGAATACGGGAAACGATCTTCTCTCTTCCAGAGTCTTAAGCGCTTCCAATCTTCTCTGATATTCGGTAAAAGGGTGGATGTTAGGGTTGTACCAGTATCCAAAGACCTGGTGCCCCTCTTCCGACAGCACGCCCAGGGGATGGATGGCGCAATTGGCGCAGCAGACATGGAGTAGAACCTTCATACCCCGACCTCCCCACCCAGGTCCGTAGTCGGTAGTCCGTCGTCCGTCGCTCGTGTCGCACGCACCCCGAACCTGAGACGATCGATCCAGATTCGCCCGTCGACGGTCCACCGTCCACCGTCCACCGCTGCTGTAATCCAGTCCTCAACAGTTCGATTCATAATAGGCTTTCCTGTGCCCCTTTTTCCCTTGTGATCTTCAGATGCTTGTACGCCAGATCCGTGGCAGTCCGGCCTCGGGGCGTGCGGTTGAGAAGACCCTCCTGGATCAAGAACGGCTCGTAAATCTCCTCTATGGTCTCCCCCTCCTCCCCTACGGCCACCGCCAGGGTGTTTATTCCCACCGGCCCGCCCTTGAATTTATGGATGATGACCTCCATGATTTTCTTGTCCATATCGTCCAGACCCAATTCGTCCACATCCAACATCACCAGCGCGTTATGGGCAACCTCAAGGTTTATCTCTCCCTTGGCCTTGACCTCGGCGAAGTCTCTGATCCGGCGCAGAAGCCGGTTGGCCACCCGGGGAGTGCCGCGGGATCTTTTGGCAATCTCCAGGGCGCCTTCCTCATCGATGGTCAGGTTCAATATCCTGGCCGACCTCAGGACGATCTTGAACAGATCCTCCGGCTGGTAGAAATCCAGCCTGCCTACGACTCCGAATCGTGCTCGTAGAGGCGAGGTGAGAAGACCTGCTCGGGTGGTGGCGCCCACCAGGGTAAACGGCTGCAGGTCGATTTTGACCGAGCGGGCCGAAGGACCTTTCTCGATCATGATATCTATCTTGAAATCCTCCATGGCGGGATAGAGATATTCCTCCACTACGTGATTGAGCCGGTGAATCTCGTCGATGAACAAAACCTCCCTTTCGCCCAGATTGGTCAGAATGCCGGCCAAATCGGCGGGCCGCTCCATCACCGGCCCGGAGGTCGACTTGATGCTCGTCTCCAACTCCCTGGCGATGATATGCGCCAGAGTGGTCTTCCCCAATCCGGGAGGACCATAGAAGAGAACGTGATCCAGAGGTTCGCGCCTGTTTCTGGCCGCCTGGATGAAGATGCTCAGGTTCTCCTTGATCTTCTCCTGACCGACGAACTCCTCCAGCTTGGTCGGCCTAAGA
>CAZPRG010000002.1:0-12036 GCA_964588675.1 uncultured Ignavibacteria bacterium
AAAGGAGAATCCACATTTTGATAAGCCAGCACCGTGACGGCGAGTTCATCGCCCGCATAATCGAAAGATTGGGATTCGTCACCGTGCGGGGCTCCACCACAAGGGGCGGCACCAAAGCCATCTTCGAGATGTGCGAGAAAGCCTCCTGCGGGTACGACGTGGGCGTGACCCCGGATGGACCCAGAGGGCCGGGATTCTGTGTCCATCCCGGGATAATATACATGGCCCAGAGGAGCGGGTTGCCCATCGTTCCCATCACCAATTCGGCCCGACACCGCTGGACTCTTTCCTCTTGGGATGGTTTCATAATTCCCCGACCGTTTTCCCGGGCGGTAGTGATGTTGGGAGAGCCGATTCACGTTCCGCCCGATTCCGATGCCCGGCAGTTGGAGGCAATCAGAACCAAGCTTGAAAGTCGACTAAGAGAGCTGACCGGGAAGGCGGACATCCATTTCTCGAATACAGGTCACGGAGCAGGCCAGAACCTGGCTTAGGCCGGGTTCTGGTGTCTCACACGCGATAAATGTATACTCTCTATAACCTCCTCTTCAACCTGGCCTTCATCTTTGCCTTCCCTTATCTTTTTCTTCGCGCAGCTTGGGGAAAACATGGTGTGTTGGAGAGGATGGGAAGGCTGTCCGGGCAGAAAACCGGGAACCTGCGCGGGCGAAAGGTCATTTGGTTTCACGCTGCTTCAGTGGGCGAGGTCAAAGCCCTTTCCGTCATCATTCCCCAGGTCAGGAGAAACCATCCGGAGTATGAGCTGGTGGTCTCCACCCTGACCAAAACCGGAAAGGCCGACGCGGAGAAGATCTTGAAGGGTGCAGGGCTGGTTTTCTTTGTGCCGGTGGACCTGAAGCGATTCGTTAGACGCACCATCCGAAGGATCAAACCGGTGGCCCTGATTTTGGTTGAAACCGAGCTCTGGCCCAACCTCATCCGGGAGGCCAAGAAGAGCGGATGCTTCGTAGGGTTGGTGAATGGACGGATTTCGGAGCGCTCGTTTCGCAAATATCGACTGGTTAAAAGCTTGTTTGCGGAAACTCTCGGGCATTTGGATCTGCTCTGTCTTCAGTCGGAGGAGTACAAGGAGAGGATGCTGCTGCTGGGCGCGGACGAGGCCAAAATCGTAATCACCGGGAATCTCAAGTTCGATCGCTTGCTTCTGGCCGGCGGATGCCGGGAGGCTGACAAAATTAGAGACACTCTGCACATTCGCCGAGACCTCAGGGTGGTGGTGGCAGGAAGCACCAGGGAAGACGAGGAGAAGATTCTGCTGCCGGTTTTCAAGAGATTGAAACAGCAGTACTCTAACCTGATCTTTGTGCTTGCTCCGAGACATCTGAACCGGTTGAGCCAGGTTGAAGGAATTCTCTCGGCTGAAGGCCTGGATTTCGTCAGACGGACCCAATTGGATGAATTGGCCTCCAAAGCCGCCGCAGGAGAGAATCTGCTGAACGGGAAAAGTCTGATTCTGCTCGACACCATGGGAGAGTTGTCCAAGGTATATTGTCTGGCCGATGTCGCTTTCGTGGGAGGAAGCCTCGTGCCGGTGGGGGGCCACAATCTGCTTGAGCCTGCCATCTATGGCGTGCCGGTTCTGTTTGGCCCCCACGTGGACAACTTCAAAGAAGAGGCGAAGATTCTCGTGGAATCCGGCGGAGGCATTCAAGTCAAGAATCAGGAGGAGCTCCAGCTTTCGCTGACCAGCCTTCTCTCGGATGATCAACTAAGGAAACGACTGGGACAGAAAGCCAGAGACGCAATCGAGAGGAAAACCGGTGTGGCCAAAAGAACAACCGATTCGATCTTTTCTGCCCTGAAATAGAGTTGATTGCATGAATCCGACATTTTCCCCCATCCATCGGAAAAGCAGAGGAGCATTCTGGCGGCTGGCAGGGGTGCTTCTCCTACCTCTCTCCTGGCTCTACAGAGTTGTCTGCAAAGTCAGACTTCTGCTATATCGACGCGGTTGGCTCAAACAGGAGAAGTTGAGCGCGCGGGTGGTCAGCGTTGGGAACGTCACCGTGGGGGGAACGGGAAAAACCCCTTTGGTCGTCTATCTCGCGCAGAGGCTTCACGAGAGAAACTACCGCGTGGCCATACTCACCAGAGGATACAAGCGCCGGAGCAGCGGGCTGGTTGAAATCACTCCAGACAGCAAAGAGAAGATAGCTTGGGAGGATGTGGGAGACGAACCGTACCTTTTGTCGATGCGGCTTTCCGGCGTTCCGATCATAGTATGCAAGGATCGTGCTGCTTCGGGGAGACGAGCTATCCGAAACTACGGATCGGACATTCTGCTTTTGGACGATGGTTTTCAGCACCTGAAGCTCAAGCGTGACCTGGACATCGTGGTGATCGACTCGGCCAATCCCTTCGGAAACCGTCAACTTCTGCCCACAGGCATCCTGAGGGAACCGCTGAGTTCCCTGAAGCGGGCGGACGTTTTCGTTCTCACCAAGACCGACCAGACATCAGGCCAGGACGAGTTGATCGAGATGCTTGACGCGCAAAACCCGGCTGCGCCCCTGGTGCGATCCGTGTACCGGATCAGCGGCGTTGAAGACTTGTTCGATCGTTCACCCGTCGACCCGGAGGGTCTAAAGGGCAGAAAGGCTTTTATTTTCTCAGGCATTGGCAACCCTCTTTCGTTCGAGAAAACCGTGGAGCAGTTGAATGTGAGCATACTGCAACACCGGATATTTCCTGATCACTTCGCCTACCGGGAGAAGGACTTAGTAAACCTGATGATGCAGGCGCGAGATCAGGGCGCGGATTTTATCATCACCACGGAAAAGGATTCGGTGCGTATACCTTTGGTAAAACAGCCCGGCATTTCGCTTTATGTGCTTGAAATCGACCTGAGGATAGAAAGCGGCGACGAACTGCTGCTTGAGAAGGTCGAAGGGAAAAAGTAGATGGAGATCAAAACCGACTTTCTGGTAATAGGATCGGGCATCGGGGGCTTGAGTTTCGCCCTCAAGGCCAGCCAGGTGGGCGAGGTGGTGATCGTCACCAAAAAGGAGGACTCCGAGTCCAACACCAACTACGCCCAGGGCGGCATCGCCTCGGTGTTAGCCCCAAACGACAGCTTCGACCTGCACGTGGAGGACACCATCCGCGCCGGAGCCGGGTTGTGCGATCCCCAGGTAGTGCGAAAGGTGGTGGAGGCGGGGCCGGGCTGCATCCGAGAGCTGGCGCAGATAGGAGTACAGTTTACTACCAAGAGACAAAAAGAGGACCAATTCGATTTGGGCTTGGAGGGCGGGCATTCGAGAAACAGGGTGGTGCACGCTGCGGACCTGACCGGCAAAGAGGTGGAAAATGCCCTGCTGGCCGCGGTGAAGGCCAGAAAGAACGTGAGGATCATGGAGGATCACCTGGCCGTGGATCTGATCACCCAGCACCATCTGGAGAGCTACGCGAGAAAGCCCGGCGAGGAGATCGAATGCTGGGGCGCCTACGTGCTGGATAAGGCCCAAAACCAGGTGATAACTTGTCTATCCAAGATCACTCTTTTGGCCAGCGGCGGCGCGGGCAGGGTCTACGTGCACACCACCAATCCCTCCATCGCCACCGGCGACGGGCTGGCCATGGCCTATCAGGCAGGGGCGCGAGTGGCCAACCTGGAGTTCATCCAGTTTCATCCCACGGCCCTGTATCATCCCCAGGCCGACTCCTTTTTGATATCCGAGGCGGTGCGGGGAGAGGGCGGGGTGCTAAGGCTGCAGTCGGGCGAAGCGTTTATGGAAAACTACGATCCCCGCAAGGAGCTGGCGCCTCGCGACGTGGTGGCCCGGGCCATAGACCACGAACTGAAGAAAAGGGGCGACTCCTGCGTCTTCCTGGACGTGACTCACCTGGATCAGAAGTTCATCAAGCTCCGGTTTCCCAATATCTATGGAAAGTGCCTTTCCTTGGGATTGGACATAACCAGGAATTGGATACCGGTGGTTCCGGCCGCCCATTACATCTGCGGCGGGGTGGTCACCGATATCCAGGGCAAAACGGGAATCGAGAATCTTTATGCCTGCGGCGAGGTGGCCTGCACCGGCATGCACGGGGCAAACCGGCTGGCGTCCAATTCTCTGCTGGAGGCCGTGGCCTTCGCCCATTTTGCCGCAATAAGTGCCAAAGCCAGGCTGTCCTCCCTGAAGAGCTTCTCTTTCCCTCCCATTCCGTCCTGGAGCGAGGCTGGGGTGTTCGACCAGCAGGAGTGGATCATCATCTCCCACAACCGCGACTGGATACAGAAGTTCATGTGGGATTACGTGGGAATCGTCCGCTCCAATCGCCGATTGGAACAGGCCAAGAGAAGGATCGATATACTCCTGGACGAGATACTGGAATTCTACAAGGTCAACCCCATCACCTATGACGTAGTGGAGCTGAGGAATATCTCCATCGCGGCCAAGCTGATCATCGAGTGCGCCTTGCAGAGAAAGGAAAGCCGGGGTCTTCACTACAACGTGGACTATCCTCAGAAGGACGATGTCCATTGGCTCAAGAACACGGTTCTGCAGTCGGAGGGCGCGTGAGCGGGATGAAGAAGCCGGAGACCATCATCATACTGGATTTCGGCTCGCAGTACACCCAACTGATCGCCCGAAGGATAAGAGAGAATCGGGTATTCTGCGAAATCCTTCCCTACAACCAGGATCCCAAGACCTACCGGGACCGAAACCTCAAAGGAATGGTCCTCTCCGGTGGACCTTCCAGCGTCTTCGACCCCAACGCCCCCTTTTGCACGGGTGAGGTCTTCCAGTTGGGCGTGCCGGTATTGGGAATCTGCTACGGTTTGCAGGTGATCGGAAAACTCTTCGGCGGAGAGCTGGAGCGCTCGGACAGAAGAGAGTATGGCCGGGCCGTGATTCACATCGATGATAGCGGCGATCTGCTGTCGGGGGTAAGAGACGACACCGTGATTTGGATGAGTCACGGCGACCATCTGTCGAAACTGCCTCCGGGCTTCGAGGTTCTGGCGCATACCGAGGACATTCCGTTGGCCGCCATAGGAAGCAGGGAGAGGAAAATCTACGGGCTGCAGTTCCATCCCGAGGTGGCTCATACCCAGGAGGGCCGGCGGATTCTCCGGAACTTCCTGTTCGAAATCTGCGGCTGCGAGGGAACCTGGACCACCGAGTCCTTCATCGACACGACGGTGGCCGCAGTCCGCGAGCAAGTGGGCGACAACAAGGTCGTATTGGGCTTAAGCGGGGGCGTGGACTCATCCGTTTGCGCCGCCCTATTGAACCGGGCCATAGGTAAGCAGCTTTACTGCATCTTAGTGGATAACGGCCTTTTGCGCAAAAGCGAAGCGCAGGAAGTCGTCTCGGCCTTCGGCCGGTACGGCCTAAACTTGAGGCTGGTGGATGCCTCCGACAGATTCTTGGATCGGCTGGAAGGTGTTGTCGATCCCGAGAAGAAACGAAAGATCATAGGTAGAACCTTCATAGAGGTGTTTGAGGAAGAGGCTCACAAGATCAAGGAAGTCGGGTTTCTCGCTCAGGGGACTTTGTATCCCGACGTGATCGAGAGCACCTCTTTCAAAGGTCCCTCCGCCACCATCAAATCGCATCACAATGTGGGCGGCCTGCCGGAGAAAATGCACCTGAAGCTGATCGAGCCTTTGCGGGAGCTTTTCAAGGATGAGGTAAGGGAGCTAGGGAGAAAGCTGGAGCTTCCGGAGAGCATCATCGGACGGCATCCTTTTCCCGGCCCGGGCCTGGCGGTTAGAGTCCTGGGGGACGTCACCCGGGAGCGGCTTTTCATCCTCAGGGAGGCCGACGAGATATACATCTCCGAGCTGAAGAAATCCGAACTGTACGACCAAATCTGGCAGGCTTTCTGCGTTCTTCTGCCGGTTCAGAGCGTGGGGGTCATGGGCGATGAGAGGACCTACGAGAACGTGGTGGCTTTGAGGGCGGTCACCTCCGTTGACGGAATGACCGCCGACTGGGCCAGGATTCCGCCGGAAGTGCTGGGCAGAATCTCCAATCGGATCATAAACCAGGTCAAGGGCGTAAACCGCGTGGTCTACGACATCTCCTCCAAACCCCCCGCCACCATCGAGTGGGAATAACCTGAAAGATAGTGTTGCCTGGAGCAACAGGCCTCAGCCCGATCTGTCCGCCCGAAGTCATATGACCTTCGGGGGCGAACACTCCGGATAACGGGTTTTGTAGCCGCAGGCTTTTAGCCTGCGCAGCTTTACCGCATCACCTTCTGGAGTATCGAGCTTTAGCTTGATCTGTGCGCCTAAAGACGGACAGGTCAGGCGGCGGCTTTTGTAGCCGCAGGCTTTCAGCCTGCGAAGCCTCTTGCGCACCCTGAAGGGTGCGGCTATCTAAACTGGAGGCGAAGACAAGGAAAACAAGAACCTCACCCCCTGAATCCCCCTCTCCGTTTCACGGAGAGGGGGACATAGGAAGAGAGGTGAGGAATAGGTCGTCGGGAGCTTGGACGAGCCTGCCTGGGCACAAGGCTGCTGAGCTCCATGCTGGCTTTCGGCCGCAAGATTACATGCCCACAGGTGTTACCCATATCCGTTGACAATCATGTTACGCATGTGCCTTGATAATACACTTTCGCCTGTGCACTTTGCACCAGATACGGGTTTTGACGGCGCAGGCACAGAGGCGCTACAATCATAGACAAAAAGACCATCCCCTGCTCCTTAAGATTGACTTTTCGCCGTAATTATGTTAATATCGCTCCTTGGGTCAGGAGTCTGTGTTATATGGCACAAAAGCAAACCAGTCAACCAACCTCGCCGGACCTGGAGTTGCAGTCGGCAGAGCAAAAGACCGTTCTTTTCTACGTCTTGCTGTTTGCCGTCGCCTTCCTCCCACGGCTTTTGCATCTCCTTTGGATCTCCCACAACCCGTTTTTCAATTATCCCATCATCGACAGCCAGACCAACGACACCCTGGCCCAGAAGATTGCCCAGGGATATTGGCTGGGACACAAGCCTTTCTGGCAGGCACCCCTTTACCCCTACTTTCTGGGCATCATCTACTCCATATTCGGGCGCAATCTGTTCCTGGTGAGATTCATCCAGATTCTGCTGGGCTCGGTCAATTGCCTGCTTCTCTACCGCGTGGCCAAAATCGCATTCAATCCACGAGTGGCGCTGATCGGCTTTTTGATCGCTGCCTTCTATGGGCCCTTCCTTTTCTTCGATGCCCAGCTTCTCAATCCGGTCCTGGTGATCTTCTTCAACCTGCTGGTGGTGCTGATTCTCTTCTCCTACCGCCGGGAGCCCAAATGGACCAAGCTGCTTTTGGCCGGAATCGTCCTGGGCCTGTCGTCCATCACGCACGGCCTGGCCATGACATTCGTTCCCTTCGGGTTGCTGTGGCTGGTCATCGCCTTATCCAGAATCAAGGCGTCTGTGGCCAAGATAGTCGGCTCCTGCCTACTTTTTCTGCTCGGGTTTCTCCTGTTGATTTCTCTGACCACCCTGACCAACTGGGTGGCAAGCGGCGATCTGGTCTTCGTCTCGTCCAACTCCGGCCTCAACTTCTTCATCGGGAACAACGCAAATTACGACTACACCACCTCCATCCGGCCGGGAATACAGTGGGAGGAGTTGATCCAGCGGCCCATTCAGGAGGGCCTGAACAAACCGTCCCAGAGATCGGCGTATTTCTGGAAGCAGGCGTTTTCGTACATGACCGGCCAACCTCTCTCCTATTTGAAACTGCTGGGCAGGAAGTTGTTTTTCATCGCGGACGGGTTTGAGATCAAGAGGAATCAGGACCCCTATCTGTTCAGGCAGTATTCCCTTCCTCTGCGACTGCTTCTGTGGAAATGGGTGATGTATTTCCCGTTCGGATTGCTCTTTCCCTTGAGCTTAATGGGCCTGGTTGCGTTCTTTCGGCAACGCTCCCAGTCTCAGACCGGAAGATCAAGACCGATTCTTCTCTTCTATTTTCTGCTGTCCCAGGCTTTGGCCTTGCTTTTCTTCTTCGTCAGCGCCAGGTATCGCCTGCCCTTGGTGCCGTTTCTGATAATCTTCGCCTCCTTCGGCATCTACAGTCTGTATCAGTTGCTCAAGGCGCGAAGAATGAAACCGGCAGCGGTTCTTCTTGTCATATTCCTGGCTTTCCTGGTGATCTCCAATCTGAGCCGCCATCGGCTCACCGCCAAAGACTTAGCTGAGGAGCATTACAATCTGGGCATGGTCTACGCCAGGCAGGATAGGCTGGATCAGGCCATGCAGGAATACCAGGAGACGGTGAGTTTACAGCCGGATCATCTGATGGCTCATTTCGAAATCGCTCTGATCTATGACCAGCAGAACAAGCCGGAGCAGGCCGAGAAAAAGTATCTGGAGGTGATAGATCTCTTTCCGCGAGCAGCCTTGGCTTACAACAACCTGGGTTTGATATATGAGAAGAGGGGCGACTATCTGAAGGCCGAGGAGTACTACATAAAGGCCAACGACGCACATCCGCTGCTGCCGGATCCGTTGTATAATCTGGCCAACCTGTTCTTGGAGGAGAAGGACTATGGTCTGGCCATGGATCGATTCACCAGGGTCCTGGCGCTGGATGCCTATTATTATGAGGCTTACAACGGCCTGGGTGACTTGAACTATAGGATCAACAACATCGACGAGGCCATCAGAAACTTCAAGAACGCCATTCAGATCGAACCCTCGTATGCCGTAGCGCACAACAACTTGGGCACCTGTTACATAAAGAAGGGACAGCGGCAGTTGGCCTTCCGGGAATTCGAAACCGCCATCCAGCTGGATTCCACCTACGCCTCGGCTTATGTGAATCTGGGCAACTGGTATCTGGAGGATAGCCAGCCGCAGAAAGCCATTCCTCTGTACCAGCGTGCTGTCGAGCTCAAGCCCGACGATCCCAGCGTGCATTACTACCTGGCCATCGCCTATGGCACCAGCGGCCGGGATAACGATGCCACCGCCGAGCTATACCGGGCGCTGGCTGTCGACTCCACCTTCGTTCCAGCCAGGCAGCTGCTGCAAAAGGTCACGGGGGAAGCTCCCAAATAGCTAATCTTCAGGGGGGTGTCTCGTCGTGCTGACCCCGCGGCCGGGAGGGGAAGCACCTGACGCTGGTCTTTATCCTGGGTAAGGGACATGCCCGGCGTCCAATCTCATGAGCATTGGAGGTTGACTTTCGCGCCCCGGCCTGCTATGTTGCAAGGCAATCCACGGCTGAAAACCAAAGGAGCGTCACATGCTTAAGAAGTTCAAGGGAAAGGCCTGGATGGTGGGTGACGATATCGACACCGATCAGATATATCACGGGCAGTACCTCCCCCTCACCGATCCCCAGGAGATGGCCAAACATGCTCTGGAGTTCGTCCCGGGAATGGAGAATTTCGCCAAAGAGGTCAAACCGGGCGACATCGTTGTAGCAGGAAAGAACTTCGGATGCGGCTCCTCGCGCGAACATGCGGTGGTATGCCTGCAGGAGAACGGGGTGAGTTGCGTGGTGGCGGATTCCTTTGCCCGGATATTTTATCGCAACGCGGTCAATCTCGGATTTCCGGTGATGGAATGTCACGGAGTTTCCAAAATCGCAAAGACGGGCGATCAGATCGAGGTGGACTTGGAAACGGGCAAGGTAACCAATCTGAAGACCAAAAAGAGTCTCAAAGGACGCCCCCCATCCGGTCTGGAGCTCGAAATTGAAGAAAAGGGCGGGCTTCTGAATTACTTAAAGGTATGAACTATATTCCCTCTCCCCTATGGGGAGAGAGAAAGGGTGAGGGGCCACAAAATCCCGGCTCCAAATCACCTCCGTTGTCTCCACTTGTGCTTTGCAGCTGGTCCATAGTTGCTCGATTCCCGGACGGGAGCGTCTGCTTATCGAGCATCGCTTTCGCCGTCCGGCCGAGGCACGTCTGCATTCGCTGATCTCTCTATTGAAAACTGAGACTTTATCCCACCCACAAACCGAAGAAATGGGTTGACATTTAGGGCAGGCCACGATAATATGACATATAACTCGAAGATCAGCACAGCTGGATTTATTTAGAGGTCTTAGGCGCCAAGAGCAAAGGAGGCTGCGGGGCATCCGCGCTCAGATGGTCGAATTCCATTGGATCGATCACGGTAGTCCATTCAAACACCACTAAAAAGAGGGAGGGTCTTGTTATGGGTTACTTCGGAAGCGGGTTTTTCGTGCTTGTCTGGCTCGCCGTCATAATCTTCGAAATTGCGGCGATGTGGAAGGTCTTCGTCAAAGCCGGACAGCCCGGATGGGGTGCCATCATCCCCTTCTACAATATCTATCTGCTGTTGAAAGTGGCCGGCCGACCCGGATGGTGGCTGATACTCTACTTTGTCCCTATTGTGAATCTCATAATCGAGATAATCGTAGCCCTCGATGTGGCCAAGAATTTCGGCAAGGGAACCGGATTCGGATTGGGTCTGTTCTTCCTGTCATTCATTTTCTTCCCCATTCTGGGATTCGGCAGCGCCACCTACAAGCGAGTGGAGACTGCCACGCCCAGCATGTGAAAACTCAAGGGTATTTGGCCGGTTCTCCGGCATGCTGTTTGTCCCTGCCGGTCTAAGGTGACAAGCAAGACCCAGCAGTTGTCATTCTGACCCCGCCTTCGGCGGAGCGAAGAATCTGAAGGCATCAGCATGTTCAGCTTGTGAGATTCTTCGCTTCCCCGACGGGGCCGTCTGGACGCCCCACACCAAAGCGTGTAGGGCTTCGTTCGAAATGACATTAGGGACATTCCGCCACCACCCTTTCGCTTCTTCGCCTTCCCTGCTCTAAACTCTGGCAGCCGTGTGGTAAGTGCTGGGTTGACAAATTCCTTGAGTTGTTATATCCTGAGCAATGTCGACATGTAGTTGCCCGATTCATCGGGCGAACTTGACGCTCGATAACCAGACTGTCCGTTGCGGGGATCGAGCAACCACGTTTCATCGCTCTTGTGCTGACTATGAGTCCCAACGTCAAGAAGAACGACGTAGTCGAGTTGGAGATATCGGATTTGGCCTACGGCGGCACGGGTGTAGCCCGAGTGAACGGATTTGTGGTCCTGGTCCTGGGCGGAATTCCCGGCGATGTGGTGAAGGCGCAAATCACCAAGAGAAAGCCCAACTATGCCGAGGCCGAAATCCAAGAAGTGGTGAGGCAATCCGATCTCAGGATCCAGCCCCGGTGCTCGCACTTCGGCGTCTGTGGAGGCTGTACCTGGCAGAATCTGCGATACGAAGAGCAACTTAAGTTCAAGACCAAAGAGGTGAGAGAAAGCCTGAGGCATATCGGAGGCTTTGCTGACCCCCCGGTTGCGGATGCCCTTGGGTCCCAGGACGTGTTCTTCTACAGAAACAAGATGGAATATGCCTTCTTGCCCCATCCGGAGAAGAAGCTCGTTTTGGGCTTGCATCCGAGAAGAAGATACGATCTGGTTTTCGATCTCAAGGAGTGCTTCCTGCAGTCGGAGCAAGCCAATCAGATAGTCGATTTCGTACGACGGTATGCGAAAGAGAATGACCTGTCGGCTTATGACCACAGGACTCGTTCAGGACTGTTGAGATTCCTGATGATAAAAGAAGCCAAGAATACCGGCATGAGCATGGTCAATTTGGTGACTTATCGTGGAGACTTTCCGCAGGCAGGTCATCTTGCCGGCTTGCTTATGACGAATTTCCCCAAAGTCAAAAGCGTGGTAAGAAACATCAACTCCAAGCTGGCTCACGTCGCGGTCGGGGAGGAAGAAGAGCTTCTGGGAGGAGAGAGGATCATCACCGAGACTCTGGGAGATCTCACCTTCGAGATTTCGAGCAACTCCTTCTTTCAAACCAATCCCAAACAGGCGGAAAGATTATATCAGGTTATCCTGCAACAGGCGGAATTGCAGGGAGAGGAGAATGTGTTGGACCTGTACTGCGGAAACGGAACCATCTCCATGTTCCTGGCAACCGGGGCCAGGACCGTGACCGGAGTGGAGTCGGTGCCGGAGACGGTGGAGAATGCCAAGAAGAATGCTGAATCGAACGGTGTGGCCAATTGTGAATTCATCCTGGGAGAA
>CAZPRG010000002.1:12046-38813 GCA_964588675.1 uncultured Ignavibacteria bacterium
GAGAAGCCAGAAACGTGCTCGGGGAATTCGAGCAGGAGAAACGGTCATTCGATTTGGTGGTGACCGATCCCCCTAGAGCGGGCCTGCATCCCAAGGTAGTCAAGTCGCTGCTCCGCATCGGTTCACCCAAGATCATATATGTCTCCTGCAATCCCACCACCCTGGCCAGGGATTTGAAGATTCTCTGCGAGAGCGAATACCGTCTCGCGGAGGTCCAACCGGTGGACATGTTTCCGCACACTTTTCATATCGAAAGTGTGACCAAGTTGGTGAAAATCTGATCCCGGACATCGCCGGCTAATCAGGCAAACAAGGAGAGCGAAATGGAATTCAAGCACAATCCGGTGCCGTTCATTTTTGAGAAAGGCGACGCGTCCACCAGGCTTTTCGTTCTCGAAATGGTGGGGCTGTGGGATACTCCGGTGGGAAAGGAGCTGATTTTGAATCTGCTCAAGACCCAGAGGCCGGATGGAGGTTTTCCCAGCAAGATCGACCCCGACTATAGCGGGGTCAAGGAGACCGAAAGAACTGCCCACCTCCTGTTGAAGTGCGGTGTGCCCAAAGACGGGCTGTCCCTGACCAGTGCCACCAGGTTTCTTTTGAGGAATCAGACCGAAGACGGAGGCTTTCGGGAAAACGTCAAGCTGAGCATCCCCGCCGACAGCGTCGATCTGTCCAACCAAAAGTGCGTCACCTATCTGACCGCAGATCTGGTGGACCTGCTCAGGTTGATGGGACAGGAAGGCAACAAGGCTTGCCAGAAGGCCATCAATTGGCTTAGAAGGATGGAGCTGCCCGAGGGAGGGTGGCCCCTGTTTGAGGGCCAGGAGCAAATCGATCCCGACTCCAGCGCCCAGATCACCTTCCTGATGTCGGATCTCTTGGGACCGGAGGACACCCTGTACAAAAGGGGTCTGGAATTGTACGAAAAGCACCTGGATCAAATGGCAAAAGATGCGGAACAGGGCTTCAACTTCTTCACCGGTGAGAAAAGGGAGAACGATATCTATCACCTGACCCACCTTCTGGGACAATCTTTCCTGTCCGGAAAAAGGGGCGCGGACGCAGGATATACCGTAAAGGACAAGAGGGTGAGGAAAACCCTCCAGGCGATCATCGAGATACAAGGGGAAGATGGGGGATTTAAGCCCTATTGGTCGCAGGAGAGCGATCCGTTGTACGCCGGCTTGGTTCTGATGATATTCCTGTGGGTCGGAGGCATGAAGAAAAAAGAGGTCAAATCCATGATTCACCAAGCAGTCTCCGGTCCATCCTGACCCCGTCGTCGGGCCCGGATCGAGGATTCGAAGACAAAGATCTTGGTCTGGGTTGCACGGCCTCATATATTGTTCGGAACCAGGGTTCTTTGAATAGGTTGGACGACACCCGACTCGGGAGAATCCTGGTGAAGGATTCCAAGTAAATGAGAAAAGAAGCCAAAGGATACTTGTACGTGGTTTTGGGTGCCACCTTTCTGGGCACCATTGGAATTGCGGCCCGCTTCATCTACCGGCAGGAGCCTGATCCTCTCACCGTGGTCACCTACCGGGCCTTGATCGCATTTCTGGCCTTGTTGATTACGGCCATTGTGGTGAATCCCAACTGGCTTCGCATCCGGAAGAAAGACTTTCTCTTTTTCGCAGTCTATGGGCTTCTCAGTGTGAGCTTGTGCTTTTTGCTTTTTTTGTATGCCATAAAATACACCAGCGTGGCCACGGCCACGATTCTTCTATATACTTATCCGGCCTTCGTGGTGATTTTCTCCAGGCTCTTTCTGGACGAGGATTTCACCAGAACCAAGATCCTGGCGCTGCTCTTCACCTTTTTGGGATGCGTGCTGGTGATCCAGGTTTATGATCCGGCGGCGTTCAAGCCCAACCTCAAAGGAGTGTTATACGGTCTGGGAGCCGGATTGGGCGCAGGGCTTTACAGCATCTTCGGCAAGAAAGGCGTTTCCCGATACAGTTCCTTCACCGTGGTCACCTATGCCCTGGGCTTCGGAAGCTTTTTCCTCATGCTGATTCGCGGAACCAGGACTTTGGTCTCGGTAAGTTACCCGGCCATGACCTGGGTGTGGATCTTCGCTCTGGCCATCTTCTCCACCCTGGTCGGTTATTCTCTCTACACTAAGGGACTCCGTTACCTGGAAGCCGGGCGCGCGGGAATAGCCGCCACCTGGGAGGTGGTGGTGGCATCGGTTCTGGCCTTTGTGATCTTCGATGAGACCCTGACTTATTTGCAAATTCTGGGCGCGGTTCTGGTTTTGGCGGGAATCGTGGTGGTACGGGTTCATCCGTCTGCGCAAAGATCGGGGTGAACGTCCTAGCCGGCAGAAAACGCAAGGTGCGGATTCTGCCCGAAGGGTCCGGTTTTGAAGGTTCTGGTGCGCTCAGTTGAACCTGGCTATTTTGGTCCCGGGATAGTAGAAGGCGAGAATGTCTTTGTAGGAATATCCGTTCCTGGCCATCCCTATGGCCCCGGTCTGGCACATGCCCACTCCGTGGCCGTTGCCCTTGCCGCTGGCGGTGATGCGCACAATCGAGCCGCTCCGGTCCCGCTGGATTTGAAGGTCGAAACGCGTACTGGGCAAAATGGAGTGGGCATCGCTCCCTTTCCTCAAAGCCCATCTGATCTTGTCCCCGGCCACGCGGTAGTTTCCCCTGTCGGTGACCACCTCCAACAGCTCCACCCTCCCGGAGAGCGCTTTCCGGATCACCCGCAGGTCCAGCAGGTTTCCCAGATGGCCCGAGCGAAGAACGCCCGTGCTGCGAAGGAAGTCCTCCAGGTTGCTCCGCATGATCTCCGCGGTCCAGCTCTCCTCCCAACTGTAGTTATCGGACCATGAGCAGAACTGTTCGTCCTCCACCGGCTTCAGATAGCTCTGGCTGGGCTTGCCCCAGACCTGTTTTATGTCTTCAGTCCTGCCGCCGGAATTGGCATGGTAGTATGCCTGCGCCAGCTTGCCTCCCTGCAACAGTACCTCCTCTTGGGTGGCCTCCACCGCCCGATTGGCCAGGGGATCCTCTCCCTCAATTCCTTTATAAACCTGGTCGGCGACGGTGGCTTCCAGATCGTATCCCAGGTCAGCGTGCTGACCCCGCCTGGAAAGGGAGTAAGTCCGGGCGGCCACCGCCTGGGCCTTGAGCGCCTCGACTTCGCGACGATTGAGCCTGCCTATCTCGGCCGGAACCACGCCCTTGACGTAATCTTCCACGTACAGCAAATTCAACACTCGCACCGATGTTCCGTCCGGGTCTCTGATCACTTCCACAACGCCCCGGTAGGGATGTCCGTTCACCCCAATCCAAAAGTTGCCTGCCTGGGGCACAAACGACAACTTCCACAAGTCGCTTTCCATCTCCCCCTGGCTGTCTTCGCTTAACATCATCCTGCCTCCGGAGAGCCTAACCCGCAACTCCGCCGAGGCGTAGTAGATGGATTTTTCGCCCTGGCGGAGGAAGCATCTGATCACAAAAGCTCCGTTGGAGCCTATGGTCAGGCTGTCGCTTGTCTGCAGAAGTCTCACGGTGACGGAGGGCTGCTTGATTTGGGGATAGAAGACCTCCTCCCGAAGAACCGGCATCTCCCCGCAGCTCAAGAGGATCAGAGAGAAAGCTGCCAAAGCCAGCTGGATCACTCCCTGCCAACCGGACGATCTTCCCCTCCGGCTCTTAGTCGATGTCTGAACTGCCTGTTGGGTCCCTTTCATGGCTTGACCTCACAACCGGCGACTTGACCGACGGTCAGGTTGCCGTCCCTCGGGCTGAAAACCTGCTACATCCAATATCGACCGAACCTCTGATTCGTTTAATACGTCGAAGAACATCTCCGGGTTAAGATGATTTCCTTTCGGCAGGAAACCACGCCCCCGGGACCGACGATCCGGGCGTCGATTGCCTTCCGGCCTGCTTCAGCCGACGCCCGAAAATAGCTTCACGAACAAAGACAAGAGAATCAGGCCCGGCAACATATAGCGCGGATTGACGTTCCTTCTGAAGGAGAAAAAGGATAAAGCTGCAAACAGCATCAGCAGCCCGGCGACTTGCGGTTGCGGTTTGAACCTGCCCATCTGGGCGAAGTTGCCGCCCGCGCCCATGATCAGGACCAGCAGGGTTCCGGCGAGCATGGCTCCCGTCCTGCCGCTCCACTTGATCGCCATCCGGAAATGCGCCCGGCCCAAATCGGATGAGACCCCCAGAGCCAAAGCATAGCCTTTGAGAACTCCCCGCACGCGCAGATGGGCTTGATATAAGTTGAAGATGAACCAGACGGCCAGCGCTCCATATACTCCCAGACCGGCGCTCAGCCCTACGCCCAGCATGAGCAGGGCCGGCCTTAGGTTCTGCCAAATCAGACTGTCTCCCAGCGCGCCCAACGGCCCCCGCATGGAGTCCTTGAATCTGGCGATCTGCTCGGCAGGGGCATTCTGCTCCTCCAGCGCTGCCACCGTGCCCAGAGCGTAGCTCGCCAGATAGGGATTGGCATTGAAGCTGGAAAGATGCCGTTTCAGAATGCCAGCCAGCCTGTCTCTCGAAGAGGAGAGCTTTCTGGCAAGCGGAACCAGCGACCAGACGAATCCAAAAGCCATCAGGCGCTCGTAGGTGAATCCGGTCTGTATGAAGAAGCTCCTGACACATGAACGAAGCAAATCCGATCTGGTCATGCTTTTCGTCCCTCGCGCGCGAATTCCCGGTTTAGATCAGAAGCAGGACAACCCCCAGAACCAGCCCGCATGCAGTCCAAGGCAGATTTCCTTTTCTGCCGAAGAGATAGATCATGGTTCCGATTCCCCAACCCCACAAGGCCGTCTGCAAGTCGGGGAGGCGGAGGTCGGCCACCGCGTTCAGAAGGTTCATCAGGGGCTTCAACAGAAGCAGGACGCAAACCAGTCCCAATGCGGAGAGCACTATTCCCCGCAGAAAGGACAGCCAAAGTCCCCAGAGAAAAAGCCGGGAAAGCCCCCGGGTGTCGGCCTTCTCTGCGCAAGCTTCGGCCTCGGGCAGAAGCCTGCGGTTGAGCCGTCTCTGGAGAATCAAAGCCCAGCCGCACAATTGAGAAAAGGAAATGGTGAAGAGAAGGATCAAGAAAAGCAGCAGATGGGGTTTGTCCGGGAACAGCCGACCGAGAAGAACGTAACCGGCGCAGCCTGCCAGCGACCCCACCGAGGGATCGGGCAAGCCGGCTGTGCCGATGGGCATCACCCACAGGTATGCCAACTGAAGCAGAACCCCGATCATGAGACCCCCCTCCGGGCCGGAAAGAAGAAAACCCACCGCCGGTCCCACCAGAAGCGGCTGAGACAACATGGTCTGAAAGGCCTCGGTGTTGTCCAAAGCCACCACGCCACCCAGCAGAGCTATGAGTACGAACTCGGTTTGCATGAAGGTGAAAAGTAGCCAAATGCCGTGAAATGTCAACAGAAAACCCCGCCGTCCGTGGCGGGGTCCTCTGGACCTACAGATTGCATCAGATGCTTACTTCTTTTTCTTCTTGGCGGTCTTTTTCTTGGCGGTCTTTTTCTTGGCGGCTTTCTTCTTTGCTGGCATTCTGTTCACCTCCTTCCGGACGTTGGGGTTAGTTTTGTGAGGTGTGCCCTTGCTTCTACCTCATCACGTTCTTCAGCTCCAGGGTCTCCTTGCCGAAATCCAATATCATGCCCAGTGGAAGTCTGGTGGCTTTGAGGAAACTGCGCATTTTGGACTCGTCGGTGTCGTCTATGGGCTCGCCCGCCTTTACCAACACGATGATCTTGTCGGCAACCACGAACTCCAACGTATATTCTCCGGCCACGCTTCCCTTGTATGATAGCTTGATGTTCTTCTTCCTTTCGTAGTCTATCTTCCGGAGGTCCAGCTCCACCGCCAAAGCCTGACTGTAAGCGGATTCCTGAAATCCCAGCCCCATGTTCTTATGAACCTCAAGGGCCGCCTCCAGAATCTGATCCTGCAACTCCTTCACCGTCATTTTTGTTCTTTGCCTCTTCGCACCATTGGCGTTCTGTCATAACTCTGTTACACCTCAAACCATGGCACTCGCTAATGGTACGGTAAGCAAAGTCCATGCCAATTACTCTGTCTGACCCTATGTGGCTGTCAGCCCTTTGGTTTCGCGGATTGCCGCTCGTTCGGTCTTTTCGATCAGAGAATAAACCTCCATTTCCGTAACAACTTCGTTACTACCATTAACCCTTTTGTAGAGCGCATGTTGTATATAAGGCTTTGTAAGCCAGTGTAACAACAACGTTACGTTCGTTCCGGTTTGTTACATTTACCTATGAAAACCAGTCTATTTCCGAGACATTAGCCGGGAATTACGGACGGACCAGAAAGGGAGGCTAACTCTGAACCAAGGGGAACTTGGCAGGGGGGCAGTGGCCGGGAGCAGGCGGCGGGTCAGGTGGAGTCTGGCTTTTCTATGGTGGCAACCGGCGAGATCCTACGGGATGCTGGCCAAGTCCGGGCTGAAGCCCGGATCACGCCAGCTTAAGCAACAGATGCATGGTCATTCCGCTCACCAGGGGGACGGAGAAGTTGTCGTCGACGGGCAGGTTGGCCCCCTCAACCGCTGTGGCCACCACCGCTCCCACCACTCCCACCCACAGAGGTAGATGCGGCACCACCGCAGCCACAAACAGACACGCGACCAGGCAGGATGCGCTTCCCTCAACGGATTTGCGGCTGTTCCGCTGGACGTTCTTGCTGGGCCAGGCCAATTTCAGTTCGGTCTTTCCGAACTTCCTGCCCATCATGGCCGCGGCGATATCGCCCAGTATGATGAAGGAGATGGCCGCCACGGCGGCGCTTTTCTCAAACAGGAGAATGCAGAGAAACGAGGCAGAGAGAATGTAGCTGGACCCGGCGAAATCCCGACTTTCGTGTTCGCGCAGAACCGGTCCCAGGAGCCGTTGTAGAACCCCGTGAAGAGGGAGCCTGCGGAGCCGAATCACGTCCATCAGAATGGAGCCCAACACAAAGGGAGCCAGTATCAGAAGCGACGGTGTCTTGGGCAGAAGGGAATAACCCACCGGAATGGTAAGGGCAAAAAGATGAATGGCTTTTCTTTTGAACTCGTTATAGAATGATATTTCCAAGTCTGAGCTTGTCCCGGCAACTTAGGATTTTCCGCACGGTCGAAAGGCGGGCGGCAGCCGTGTCCGGCTTCAGCCTTGCGGCTTAGGGAGTTTCAGTGTCTTGAGCAGTCCTTCGTCGATCCACACCTCTGCCCGGTCGAACAGGTCCTGCTCCCATTCCGCTATGGACTGCCTTCCTTTCCCCACGTCTATGGCTCTCTGTATTGCGGGTATGATGTCTTCGAAGCTGGCTTCCTGCTTTTTCCTCTCCACCAGTCGGATGAGATGATACCCCCACTTGGTCCTCACCGGCTCGCTCACCTGGCCCACGTTCAAAGCCAAGGCTGCCTGGTAGAACTCTTCCGGCATTTCGCCCTGGTGGATGAAACCCAGATCGTAAGCCACCCCTCTCATCTCCTGTTCTCCGGGGAAGTACATTTTGGCCATGGTCACGAAATCCTGGCCCTGCCTGATCTCCTTCAGAACCTCCGCCGCCTCAGCCGAATCGTCGAACACGATGTGATACACGTGCAGGGGAACTCCCAGCGGCGGAAAATCCGCTCTGTGGTTCTGGTAATACTCCACCAGCTCCTCTTTGGTGGCGGGAGGAAGATCTCGTTTCACCCGGGTGGACTCAAACTTCTTCCGGGCCTCCTCCAGGGTGAAGGATCTTTCCTCGGCCTGATACTCCACCAAATCCGCGTAGCCCCGCTTCTCCGCCTCCCTCCGCAAAATCGGCGCCAGGGCCAGATGATTCCTCAGCAGGAATCTCTTGTCCTCGGTACTCACGCTGTCCAATCCGGCGTCGAACTTCAGTCCGGACAACGCCTCGGCATACTCCGCATAACGGATGCTATCGCCCTGGCCGAAGGCCAGAACCCACACCCCCTGGTCGGCCGGGGGCCCGGGGGAGTTCAGCACCTCCCAGTTGAAAACGAACTGGGTCCGTTGCATCAGCGAGTCCACGAAGGCATCCGTGGCCTCCTGTATCTTCTCATTCCTCAGGTACTCCTCGATCCTGCCAAAAAGAAGGCTGTCCAGCTCGTAATGACTGTCTTCCTTGCGATCCAAAAGTTGCACTACGTGATACCCCTGGTCGTCCCTGAAAGGCGGAGAGATTTCTCCGATCTCTTTAAGAGAAAACGCCGCCTGGTCGAATTCCGGAGACATCTGGCCCCTTTTAACCAGTCCCAAATTGCCCGTCCGATCCGGCACCCCGGCTTGGGTGTTTTCCCGGCACAGCTCCACGAAGTCCTCACCCTGCTTGGCTTTTTTGTATAGTCGATCGATTTTCTTCTTGGCCTCCCGGTCGGCCTTCCTCAGTTTCTTCTGATAGTCCTTTTGGGTGGAGTCCGCCCACACCCGAATCAGAAGGTCTCTGATGTTGACCTCTCCCGGGATCACGAAGTCCACATCTCGATACTTGCGGTAGTGGTCCCTCACCTCCTGGTCAGATACCTCCACCGGTTCCTCCAGATCCTTCTTGTGCATGTAGTCCAACAGCCATTCGGTCATATGCTTGTCTCTGGTGGCCACGAAGCGCGGATCGGATTCCATGTCCAGCGACGCCCCCCGCTCATCGATCAACATCTCCCGGATCAGCTTATGCAGCGATTCCTGCTTGGCTTTTTCGTCCTGGGCCGAGTCTTTGGCCGTGATTTTCGATTCCCGCAGGTAATCATAGAACCGGCCTACGTTGATGGCTTCCCCGTTGACCCTGGCCAGCAGGCTGTCCGGAGAGATGCTCGCCCTCGGCGATGCCGCCCAACCCAGGGATACAAATGATAACACGAACCCGGCACACCATAGAAACGGGTAAAGCGATCTTCTCATTTTCGTTTTTTCCTTCGACTTCATCCGCTTGCATCCCGCGTCAGAATCTTACCTGCAGGGAGACGCGATAGGTATTGTCCAGCTCCTCATGAGAGAGAAACGCCGCGTCCAGGCCGAACTGATTGATCCACAGCCCGGCGCCGGCGGTCAGATTTCCCTGGTCATATCCCAGCCTCCCGGCCAGCCATCCTCTGTACCACACCTCCGCGCCATAGTGCATGTCCGCGGACAGCTCTCCCAACCAGTACTGGGCTGCGGATTTCCTGTTTTCGTATCTTAAGTCCGCGTCCCCGGCCAAGGAAACCGCAAAGTCTCCCATCCGGTGGTTGACTGCCGCACCCAGTTTGGTGGTGGGGTTGATGGTTTCGGTGGTGCCGTTGTCGTAAAACAGAACGCTGGAGGTCAGATCCTGAAGGTTGGCGCCCACGGTCAGGAAGGGATAGGGTTTAGCCAATACGGCCAGATCCGCTCCCACTCCGTAAGCCGTGGTGGAGACTAAGTCCCGATAGATTACCTTGAGATTCGCCCCCCCGTACAAACCCGGTCGCACCTGTTGCGAGTAGGAGACCCATAGGGCGTAATCCGCATGGCTTTCCTCCCTCAGCAGCACCACCAGGTTGCTGTCGCTGATCGGCTGTCCTCTCTTCTGCAGGTCGGTGATCTTGACCCCGCCCCCGCCCAAACGCTGCAGGCTGAAAGCCAGGGCGGAACTGTGGCCTTCCGTCCCCAGGGGAAAGCCCACCGCCACGAAATCCTGATTCAGAAGCGAACCGAAGGTCTCCGCATGCATCAGCGAGAGCTCCCTCTGGTTCAACTGGCACAGGCCGGCAGGATTCCAGAAGCAACTGGTGACGTCGTCCGCCACTCCCACGAAGGCCCCGCCCATTCCCAAGGCCCTGGCCCCCACCCCCAGGCTTAGGAATTCTCCGGCATACTTGGCCCCGTACGCCTGGGAAAAACAGAAGGGCAGAAAAGCCGCAAGTAAGATGAGTTTCCTGACCATAATTCGCAAAGTAATATACGAAGGAAAAACGCCTTATCAAAACCAAAAGCGTGACCAGATAGGGCATATCCTCCTTTCAGTCCCTACACTAAACGGATACGCTCTATCTGCTTGTCCTTCCAAAGGGAATTTCACACAAAACAATTTACACCATATTCGGTCGGCGCCGGAAGGCCCGGCCTCCGGCAGGCGGAACCTGCGGCATGGGCCGGGGGCCGCTGCCAGGTGACGATCGGGCTTCCGTCTGGGGGACTGGCATTCAAATGCGGCGGTGGACGGCATGCTGCCGTCCGGTCGACCCAAATTCAAAACTTTCATTCCCCGGCAATGAAATCGTAAATTCCACCCTCCAAACGAACGATAATAGGAATATAGATCCGAGAGCTGCACCCTGCGGTGGGGCCGGGCTTAAACGGCCCAAAGTCGACGGGCGAACCAGCTCCCGGGTCAACGGGGCAACCGGATGGTTGTGCTCCGCCGTGGTTGAATGCCTGATCCAGGTGAATTGACATGATCATACCCAATGGCCTGGCCAGTGAAGCCATGGTGCAAGAAGATAAGTTCTGTGTGCAGACCGAGTTCGCGCACAGGCCCCAACCCAGGGTCACGACGACCATCTCACTAAACGGAGAGGTGGTGGAAAAAGTGGAAACCAAGTGGCAGAAATCGCCGCTCACGGAAGAGGACAAACGGGACATCGAGAGGTTTCTCCAGAAGCAGCATCAGAAGGTGATGGAGAAGATCAGAGCCAAGGATGATCGGCCGGAATCCGGCGAGACGGATCAGGGAGACGACCGACCGGTGACCGATGATGCCGTGCTGAAGGTCGATCGAGAACTGTCGCGGACCGACGGGGTGAGCGGATGGGCATTCATGCTCAAGGACGGACGGATACTCTCTCATCGGATTTCCGATCCCCAGGACCGGGAGCGGTTCGGGCAAATCAGGGATTTGGCCTCCTTGCTCTCGGCTGTCACCCAGGTGGGAAATCTCACCGGAGGCGTGCTGGAGCTGCCTGTCAGCCTTTCAGTGGTTTTGCCGGTGGGAGAACACTTCCTGGGAGTCAGGCTCCATCCCCAGGTCGATCCTAAAGTCGTGGTGGACAAGGTAAGAGAGTTGGCCTAATTCGGGTCCGGCATGGAAAGCATACTCAGCGACATAAAATCCGTTCCCGGGGTCACCGGGGCCATGGTCCTGGCCAAGGAGTCCTTGGAATCATTTCACCTGCTCCCCCGGAGCTTCACCCCCGGCTCCATCAAGAGCGTGGGAGAGAGGCTTCTTAAGCTGGCTCACCGGCTGCCTCCACACAGCCGGCTAAATCTCAAATTCGAAAACGGTGTGGGCCTGGTCTACAATTTGGAGCGGAGCGTGGTATTGATCTTCGGTAGGCGCAGCCTGGATTTGTCCCTTCTGGGCCTGGTGCTCAAATCCGCCCTGCGCTCCGTGGAGAGGAGGCTGGAAAGCCTGGCGGACGAGCCGCAGCCTGTGGAACAGGCCACCTCACGCGTGATGGACAAGGATGGGTTGAACCTGCTGGTTCAGGCCATAAACCTGGTGGCCGAAGGCTACGTGCGGGACAAAGGCGTCTTCTGGGTGACCAAAAGCCTGCGCCAGGCCAAGGAGGACGTAGTCAAGGAATTTCCGCTGGTCTCCGGCTTCTACGTGGACAATCACGGCCGGGTCTCGCTGGTGGGGGTTTCCCAGGAGATGTTCGATCGAAAAGTCCCTCTGGCTTTGGCCAAATGGATCGATCTGTTTGTGGAGCACGCACCCCATCCCCCACCCCGCGATCGGTTGACCGACATAAGGAAGCTGACCGCGCGCATCAGCGCTCCTTTGGAGGGAATCGGATTCTACGATCTGTACAGTCGGGTGGCGAGGAAGTTGGTCTGACCAAGCCCTTCCAAAACCAAGAGCCCCTGCTTAAAGCAGAGGCTCGTTGGAAAGGGCTACGATTTGAAAGGACTCTCTCTGGTACCCACTAATAAAGGCGTTTTACAGCCACCTTCCGCATTTCGCTTTCGCTAGCCCCGCCAACGGCGGGGGTCACGGCGTACGCTCAGCCTCAGGGGGCGACCTTCATCAGTTGATTGTTAAAGGTCTTTCAAATGGACCCTTTCCATTCGTATATTACATCCGAAGCAGGCAAAAGGCAAGATATTTCTTCGGGCTCAAGTTGAATAGTCAAACGAATCAGTCGGGTCAAACGTCGTCGGCAGGCGTTTTGCTTCGACTGGGAGAGAGTGATGGTCGCGTTAGTTGAAGGACTGGGCGTGGACATGGTGGAGGTGGCCAGGATCCGAAAGACCCTGACTAAGTTCGGGCCGCGTTTCCTGCAGAGGGTCTTCACCCGGGGAGAACAGGACTACTGCAATCGAAAGGCCCATCCGGAGCAGTCGCTGGCAGCCCGCTTTGCAGCAAAAGAGGCGGTGCTCAAGGCGGTCGGCACCGGACTCTCGGGAGGCATCAGATGGACCGACGTGGAGGTGGTGAATGCCTCCAGTGGGAAGCCGGAGGTGAAGTTGGGAAACACTCTGGTTCGGAGGATCGGAAACAAGAAGGTTCTTCTGAGCATAACCCACACCAAAGACCTGGCCATTGCCCAAGCGATCTTGGTCCGTGACGATGAATGAACTTGGGATGGCCAGAACCTGGCTTAAGCCAGGTTCCGGTTCCGCTTCACAACACCGCGATGCAGATACATTTTCCCCCACAAAGCTAACTGCGGTACCCATAATTCGGACTCATACTCTGAACGCTGCCACTTTTTCATCTCCTCAGCTCACAAAGTTGTTCCTCTATAATCAGGGCAGTAGAAGTTAGGGCTTGCCCTGAGCGTGGGAATTTGTTATCTGTTAGGGAACAAGGACTGATCGCTATGGATGTTTGAAGGCTTCGGGAAGAGGAAGAGCAATCCAAACACAGAAGGAGTGGAAATGTCGGATTCTGTGAACACATCCCAGCAGAAAGAGGTGTTTGATATTTTCGAGAAGGCAAGAGCGCTGCTGAAAGGCCATTTTCTGTTAAGCTCCGGACTCCATTCGGACGTCTATTTCGAGAAGTTTCAGGTGTTGCAGTATCCCCAGTATGTGGAGATTCTGTGCCGGAAATTGGCGGGACTTTTCGAAGGCGAGAAGATCCAGTTGGTGGTGGGACCCACCACCGGCGGCGTGATCATCGCCTACGAGGTGGCCAAGAACCTGGGCACCAGGTTCATCATCGCCGAGCCGGGAGATGCCGGCCGCATATTCAAGAGAGGATTTTCCATCGACCCGGGAGAAAGGGTTTTGATAGTCGATGACATACTGACCACAGGAGGCTCTCTAAGAGAGGTGATAGAGTTGGTGGAGAAATACCGGGGCGACATCGAGGGAATAGGCGTGCTTCTGGACCGCAGCGGAGGCGAGGTCAAACTCGCTTACCCCTTAAAGCCGCTGGCCACGACCAAAGCCGCCAAGTACCGTCCTGAGGAGTGCCCCCTATGCAAAGCAGGTCAGCCTCTGGTGAAACCGGGAAGCAGAAAGCTTTGATCATGAAGACCGTCTGACCGGCAAAGCGCCGGACCGAACACTTTCGATGAGAACGGTTTTTAAGGAGCAGACATGAGAATCAACAACTTCAAGAACGTGGCAGCCGAAAAGGTGGGCGATCCGGCGGCCAAGGGGGTCACCATCAGATGGCTGATCTCACGGAAGGACAACGCCCCCAACTTTGCCATGCGCCTTTTCGAAGTGGCTCCGGAGGGACATACACCTTATCACCAACACCCTTTTGAACACGAGGTGTTCGTGCTCAAGGGCAAAGGCAGCTTGGTGAGCGAAGGCGGCGTCCATCCCTTCGACGAGGGTGACGCCATATTCGTACCGGGCGGGGAAAAGCATCAGTTCAAAAACGCTTCGAAGGACGCTCTGGTCTTTCTTTGCATGGTTCCCATCGAGAAGTAGCGAACTTTCTCCTGGGGCACGAGAGTTTCCCGTTTGAACCCGTCCCGTCGTAGAAAGCGCAAGGTCTGTTACCCTTTCCTCCTTAGTTTCGCTCTTCTCGAACTGCAAAGGGGGATGCGGGTGGCGATGTAGGAAAATCAGAATGTATTCTGCGATTGAACAGAAGTATGGTACTCCGCAAGAACTGACCATGTCCTTTGCCATGAATCCGGCCGAGTTCGACATGCTCAGAGAGAGCATGAAGGATGGCCGCGACTCGGACGTCACCCTGTTTATTTTCAAAGACGGCCAGGTGATTGTCATCGCCAAGCCCTGGTATCCGCAGGGGCTGTACCGCGCGCCCAGCGGGGGCATTAAGCCGGGTGAGGATATGGAGCTTTGCGCCAAAAGGGAAGCCTATGAGGAGACCGGGGTGCAAATCCAGCTGGTCCTTTATCTGTTGAGGATTCAGGTCACTTTCACCTGCGGCCAGGTCAGTCAAGAATGGATCAGCCACGTGTTCGTTGCCCAATACGTTTCCGGCCGCCTGCATCCCATAGACACCAGGGAGATCAAGGAGGTGAACCTGCTGAGCTTGGACGAGTTGGCCGCGATGAAAGACAGGCTACTTCAGCAGGACTCGGGCGGGCTTCACTACCGCGCCGCTTTGACCGAAGCGGCCATAAGAGAGATTCGCTCCCGGCAGGAGAAAAGCGGCGGCAAAGGATATTCCCCGCCTCTTTCGGGCTGTTCCATGTGAATCGCGCCTGCTGTGTCTATTCGCTGTCAAGAAAAAGACCAGGACGGCCTCCTGGTCTTTTATCTTGCTCGTTTTGTATTTTGTCTGCTGTCTGTTATCTGCCGTCTGCTGTCTGCCGTCTCTATTGGGACTCCTCAGAATCCTGGTCCAACAGCTCTCCCCGGGCGATCATTCTCTCGTAGTCCGCCGGGTGTTTTTCCATGTACTGTTCCTCGGTCATCCTGCCGGTGGCCACGGTGAAGTTTATGGGATAGTGTTCCGGATGCAGGAACATGAAGAAGAAATGCCATACCAAAATGGCCAGGGTGGCCAGCCACGCCTCATAGAAGTGTATGGCCCTGGCCACGTTCAGAAGCCATATGGGAATGAGCGAAAGAAAGAAATTCTCGAACCACAGCACGCTTCCCGTCACTATCATCACGAATCCACCCCACATAAGCGCCCAGTACTCCGCTTTCTCCGAATAATCGTAGCGGTCGAACTCGGGAGGCTGGGAGGAGAGGCCCACGCTGTACAGGATGTTTTGAACCACCTGGGTCGAATCGGCGGGAACGGGAAACTTGGCTTTGAGCTGCTGCCACCCGCGCTTGGTTCCCACTGAGCGCAGAAGGGAATACGCGAAAAGCCCGATCATCAGCACACCCGCCACCCGGTGCGCCACTCCGCGCATGGCGAAGGCATTGGGAGTGCTGGTCATCCAAGACGACCACCAGGCTGCCGGATATCTGAAGGCAAACCCGGTTATGATCAGGGTGACGAAAGAAAGGAACAGAAGGAAATGCCAAAGCACTTCCGAACCGGTCCACCTCACCACCCGTCCCCTCTTGGCCTCCCGGTATCGTTCTCTGGCGTATCTGACCATGATGAGCGCGTTGTGGAGGAGCATCCCTCCGATGGTCATCGCGATGAGCACCAGATAGATCCTTCTCACCCACCAAACCCCCAGGCCCTCCTTGCTGGCCGGAAGGGAGTGCACCGAACCTTCGGCGAAGTGGGGTCCGGCTCCCTTGTGGCACCGACCGCAGGTTTTGGGCCGGTTGGCCTTATTGACGGAGGAGAGCGGGTCTTTTTCCGGTCGGATATTGTGGCTGGTGTGACAGCTGGCGCAGCTGGCGGCTTCGATGTTCCCGGCCCGGCTGCTCACGCCGTGGTACATATCCAAATTGGGTGTGACCTTCTCGGAAACGTATCCATACTTCGGCAGGACCTGTTCCTGGGAATGGCAGTAGACGCAGGTGAATCTGGTGACATTCGCGGGAAAAGTGGACGAGGTTACATCCGATGACGACTTGATGGCGTGAGTCGAATGACAATCCGTGCACGCGGGAGCATCCCGGATTCCTCTCTTCAGCGCAGTCCCATGAATATCCTGGTTGTATTCCTCTTCCTCCGTGGGATGACATTGTCCGCAGGTGGAGGGGATGTTTCCGGCGTAGGCATATGAGGTCGGGTCGGAGGGGAGCCTCAGGTCGTGGGCTCTGTGGCAATCGGTGCAGATGGCTACTGCCAGAATCCCGTTTTCCAGTGCTTTGCCGTGGACGCTCTCTTCATATCCTTCGTACGGCGTAGGTGCGGGCACGTGGTATTTGCTGACCAGCTTGAACTCCGAGTGGCACTTGCCGCAGGTCTTGGGCTCATTGACCCGATAGACCGGATCCGCCTCATCGTCCGTCCCGAATATATTGTGATACCCGTGGCAATCACCGCAGGTGGGAGCATCCGTCACCCCCTCGGTTCTCCTTTTCCAGTGATACCCTGCTTGATACAGCTTTTGTGCCGACGCATGGCACGCGCCGCAATCCACTGCCGGCGGCGGCGTCTCGTGGAACTCGGCTTTCACACCCACGTGACAACCCGCGCAGCCCAGCGCGCCGTGTTTCGACTTGGAGAAAACGGCTTCATCCACGAAAAGCGATATCTCTTTACCCGTGGAGTCCTGCTTGGTCAGGCTTTGGTCCCCGTGGCACATCAGGCACTCTGCCGCATCCTGGGCAGCCACCGGGCAGGCGGCCGCCAGACAGAGAATTAAAATCAGGCATGAAAATGTGAAACTGCCGGCAATAACTTTCATGTTTCCGCCTTCCTAAGGGATGTAGGCTTCACCAGACATCGGTCGATGATAATAAACAGACATAAGCTGATTGTCAAGCTTTTTTTCCCCCGCGGGTGTCCATGAACTCAATATCCGCGCCTGATTGTCCGTGCATGGGAAAGCGTGTGTAGAAAGCGGCGGATTTGGGAAGCGGTCTGCTCCCAGGTGGGAAAGTCCGCGTATCTCTCAAGTGCATTCAGGCTCATGCTTAGAAGCAAGTGCCGGTCACAGCTGAGCTTATTGATGGTTCGGGCCAGTCCGCGAACGTCACCGAAGTCAATCAGAAAACCGTTCTGCTGATGAGATACCACTTCCGGACTGGCTCCGGCCGCAGACGCGATCACCGGCAGGCCGAATCCCATCGCCTCAAGATAGGCCAGGCCGAATCCCTCGTAGGAGGAAGGCACGGCCAGCAGTTGGCTTTGAGCCAAACGGTCGGCCAATTGGGAGTCCGCCAGCAGGCCGGACAGCCGGACCTGTGGGCCAAAGTCTCCTCCGGCGATCTGACGGCGGATAGCTCTGGTGTATGCCCGATCCGCATCGGTCGACCCCACGATCTCCAGCTGCCACTGGTCTTTTGGTAGGCAACGGAGTGCCTCCAGCAAGACGTGCAGGCCCTTGCGTCGAATCAAGTTGCCCAGGAAGATGATTCGCAGAGGTCCGGGAGAATAAGCCCGTTTTGTAACCTGCTCGCGGGTGATGGTCGAGTCGAGATGGTTCCGCCCGGGATAAGCCACAACGTGTGGCTTGCCGGCTCCCACCAACTTTTCCACTTCCCCTTGGGTCGTATGGCTGTTGAAGACGAAGCCATCCACGGAGTCGAGATAAAGCTTCTCCAAGCGCCGGTAGAGGCGGTTCTGCCAGACCGGGCGGAGTTCGCATGAGCACAGATGGTGGACTATCGATATTACCGGATACGCTACGCTTTTTCTCAGTCGCCGGTTCATCAGGAAAAGCGAAGGATGATTCAACTCGTCCTGAAGCAAGACATCCCATCTGGCCCGTTCCAAACGTCGCCCGAGCGACGCCGAGAGATTATCCCCCAGAGATCGAAGATAGTCTCGTCGGGGTAGCGAGACTGTTTCGACCTGATCCCCGCGTCGGCGGAGATGGTCGACCAACATACGATCGTAAAGGTATCCGCCGGATGTGGCATTCGAGCTGCCGTAAATGACCAGTCCGACGCGCACTAAAGCTCCTGTCGATACGAGGCGGAGGCGAGTTGGTTCTCGTCCACGCTCACCGTGACAGCGCTGATGTTGGGCGAAGCGATGCGCTTGATCAGTGCTTGGCAGAGCATGCGGGAGAAATTCTCTATGCTGGGATTCAGGTTTTCGAATTCGGCCAGTTCGTTCAAGGTCCTGTTTCTGTAGCTGGCGATGAGTTCATCTAAGTGTTTTTCGATGTGCACGATGTCCACCAGGTAGCCGTGCTGGTCCAAAGAGGCACCCTCCAGCCGCACCTCGACCCGGTAATGATGGGAATGCTTCTGG
The DNA here is from genome assembly GCA_964588675.1 of uncultured Ignavibacteria bacterium. Lineage (GTDB taxonomy): Bacteria > Zixibacteria > MSB-5A5 > MSB-5A5 > SM1-73 > SM23-73-3. The sequence goes on from CAZPRG010000002.1 coordinate 30,220, forward strand.
TTCTCGGAACCCCAATCCCCGCCCACCAGAAAATGGTAAGCTACGAAATTCCTTTTCACAGAAAGCGTGTACATGCTTTTCATCTCCGGGCGAACGTGGAATCGTTTGCCGCTTAATTCTGGTAGGTGAATATCACCTGGATGGCCTCTTCGGCCTGCCCATCGAGCAACTTGTATGCCTCGGCCGCCTGGTCCAGCGAAAAGCGATGAGTGATAAGCGAAGCGGGCTTCAGTTTCTCTATCATCCTCAGGGCAACCTGCAAACGTCGGCTTTTGTCCCACCGCCCTCTCCTCTCGGGGTCGACCGTGCTGACTTGGCTGGAGATCAGCCGAATGCGGCTGCGATGAAAACGCCCACCCAGGTTCAATTGGACCGGTTTCTGTCCGTACCACGAACCGATCACCACCCGACCACCGAAACCTGTTGCGGCAATGGCCTGATCCAAAGCCTGCGGATTGCCCGAAATCTCGAAGACCAAATCTGCGCCGTCGTAAGTGTTTTTCGCCTCCAACAGCTCGCGCAGCCGTTCCTTTATGCCGGGGGCGAATGGATCCAGACTCGCATGAGCGCCCAAGGCGAGTGATTTCTCGCGCCTCAGCGGATAGGAATCCAGCGTGATCAACTTGGTCAAAGGAATCTGCGCAAGCAGTGCGGCGGTCAAAAGACCCACCATGCCTTGTCCGAAGACCACCACGCTCTCCCCTATGAGCGGCCGTCCGTCCAGAAGGAAGTTGACCGCAGTATCCATGTTGGGCATGAAAACCGCCTCTTCGGGCGGCATTCCGTCGGGCAGTGTGGTCACGTTCTGGGCGGAAATCACGAAATGGCTCTCATGGGGATTTAGAGCAAAGACTATCCGGTCCCTCCATTCCGGGGACACATCTCTTCCCACCTCAATCACTTTGCCGACGGCACAATACCCATACTTCAGGGGATACTCCAACTTCCCCGCCAGAGATGGGATGGTCTCGTCGACCGGAATATCGGCAGGCGCCTGCCTCCGGTAAAAAAGCATCTCCGTGCCGGCACTGATCCCTGAAACCAGAGTCTGCACGAGCACCTGGTCAGGACCGGGGCGAGGTATTTCCTCCGCCCTGACCGACACCTGGTACGGCGCATCGAAATAGAGAACCTTTCTGCCCATCCGTTTTTCCGAACCCATCTCCCCATCCATCGCTGATGTTATGTCGACAATCTGCGTTGCGCTTCAGTGCAAGCGGAAGATAAGGGAACGAGTGAATATTGTCAACCCGGAGGTCAAAACTCCAGAGCAGAGGTCGCCGTTTGGCGAAGGGGTCCCGGTCAAGACTCACTCCGGCATCTCCAGTCTCATTCCGGCAAAGACTCTTCTGCCGGGATTTGGATAATTCAAATCCGACAGCGAGTTTCCAAACTGAGTGGGGGTCCTATCGTCAAAGAGGTTGTTTACCTTCAGGAAGAGGGTCAGACTTTTGACGGTCTGATTGACGTTGATGTCGAAATTGGCAGAGGATTCGATTGTCTTGGTCGGATATGACACTTCCGGATAGAATGAATAATCCGGATAATAATTCAACTTGCGGCTGCGGAAATTGAATGCCAGTTGGCACGACAAGGAGGAGAGGACTTTCGCGTTCAAATCAAGGTTGAGGATGTTCTCCGGAAGAAAACGTGCTTTCCTCTTGAACTCCTCGAATCTCTTCTCTCCGGTGAAGTAATCGTCATAGACCAGGTCGCTTTTTATCTCTTCTCCCTTGTTGTAAGAGTAGTTCAGGCCGCAATCCAGCCCATCGGAGATTCTGTAATCCAATTCCACTTCCACTCCCGAGGAATTGGAACGGTCCAGGTTAAAAGGCTGCCACATTCCGTTCTCACCCAACGGCTGCCAGGAAATCAGATTTTTCACTTTGCGCCGAAACCAGAAGACCTGGGAGGAGACTCTTCGGCCCGAAAAAACCAGTCCTGCTTCATAGCTCTCTCCCTTCTCCGGCTTCAAACCCTCATTCCCTCCGTCCGGCCAGTAGAGATCGTTGAAGGTGGGTGCTCTAAAGGCCTTTCCGTAATTTAGTTTCAAGGACAATTCGTCACTTAGATGACAAATCAAACCCATGTTGGGAGAGAACATCTTTTCGAAGTTGCTGGGTAGATCGTATCTACTGCCGAGCAGAAAAGTCAACCTTCTCAGTTTCCAGGAAGAGTTTCCCCACAATCCCAGAGCCGTGGAGCTCGGATTCCAGGACGCACTCGAGCCGGTCTGGGATGAAACGTAAAAGGATTCCTTGTCGGCTCCGAGCCGATCCGAAGAGTAATCCATTCCCAGCGTAATCCGGTTCTTCTCTCTTAGCGGGAACGAACATTGTGCAAATCCACCCAGGCTCTTGGTCAGATAGGAGTATGTTTCATCCACTTGACCCAGGTAATCATACCTGGTAAAGTAATCCATCCTCCTTCGGTCGAAGAAGAGCCGGACCGAAAGCTCTCGTCCTGCGGGTCTGGATTCGGAGAATTCTCTCCCAGTGCGGGAACTGAAAGTGAAATCCAGCGAGACGTTCTTGTCCTTCTGATGATCGAAAAGGGAGGAAACCGATGAACTGCCGAACGCCGGAACATTGGAAGGGTCGGGCACAGGTCCGGGAAGCCCCAAATCGTCGTCTTGGGCCGAAAGATACAGTTTCAGATCGGTGTTGGAGGTCGACCCATAGAAGAGTGTGGAGTGAAAAAACAGGGCGGAGTAACCCGAGTTCTCTCTATCGCCCTGAGATTGCTTTCTCTCCAAACCGGAGTTCATTCTGAAGTTCCCTATCCCCGAGCCGAAATCGAGAGTCGAGACAAAAGTATTATCATCTCCGTAAAGGACGGAGGAGGAAAGACTTCTCTTGACCGGCACAGAGGGTATCAAGTTGACCACCCCGCCTAGCGCATTGGCGCCATACAAAGAGGAAAGAGGGCCGCGCACGATTTCGATTCTTTCCAGATTGCCCAGCGACAGCTCGCTTAGGTTGAAGATACCATTGGGAAGGTAATTCAATTTCCTTCCCTCCAACAAAAACAGGACTTGCGAAGAGGAATGTCCTCTTAGGGAAAGGGTCTGCACCTGGCCTAAAGATCCGGAGAAGCCCATCTCCCCCGCGGTGAAATTTCTTAGGACTTCCCCCAAAGAGAGAAAATGGAAGTTGTTCATCTTGGAGGAATAGAGCAGAGAGGAATGTGCGGGAATATCCCTAAGATGCTCTGGATAGCGTGTAGCAGTCACAATGATCGGTTCAAGCAGGAACGTCTTCCTATCGGTGGAAGCTTCGGGCACTCCCTCCGCCCATGCTCCGGTGGAGAAAACCAAGCCCACAAATAGAATGAAGAGTTTCTTCATTTCTTCCTCCTTGCTTCTGAAGGTTCAAAAGTCCAATGCTCGAAAGGTCCAAGAGTCTAAGAGTTCAAAGGTTCAATGACCTGAACACGGTGACATTTCTGGTTCCCTCCCTGATAAGGGAGGGTTTTGGATTCTCCTTCCGCCGACACGGTATTTCTCCAGGAATACGACTTGCTTTCGAAACGGCCAACACCTTCCAGCGGAAAAAGAAAACCCAGCCTTCACGGTAGGCTGGGTCGAATATCGTCTCCCCAAGAACTCTTCCCGCGAAGAGCTATCCAGTTTTAGAATGCCGGGGCAACTGGATAATCATCCCTTTGTTGGGCTGAATCTCCCATCCAGCTTCAACTTCGGGGATATGACTTGGCAGGTCTCCTGACTTTGTGGCTTCGAGCCTACTCGCTTTCGCCTTCCCGTCCATTTTGTTTCAGGACAGTGGCCTGGATGAAAGCTTTCGTAGCCACTTACAGTAGCGGGGCTGTGGCGGAATCTCACCGCCTTCCCTCTTGGTCCCGCCATCGGCGGGGCACCAAATCGAACTACGTGTTATCAGAGAACAAATCTACCATGCTATAATAGAGTGATCCTGCGATGATGTCAAGAAAAAAACCAACGCGCTGCCAGATGAACCGACCTTGTTTTTTGTAGCCGCAGGCTTTAGCCTGCGCTTTCGCACTTGCCCAATCCCCGGACGGGAGCGTTTGCTCATTGGATGGTGTCCAGCTCGATAAATCGGGCAACTACAGCCTTTTCACAACCAGCCCATCTCCCTGTACCATTTTACCGTTTCTTCCGCGCCCTTGACAAGATCGTGTTCGGGGGAAAAGCCGAGCTCTGCCTTGGCTTTGGATACGTCCAGTCCCCAATATCGTCTCGTTATCTCCCTTGCTTTCTGAACATTGAGGACCGCTGCTTTTCCGGTGAGCGCGCAGAAACTCTGCGTGACAAAAGCCAAAGAAAAAACCAGGCTTCTGGGAATCCTCAAAGGGATGGTTTTCTTGTCCAAGACCGCTGCGATGATCTGAAAGGCTTCTTTCCAGGAGTAAACTCTATCATCGGCGACAAAGTACGTTTGTCCCATGCTTTGAGGACTCTCTGCTGCCAGGATGATTCCATCGACCAAATCTTTTACATAGACTAAGGACAGAAAGCTCTTGCCAAACCCGAAGGAGATTCGAAATCCGCTGTTGGCCACCTTGAAGAAACCCAAGATATCCGTATCTCTCGGTCCATACACCGCCGGCGGGCGGACGATGGTCATGGGCAGCTTCGAAACGTGATCCAAGACTATCTTCTCGCCTTCGAGTTTGCTCTCGCCATAGTAGGTGATCGGACGGCAGGGCGCGGCCTCATCCAGAGGCTTCTCGTCTGCGCCAGGGCCTACGGCCGCCTGACTGCTGACATACACAAATCTCTTGAGTTCTGGGTTATGCTCCAGGCAGACCTCAACCAGATTCTCCGTTCCTTCTGCATTGGCCTTGAAGTACTCTTCCCTGCTTCTGGCCTTGGTTAGACCGGCGCAGTGAAAAACCACATCCACACCTTGAACCGCGCCTTCGAGCGAGTCCTTGTCAGCTATGTCGCCGTAAACGTATTCCACGCTCACGCCGGAAAGCCATCGTAGGTTGCTGGTTTTTCTGACCAGACATCTCACCTGATAGCCCTTGTGCAGAAGCCCCTCGACCAAATGGCTTCCCACGAAACCGTTGGCTCCGGTGACCAAAGCCTTCCTTGAATCAGGCATCCTCTCCGTTTCCTCTCTCCATCATTTCGATCTGTCCGCAAGAAGAGCGATTCAATATACGCTGCCCGGAATTCGAATTCAATCAAAAGTTCCGCTGGGCAGCAAAAAGCCTTTGGCATATCAAAGCCAAAGGCTAGCATGGTTGATGTCGGGTGGTCGGCGGCAGATCTGCAAACCACTCCGGCTCAGGAGATTTCGAAGCCGATTGCCGCTTCTCTTATCTTCGTCCCCGTTGCCTTAGTGTCGTTCAGGTCATGAACCAGTATGTGCAGAATATACTCCCCCTTTGGAAGGTTCAGGCTCCCCGTCAGGAAAGGTTGACTGTCGGCAGGCCATCTGGCATATCCTGTATCAGCTTGAGCATAGAGAGCGAACGCACCCTTGGCTGAACGAGAAAGGACCTGGTAGACGATCATGGCACTGGCGGTGTCGTTTCTGCTTTCCAGCCCGTAGACTTCGCAATAGTAACTGGGTGGAGACTGCCCTTTGATGTAAACGCTATTCGGGTGCGGTACAATCACCAGCGAGTTTCTCACAAACTCGGTCCCGTATTTGGCCAGGTAGGCTGAGTCGATAGCCCAAATGGAATCCGCCAGGACGATTCGGCTGATTTTCTCTCCGGCGGCAACGTCCTCATGAGGCACCAAGAAAACCGTGGTGTCGTCGACGCCTATTCTCCGAGTAACACTGTCCCTAAGGCACACGCCCAAGACATAATCACCGGGAGGAAACGATTTCCAGATAAACTGCTCCACGAGATACATATTCTCCCGGCTTGCATCCTTTGGCAGTTGCGGTCTCACCATCGCGCTGTCGCGAACCACGGTCCTCATCGACTGAGCATCGAGTATCACCACTTCCTGCCGGAAAGAAAAACGGTCCGATTCCGGGTTCAGGGAATCGCGGAGCGATCCTAGCTTACGGAGAGGTATTGCCAGGTTCACCCTTACATCATAGCTGTCCCCTTCACTCCAGAACCTCCAGGTATCCCAAGCGAAGTCCAGAGGCTCGCCCAGTTCCGTCTCGATCCTGGCCTTGGCCACGTCGATTTTCTCGGTTCTGGTCTGCATATACTGCATCAATGCGCTCATGTTATCATCTGATGACTGTCTGGCCGACAGATAGGTCTTGTGGGGTGCCAGCTCCCAGCAGCCGGTGGCATGGTAGTCCTGGAATTGAAAGTCCCCGTATCGGAAATAGCTCCACACCACGGACCTGGCCTTCATGTCCTCGGCCCTCTGATCCATTGCGGTGAAACCCTTCCCCCCGAATGAGCTCAATTGATCGAAATTTCCCTGGCGGTCCGAGTAGTAATCAGCCGGCCCCACCTCATCCGGCTCGCCATACAAAATATACACGTCGCCCCTGTCGTCCCAGGGTTTCTGGCCGGTGGGGTCGTGGAAGTTCTCCAGCGCGTACCGTGCTCTGCGCACGAACTCCTCCTGAAGCTCGTTCACCTCGGTGGTCAGATTCGGGTCCTTCCGCTTCCACCAGATTCTCAGCCATTCGTCCCGGAGCGAGTCGGGAAGCAGCAGATATGCCGTTATCTCGGCGTCGGAGGCCAAAAGCCTCAGAGAGTAGTAGAGGATCCTTCCATCCTCCTTCCTCAACATTTCCTCTCTTCTTGAATCCTTCAGCTTTCCGACAAAGCGCTTCCTTGACCTTTCATCTTTGAGAGACAAATACTCCAGCCGATACAGAGAATCCTCCGGCAAAGCATGGTAGACAGTCTGCTCCTCATTACTCAGGCTCTTGATCCTCCTATCCCAGAATTTCGTCCAAGTCGAATCTTCGCCTGTCTCCGAAGCTCCTGTAATGTGGTATACAACGTACCTGTCCAGCTCTTCTCTGCTGGCTCCGGCCTTCTTCAAGAGCTGATATTGCCGCTGTTCCTCCGGCCCAAGATTCTTGGGCGAAAAAGCGTCTCCGCCGGCGCAACCTGCAATTACCGGCAGCAATACCACAATCAGAACCGGAAAGAGGTACTTTCGCACCGTCTCATCCTCCCAACTTCGGTGGCCCACGCCAGGGCTGTGGATCAGCCTGGTAAGAAACGTGGCTTTGGTTCGTTGATGTCAGTCGGAATCTCAGCGTATACATGATCCAAACTGCCACTGGTTTCCTGTTGCAGAGCGCAGGTCGATATTTCCACTTTAGGGCCGCGTCCATCGCGGCCTGCTCGAATCCCACATCGACCTTCGACTTTCGGAAAACGCGGACTTCAGCTACGCCACCATGTTCGTCTACCAGAACCTGCAACCAGACTTCCCCTTCGATTCCGTTTGTTTTCGCGGACTCCGGGTATGGCGGCAGCACGGCGCTGACACACTCCGGCATCCGATCGGTCTCCACCAGAGTTATCCTGGAGAGCGACTGCATGGAAGGCACGCCGATGTGCACGTATCCCCCGCTGTCGCTCCCTGCCAGCGCCCCTGCGGCGCTCCTGTCGTAAACCATCCCGTATATCTCGCCGTAATAGCGACCTTTGGAAAGCCTTTGAGTTTCGTGGGCATTCGGCACGGACTGGAAAAAGCCTCCAGTCAACACTGCGTTACTATTTGGAGACTCGCCGAGGGTTGGAGGTGGGGGTGGTGATACCAGCTGAGCTATGGTCCTCACCACAACCATCCTTCGGCCCTCGGAATCACCGGTTGTGCGCCCGAGCAAACTGAGACCAAAAGTTGCGATCATTAGGAAGGCAGCAGAGATGGTGGTCCCCAGGGTAAGGTTCCTCTGATAGCTCCGTTTCAATTCAAGAGCGCCATATTCTCTGAGATAACCGGCCATCTTCCACTCCATTCTCTCGTCGTGGAATCATCTCCCGTGTCGGGTCCGGTCACCCACAGCAGACCCATGAGGCACATCAGACGAGACAGTCTGCCACTTATTGCCCGTAATCCGATCTGAAGGAAAACCCATGCGGCTTATATAGTAAATCTAAGTGCTTGTGTAGGTCTGTCAAGCACTTTCGAAGGGATTTTTCAATTCATCCTTCCCACGACCTGCCGGACGGCCCATCTGGGAAGGTCATGGCAATACCTGAAAGCTGCAGCAAGTAAAAGTCACTGCGAAATCCGTGGCGCTATTGCCACGAGCTTTAGCTCGTGGATGAAGATGGGAAGGCAACTTTTGGGGTTTTAACCCCCTGACCTGCAGATCTGCAGGGCACGCCTGCCAATCTTGGTCTATTCTTTCTTCTTTCCCACGATCAAGCTGAAGCTGGCAGCATATCCAAGAGTGAGCACCGGAAGAACTCGAGTATTGTGTGGTGTCCCTTTAAGAATAACCGCGACAGCGACAATAACAACCCCCCAGATAAGCGAATTGATTATGATGGTTCTGGCTTTGTTAGTCATGGCTTCTCCATTTAGTCGGGCGACACACCGCATAGTCGCAAGGCACTATGGCTCGCATTCCCACCGTTCAGTCTATTTTGTTCCCGGCAGTTGATCGATGGCCAGAGCTTCCGCAAGGATTCCAGTATCGTGAGTCTTGAATTTCAGT
>CAZPRG010000003.1:0-32722 GCA_964588675.1 uncultured Ignavibacteria bacterium
ATCTTCCTTCCAGGAAGGCCATAGAGGAGAAAATCACCCCGAGAACGCGCGCCATGCTCATCTGCTCGCCCAACAATCCCACTGGAACGGTGTACACCCGCGACGAACTGCAGATGATTGCGGAAATCGCCAGTAAGCACGATCTGTTTGTCCTCTCGGATGAGGTCTACCGGGAGTTCATCTACGAAGGGAAGCACACCAGCATCATGCACATCGACGGCATAGCGGAGCGGGCCGTGCTCATGGATTCCGTCTCCAAGAGATTCAGCGCCTGCGGGGCAAGGATCGGATGCCTGGTATCGAAAAACCAGGCCATCACCGACGCGGCATTGAGGATGGGCCAGGCTCGCCTGTGCTCGCCTTCGATCGAGCAGCACGGGGCCACTGCTGCGCTGGCCATTCCCGATGAATACTTCGAAAAGATGGCCGCGGAGTACAAGAAAAGACGGGACACGGTCTACGACGAATTGATGAAGATACCAGGAGTCGTCTGTCTGAAGCCCGGCGGCGCATTCTATATCATGGCCAAGCTGCCGGTTGCAGACATCGAGGATTTCTCCCGCTGGATGCTTACCGATTTCAATCTGGACGGAGAGACCACCATGATTGCACCCGGACCAGGATTCTATGCCACGCCGGGAAAGGGTCAGGACGAGGCCAGGATCGCTTATGTGCTAAACGTGAGAGATCTGAAAAAGGCCATGAAATGTCTGGCGCACGGGATTGAGAAGTACAATGTCCGTCCGCCATCCGCCGCCCGCCGTCCGTCGACTGAAAGCAATCCGACAGGGGGCAGATGAGCATAAGGCACTATATTGGGGTCGACCTGGGGGGGACCAACATCAAGTTTGGCATAGTCTCCGATAAGGGGGAAGTCTCTTACAAGGGCATGCTCCCCGCACAAGCTCAACTGGGAAGAGAGGCCGTGCGCGGCAACATGCTGCGGGCCGTGCGGCAGGCGCTATCCGTGGCCCAGGCGAATAAAACCAAAATAGCAAGCATCGGTGCAGGCTCACCTGGCACGGTTAACCAGATCACCGGCAAAATCGAGGGCTCCTCGCCGAATATCCCTCAGATGGTGAACGCCAACCTCAGGCAATGGCTGGCCAAGCCTTTTGGACTTCCCGTCTGCGTGGACAACGATGCCAACGTCATGGCGCTGGCCGAATCGAGACTCGGGGCGGCCAAGGGGTTCTCCAACGCATTGTGCATAACCGTGGGAACCGGAATCGGCGGCGGGATAATCCTTGGCGGTAAGCTGTTTCACGGCTCGAACTTCGCCGCCGCCGAGTTCGGTCACATGACCATCTGCCACAACGGACGCAAGTGCAACTGCGGGGGCATCGGCTGTTTGGAGATGTATGCCTCCGCGCCCGCCATGGTCAAAGATGCCAAAAGGCTCCTTAAAACGGACAAGAGATCGGTTATCCGCAGCTTGGTGGAAGGGGATTTGAGCCGGTTGACCACTAAGGTCCTTTTTCAAGCCGAAAGGAAAGGGGATGCGCTGGCGGCAGATGTCATCAACCAAGCTTGCGCCTATCTGGGTGCCGGGATAGCCAGTGCAGTGAATCTCCTGAACCCTCAAGTGGTGGTAGTTGGCGGCGGTGTGTCAGACGGCGGGGCGAGTTTCATCCGCAGGATCGAGAAGGAAGTGAAAAGGCGGGCATTTCCTTCCGCCACCAAGCATCTCAAGGTTGTCAGAGCCAAGCTCGGCAACGACGCTGGTTTCATAGGGGCGGCCATTCTCTGTGCACAGACGAATCCGTGACGGATCTTTCGCCTTCCCATCAAGGAAGGGGAAATACAGTCCTCTCTCCCCAACGGGGAGAGAGTCAGAGTGAGGGGGAAGACAGGAAGAAACTGTCAACGGATTAAACAGATTGAACGGATCAAAAACGGAGCTCTTTGTCCTTTTCATCCGCTGAATCCGTTGACAGGCCACTTCTGACCTGCGCTGGGCCGGAAGTGACCTGGCCTACTATGCCACAGCAGACTGCGGATTACTGGTCTAATTTCACTTGGGAGGATTGCTATCAGGGTTACGAGTGAATTTCTGATACCAACCCATGAAGCGATCTAACGCAGCCAATACCAGCAACAGGTCTTCAACTGTAAACGGCGGCGGATTGTAATCAATGGTCTTGGATTGGTCGTGCGAACCGTGAGACGCGAACTTGTGCAGAAATGTCTGGACTATCTCTTCGCCAGTCTTCGTTTTCTTCTTTAGTTCATTCATCAAACCGCGACGCCACTCTTTTTCAAGATTCGATTGTCCGATCTTGTTGAACAGCTTGCGGTAGACGTCCTCCTGATAGCGCTCAAATATCTTTCTCACGCGGTTGCACGCCCCCCCGAAGTCCTCCTCAATCTCCCCTTTTTTTCCGCGACGCTTTTTTCCTGCGAGATAGAGGTTTTCGAGGTCATTGTAATCGGGACGAGGTAGAATCCCGCGAAGCCTAGCAAGGTATGCATGTACTAGATCATAACTGGTCTGCTCACTTATGGTCTTTGTGCTTCTTAGTCCTTGCTGCTCAAAAAGGTGATGAACCAGCTCAAGGTATTCTTTACCTAAAGCGAGCGGATGGCTTGGAATGTGGTCTTGGAGGCGAGACCGAGTCCCGGACACCGCCTCGCTTATGCACTTGCCGACCTGCGGGATTTCTCCGCCGACCTTTTCAGCCGAGCGTGCGTGGGCAAACGCAGTTTCCTTGTCTCCAAGCAATTCATACACTTCGCTCATTCTGTGGTGGTTAAAGTAGATGTGAAAACCGTCCATGAAGCGGTCATTGTATGGTTTTTGCAGAGCACAATTGAGTGAGACCTCGAAATGCTTGATTGCTTGTTCCAGAACGGTTTTTGCCCGCGGATCACTACCGAGTTCCTTGCCGTAATCCAAAGCGATAAGTCCCATAGCGTGAGCACGAGACAACCTATCCAATTCTTCAAGAGGGTATGAGACTGTCTTGATCAGGATATATGCTCTCTCCAGAAGATCGAGTTTAGCTTCCCACCAATCGAGTTTCGATTTTCCGTGCAGGAAGCTCGCCAGTTCAAAACTGACTCTCTCGTCCGTGTCGACCCATTCGTCATCCTCATCGACTACCGGGTGCCCGATCGACCATTTGAAGTATTGCAGAGTATCGTCGAGGTTATCTGCGTACCAACCTAGTTGCTCGTAAACCATTGAGAGTGTCCAATGAATCTGAGTTCGAGTCTCGTTGTCATCCGGGTCACATATTTCTATCGCCTTCTCGAGTCCCCTTACATATTTTGGGTAGTCCGTCAATGTTGCTTCCTGCAGCGATTTGTCATGGCGTTCTCTGGGGCTATCCGCCACCCTGATGTAGAGGTCTTGCAGCCCTTGCCGCACTCGGTGCAGTATAAACTGAGCGTCGACTGTGAAACCGCACGATATGCATCGTCCTTCAACCATTAAAGACACGGTTGCATTTCGCACGTATTTTGGCTCGGTCAAAGTTGTGGCTCCGCACTCGGGGCATATTTCTCTTTCAGCCATCTTTCACCTCGTCGTTGTGTCAAATGCTGCCAGCTTTCGCCTGCCTCTTGTTGATTCGTACGGAGGGCCCTCGTGGCTGTCCGCACCTTGGTTCGGACAGGGTCCCCGCCACGGCGGGATTTCGCAAGCTCAACAAGCCCTGTCCCTGCGGGAGTTTTCCCTATCGGTTAAATCTACGAGTAGCCTCCACCATGTTCTTGAGCTTCTTCTGCGCTTCGGCGTGAGGCAAGAACTCCAGGCCACACGATGGGTTTACCCAAATCCTGTCAGGAGGGATTTTCTTGGCGGCCTTCTCGAAAAGAGCCAGCAGATCGGATTGCTTCTCCATCATGGTATTTCGCGCATCCACGCACCCGAGACCGATTTCGTTTTGGTCGTTTGATTCGAGAAGCAGATCGAGGTTTTCTCCCTTGCTCACCACATCGACACCGATTATGTCGACCGGAAGGTCGAAGAGACCGGGCACCAGCTTCTTAATTGAGCCGAAATAAAGATACAAAGCGAATTTGGCATCAATCCCCTCCGTGATCACCTTCAGGGACTCGCGTACCAGCTTCAATTTGTCGGGATGGGAACATAGAGAGGGCTCGTCGATCTGTATGATCTTCGCTCCTTCTTCGCTCAAACTCTCGGCTTCCTCGTGCAGAATCTCAGCCATGTCAAAGACCAGTTTCTCCTCGTGGTGATAAAACTCATCCAGAGATAGCTTGGCAAAAGTCAAGGCGCCGGGTATAACCGCCTTCACCTCGCTACTGGAATTCGACTTAGCGAACTTAAACTGCTCCACGACCGAATGGTCGCCGAAGGAGACTCTGGACTTGACGACGGGACGGCGGTAATAGACGTTATTGTCGAAAAACCTCAAGAGCCCGCCGATCTCCATTCCCCGAATGTTCTTGGCAAAAGGGGTCACCAGATCGTCCCAGCGAATCTGTCCATCAGTGATCAGATCAACGCCCGCCTGCTCCTGTTCTCCGATCACCCGTTTGATGGTGTCCAGATAAGCCCGCTCCAACTCTTCGGCGGTTATTTTCTTTTGGTCGAACCTGTTTCGCGCCCGCCGGAGGTTCGGCTGCGTTTTGTCCTCGGTTATCTTGGGATAGTTTCCCACCACCGTGGTTTTGAGCATGACCCTCTCCTTCATGCGTTTCTTCTTGGTCTCGAACTTGCGCGTCGGTTCAAAGTCCGAACGCCGGGAAAAGCGGGGACTAAAGCTACTTCTTCAGAAGATCTCGGATAATCTTCTCCAGTTCGTCGATCTGGAAAGGCTTGTAGATGATGAGATCGGCCCCGGACTCTTTCATCTTGTTGGGATCGGGATCCACTCCCCAGCCGGTGATGACCACCACCGGCACGTGGGGCTTTTTTGTCTTCACCATCTTGGAGACCTGCCAACCCGAAACGTCCGGCATCCCCAAATCGGTGATGACCAGGTCGAATCCGTTCTGGTTGAATATCTCCAATCCGACGGTTCCGGACGAAGCCACCTGAGACCGGTAACCCATCCTCTCCAGCACGCTGACCAACAGATCGGTGACTATGGGTTGGTCGTCGATGACCAGCACCTTCTTGGTCCCGGGATTTGAGTTCTTCTCCCCCTTGATGGTGATGACCTCCTCCACGTTCAACTGGTCTCCGGAAGGAAGAACCATCTCCTCTTCTCTGTTCTCCTCCCGACTGGATACCTCTGCAGCCGGGGCCTGCTCCGAGTCGGTGAGCAAATTCAGGATGCGGCTTCTCATCCGCTTCTGCTCGGTTAGAATCTCCGAGACCGGAATCATGGCTCTGTTCCGGAACTTGAAATTCATCAGCTCGATGCTTCCCAAAAGCCGGACCAAAAGCTCGTCCGTATCGGAGCTTAGACGCCTTGCGAAAATATCGGAAAGCTCGGCCAGTTGACCGGCAAACAGGTTGATAGCCCGGGCGTCCTCCGGCTGGAACTTGAAAGCCTCGCGGCTGAATGCCGTCAGGATACCCCAAAATCTCTCTCCCGAGAACAGCGGCACGGCCATCATGGAGGTCAATCCGTCATACCTGGTCAAAAAGGACAACTGCTCTTCGGTATGTGGAATGTTGTTCACCACCTGCGGAATCCGATCACGAATCAACCTTCCCAGAATGCCCCGATCGGTCGGAAGTCCGACCAGCCTATCCGCCGCTTCCTCGGAGAAGCCGAAACTTGTGTCCAACACCAATTCGGCCCTGGAGGGGTCGAATCTGAAAACAGCCGCGTGGTCGATTTCCAAGAATTCAGTCAGCTGCTTGGCAACGGTTCGAAGTATCTGTTTCATATGACCTTCTTCTTTTTATGATTGCCGCTCCCCGACGGATTCGGTTGGTGACTTGCCTCCGCCAAACGTCCAAACAGGGTAAAGCTGTCAGCTTGGTCCACCATAACTGGGACGATCCGTCCCAAAAGGTTGTCGCTGCCTTCCACAATCACCGTCTGGTTGGCCCTGGTTTTTCCCTTCCATTTACTCTGGTCCCTTCTGCTTTTTCCATCTATCAAAACTTGCAGGACTCTGCCCAGCAGTCCTTGATTCCTCTTTTTGGAGATTTTCTTTTGGAGCTTAATTAACGCATGTAGTCTGTCGAGCTTGTCCTCCTCCGGCACATCATCAGGCCAGGTGGCCGCTTTGGTGCCGTCCCGCACGGAATAGCGAAACATGAAGGCCGAGTCAAACTCGATTTCCTGCACTATGTCCAGAGTTCGCTGGAAGTCATCCCCGGTTTCCGAAGGAAAGCCCACGATCAAATCCGTGGTGAGGCTCACGTCCGGAATGCTCTCTTTGATCTTCCTGGCCAACTTAAGATAGTCCACCGAAGTGTACCCGCGGTTCATCATCCTCAATATCCGGTCCGAACCCGATTGCAGGGGAAGATGGATGTGCTCGCAGACCTTGGGAAGTCGGGCGATCTTGTCGATCAACTTGTCGCTTAAGTCCTTGGGATGAGAGGTCATGAAGTGAATCCACTCGATCTGGGTCTGGTCGTTTACCATTTGCAGAAGATCGGCGAAATCCCGGCCCCGGTACCGGTAGGAATTCACGTTCTGCCCGATTAAAGTCGTCTCTTTGCGGCTGGACTCTGCCGTCTTCTGAACCTCTCGGATTATCTGCTCCGGAGGCCGGTTTCTCTCCGGGCCTCTCACAAAGGGAACCACGCAATAGGAGCAGAAGTTGTCGCAGCCGCGGGAGACGGCCACGAAGCTGGTGTAGGGGGTTTTTCTTTTGGGAAGAATCTCCGCTTCCCAGATTCGCTCCGAATCGAAGTTGTCGCGGGAAGCGGACACGTCGATCCGAGAGTGCTGTTGGTGATCTCGCAGATAGTCGGCCAGAGACAGGATTTGATCCGGACCTAAAATCAAGTCCACCAACGGCGCTCGACTTAGAATATCGGCGCCCATTCTCTGGGCCATGCAGCCAGCCACCACCAGCTTGACCTCCGGGTTCTGCCGTTTGTATTTCTGAAATTCGGTCAGCCTTCCCAAAGCCCGGCTTTCCGACGTGTCTCTGACCGAACAGGTGTTCAACACGATAACGTCGGCCTCCTTGGGATCTCTCGTCAGGGTGTGACCTTCGGAGGCCAAAAGGCCCATCAGCCGTTCGGAATCATAGACGTTCATCTGGCAGCCGAACGTCTGTAGATATATCTTGTGAGGCATAAGGAATCTCTGGATTGGTTTGGATGACCGGCCGAAAACCTTCGCCAGCATTATAACCCACCTGGGGGATTTGTCAAGGCACAAAAGAGAAGCGCCGCAAGAGTGCTTGCGACGCCTCCGTGGTTGCCCCAAATACTTCCCGATACAGAGATCGATGTATGCAACCCTCTTTATTTCAACTTTGCGTAGTGAGGATCAGGGTTTCTCCTATATGCTCCACCAATAGTTGATCTTCATCAAAAACGTGCTGTTGGGATAGGCGTCGAACATGTCGTTGAAGTCGCGCCTGAATCTGAAGTCGCCCAGTCCCTGATTCCAGGTATCACGGTTCTGAGTCCATACCAGAAAAAGCGTGCTGCCCGGCCGGTATTCCCAGCGCAGAACCAGGTTGGAGTTGAAGGACTTCCATTTGAAATCCGGCTGCTGGTCCGCTTCGTCGTATACCGTCTCATCCACGTACTCGAAACCATCGGGTGGCACCAGCTTCTTGAAATTCTTATAGTCCACCGCGGCGATAAAAGGCTGGGCATAGACCTGCAAGGTCAAGTTCCGGGTAAAGGTGTAGGTGGCCCGGAAAGTCATGTTGAATTGCTCCATATCCTGCTCGCCGAAGATGTCGTCCGTTCGGTTTCCGTTTTCATCCTCCAGATAGGTCAGCCAACGCGAAACCCCCCAGCTTTTCTGATAGCCCGGACCTGCGCTGAATTCGATATTCGATCTGGGATGCAGCTCTAACGAGAGGCTGTACGCCCGATAACGTCCATCCCGGGTGTTTCCCATTTCGAAATAGGGATTGATTTGATACCACCTCCGGGCGTCGGTCTGCAGCCAAATCCACCAGTTCTGCCCTTTGGGTATGGGCGCCGGCGGCCCGCCCCTGGTCTCGCGGTCGGAGTACTGGTTGTCGTAATCGTGCCAGATTCCTCCCCCCACGGTCCAGAAGTTCACCAGCTCGATGCTGTTGTTGAAATTCCCTCCCCGGGTCAGCTTCACCCCGGAGAGGTTGTCGGCCCAACCGATATTGAGGTTATTCCAGGTTTTTCTGATAATCCACCAGGGTTTGGTGGTGCGGTACTGCACCCAAGCCCAGGTTTCCTTGTAATCGTTGCGCGATAGAAAGCCCATACGATTTAGGTCCAGACCTCTGTCGAAGTACTCCGCGCTGATCGATCCAAGGATGCGCTCGCCGCCCTCCTTCTGAAACTCGAAGTATCCGCCCCAGCCGTTCTCCTGTGGACCCGTTTGAGAACCCACCACCTGTCCTCTGGCACGGTAATCGCCGTTATGGAAGCGCAGGGTCCAATCCAAACCTCCGGTGTAAGCCGGTTGGAAGCTCTGCTGGTTCACAGCAGTTGCCATCACTCCCACAGTCGAGTTCTTCAGAAAGTCTTGCATCACCCGGGCTGCGACATAGTTGGCCTCCGGCTCGATGACTCCTTTTCTGCGGAAGCCGGCCAGGTCCATGAACTCCGCTTTCTCCTTTTGGGTCACCGCTTCCAACAGGCCGATGGAGGTGCCGCCCTTGGTCTTTCCGCTGGCCTTTCCGGCAAAAAGTATGGTGCTGGCGGCGGGCCGGTCGATGTAGTAATCCACATTATCCGGCCACCCGGAAGGCGGCTTCCCGATCCGGCGGGAGTAGAACAGATCCAAAGGGGTCTCGAAGATCTTGAATCCCTCCAGGAAAAAGGGACGCTTCTCCGGATACCAGGTCTCGAAGGTGGAGAGATTCAGGACCGTCTCATCCTGCTCCACCTGGCCGAAATCGGGATTGACGGTGGCATCCAGAGTGATGTTGGAAGTGATGCCGTATTTGAGATCGAATCCGGAGTTGCCGAAGAAATCCCGGCCATCGGGATTGCCCAGGCTCTTGGGTTCGGCTTGCTCATAGGACACGGCGTATGGCAGAAGCTCCAGGTTCTTGGGAGGAGCCAGATTCTTCAGGCCCTTCAGGTGGCCGAATTGAGAAACAAAGCCGCTGACGCTCTCCGGGATGTAGATCCACCGGTCCAGTTCGTTCTTGCGGGCGATGCGGCGGCTGCAATAGAATCCCCAGACCGGGTTCTCCTCGCAGGCGAAGCGCAGGCAGTGAAAGGGGATTTTGATCTCCGCCACCCAGCCCCAAGGGGTTATCCTGGTGGCCGATTCCCAGACCGCATCCCAACTGTCATCGCTCCAGTTGTCATTATAGTAATAGCTGTCCTTTTGAGTTCCGGAGGCATACAGCGTGAAGGCGTAGGCGGTTTGGTGGTCGTGGTGGCTGTCTATGATCACATTGACCAGATCGCATTCCACGTACCGATCCCTTCTGGTCAGCCGGCTGATGATCTTCTCCGGCTGGGAATCGTACATCTCCATGGCCACGTATAGGGCTTCGTCGTCATAGGCCACCCGGACCAAGGTGGATTCAGACTCGGGCTGGCCTTCGTCCGGCTGATACTGGACGAAGTCTCCCGACGGAGGAGCCTTGTTCCAGAATCCCTCATCCAGTATTCCGTCTATTTGGACGTGGGGGTTGGCTCTGACCGCGAAGACGCTTTTCACCGTATCTTCATCGGTCTCCTGGGGCCAAGCCAAGATGTGATCCAGAAAGAAGAAGAAAACCAGAAGAAGGACGAGTATTACTATCCATTTCCAACTCGGCATCATCGGCAGCCTTCGACTTAAAAACGTGCTGTTCGCTGGATTCCCTCTACGATGCGACCCTCAGCCTGCTCTTTCCCCTCTAACTCACCTTTGTTATACCCGCCTGAGGCGAAGCGGGTTTCATCTTTTCTGTAAGGTCTTACATGTTTTTCTGGAGAGCAGTCTTTTGAGGTGGACGGCAGGTCAGGTGCATCCGGCCGGAGCTTGAAAGGACCTCAGTCCCATGGCCGGGTAAACCAGAAGGCCAAATGGCCAGACGCGCGGAGGTGGCTGCCTGCCGTCCCGTGGGCGAACGGCGCGGCTAAGAAAAAGGCCCCGCCAGAAGGCGGGGCCTGTCGGAAGTTGTCTGTCGGCTAGGTCAGGGTGAGCAGGGTGCGGGACCTTCTCTGTACAGATAGTTGAGCAGGTAGATGGCGTCGCCCATTTCAACATCGCCGTCGCAGTTTACGTCTCCCAGGCTGAGAGGATCGGGACTGGGGCCGGACTTGTACAGATAGTTGAGCAGGAATATGGCGTCGCCCAAGTCGACCTGGCCATCGCCGGTCATGTCCCCGGCCTTGGCCCCCACCTCCAAGCCGCCCTGAAAAGGCAGGAAATTGTGAGCGGTCACGGTTACCTCCACCTGTCCGGAAGTCAGTGGATCCGGATACAAAGTCACCTGTCCGGCGGCGTCGGTGTAACCGGTTTCGAACACCTCGGCTCCCTTGTACAGGCATACCAGGGCTCCCGAAACCGGCTGGCTCTGGTCGTCCTCTACCGTGATCTCCACGGTATTGGGACCGGGGTTCACGGACGACGGCATGTCCAACGATAGCGGCTCCGCCGGAAAGGTCCACACGTCCAGCGAAGGATCTCCCAGAATATTATACACGTCCAGATAATAGCGGCTCATTCCCCCTCCGCTATAGAATTGGTAAAGCTCGTACAAGGCCCGGTCGGTCATGTTGCCTATGGAGTAGCAGGTTTCCACAAAGGCGGCCTGGAACATGGCTTTCTCCAGAATGTCGTCCTCGTCCCAGTAGGTGAGGTTGGAAGCGCCCCAGAAGGCTATCCCCCCTTTGTTTGCCACCTTGGCCCAGGTCTCGCCGAAGCATTCGGAAATGCTGTACTTTCCCGTGAGGCAGGCATGAGACAGGACCAAGGGATACTTCTCGGCGTTGCTCAGATTCCTGACGTTGGTCTGGTTGTAGGGAACACTGGCCCAGCTCAACTCGCTTCCGTGACCGGAATAGCAGACTATGCTTCTCCCTTCATTTACGGCTGTGGTGATCATGGCTCCCGATCCGCCCAGGCTTTCCCAGATGGTGTCGCAGATCATTCCGTTGGGAAGCACGTAATTTTCCATCACATAGTCATGCGTATCCTCCGCAAAGCCGCTCAGATCTTCGGCGGCGATGAAACAGGCTTTCTGCATCCAGGACAAATCGGAGGAGGTGGGGTTCTCATAGTACATGATCTTGGCAATCATGTCGGTCGCCTCGGCAAGCGATCTGGCCGGCAGACGGCCGCGAAAGATGTCGCCTAAGTAGTTGGGATCCATCTTGACATAATACAAATCCGTGGGAGCCCCCGAGCTGTAGCTGCCGCTCCAGGCAGGAATGTAATCGGTGTCGCCCACGAACAGAACGTAGGTAGGGGGAACCTCCCAGTTATCGTAGGCTTCCTGTATGTATGCTTTGATCTCCGCAGTTGTCGATCCGATTTGCGGAACCTGGGCCACGGTCACCTGAAACCCTTTGCGTGTTTTCCATTCGACCAGAGGCGCCAGGCTGGCATAGAAGTTCTGGTGGGTTATGATCAGGTATCCCAGGGGCACCGGCGGAGCGCTCTTGACAAGCGGCGCATAGGTGGCGTAGTTGACGAACGATTCCCGGCAGAGCTTTTCAAAAGGCGTGGAGGCATATCGATAAAGCTGTTGTTCGGTTTTGGCCAGGTCCGCGCCGGAGAGCGCAACCCTGATCTGCATCCGGGAATAAATCCGGATGAGCCCCTTCTGCGGGTTGTAGCTGACCGGATACAGAAGAACGGTGGCAAAGCGGTGGCCGCGGATGACGCCCACCTCACCCAGCTTGACCCGCTCCTCCGGAAGAAAGGCATCCTTTTGGTAGGCGGCTTCCTGGATTACGAACTGCGCCTGCTGCCCGGCGCCCGCGATCTTGGGCCGGGGAGGCTGCACCGGTGCTATCCTTTGGGCCAGGCCCAGTTCCGTCAGGTTTTTCTCCACCACCTGGTAGCTTTCCAGACTGACGCTGACCTCCGCTCCAAAGGGAATCTGTACGGTTTTGCTTATCACCGGCAGGTTCGGCTCACCCACGGCCGTGCCGGCTCCCGCATCGGTGATGGACAGCAGGGAAAAATCGCCGGCCGAGGTCGTCAGAGTCTGCGACCACATTCCCGGAATCTCCAAATCAAAGCTGATTCGGCTGAAATCCGATTCCAGCAGGCTGGCTCGCGGTAGCCGGTCCGCTGCCGGAGACAATGGGATCCAGGAAGCCTGAGCCTCGGCCCAGGCAGGGCCGGAGAAACCGAAAAACAAGCACATCGCCAGCGAAGAGAACGCCAGGATGCGGATTATGGCTGAACTTCTGGCCACGGTCACGGTGAACCTCCTTCAGGGTTAATCGGTCGAAAAACGGTTTTCTTTGATTTGCATAATCAAGACGGAATCCATCTTTTTTATACGTTAAAATCCGGTCCGATGCAAGTCCGGTAATACTAACCCCGAATACCACAGCCGGGTCGGTCTGACGGAAGGGCGCTGGGAGCTGCCGCCCCAGCCAAAAAGGCCAGGGAAATAAATCCCTGGCCTTTTGTATGTTCGGTGCGGCCGGTTGTGGCCTGAAGTCACCAGATCACTGCATTCGATAGGCGGGCGGGGGGAAATGTTCGGAATGAAATTTCAGAACATCCACCAGCCGGTCGTGTATGAAACTATCGTGCCGCGCCGGATAACCCGGATACCCGCTGTACTCCACGTAGGTGTTTTCCTTTCCGAAAAGGGAAAGCAATTGGCTGAAAGCTCGGGCGCCCTGGTACAGTTTGAAATCATCCCGATCCCCGCATTCCAAGTACATGCCCAGCTCTCCAAACGCCGAGGGATGGTTGGCCAGCCTGGTCTTCATATCGTGCAGCAGCCATTGGTTCCAAACCGGGGAACCGGGGGGAATGGCGTGGGTCGAGTCGAAGGGCAGATCCACGCCCCGCGGCTCGCCGTCTATGGTGCCCAGGTAAATGAAATTGGTGGTGTCCGGATTGCTCGGCAGGTGAGGCGAGAAGGCCGCCGCCATGGCAAAGACCAACTGGCTGTATGTTTTATCGGGATGAAGATCGTCGGTCCAGGGATTCAGCGATTTGTAGCTGGCGTAGGAGAGATCACCCGAGCCAAAGCCGTTCTCCTCATAAACCTTATCGATGACCTCCCGTGTGAGGAAGGACTCCAGGGAGGCGTAAGGGCTCATGGCGCTTACGGCCGTGAACTTGTCGGAATAATCCATGGCGATCTTCAAGGCGCCATATCCCCCCATGCCCAACCCGCTGATAGCCCGGTATCGGGGATCGGGAATCCAGGTGTCCTGGGGCTTGGTACCGTAAGTGTGAAAGCTGTTATCGACGACGGTCATAACCTCATCCACGATGTAATCCTCATAATCGCCCAGCAGGTAGGAATCGGTGTAGAAGCTGCCTCCGGCAAAAAGGGATGAGGCATCCGGAAACACGATGATCATCGGCTGTATTTGGCCCTCGTCGATGAGCTGATCGGCCACCTGCACGATCTTATACACGTCGACGAAGCTGGTGTTGTCCGTGCCGAAGTCGTGAAGCATATAAAGGACCGAGAACCCTTGGTTGATCAGACCGGGCTGATGTATCTGGATGTTGTACACCGGCGGCAGGTAGACGATGATGCTGCGTATGAAGGGATCGCCCACCAGGTTCCCCTTGAGGGACTCAAACTCCACGTTGGCCACGGTCCAGGGATCGTGGTAAGGGTAGCTGGCCCTGACGGGATTCTCCCGCCTGCTGCAGCCAGCCAGAAGTGCCGGGACCACAAGAGCCAGAGAGAATCCGATCAGTATCTTTTTCATCTTTGCTCCTTTTCTTCGATTCGAAGTTATCCCGATTTAGAACCGATAGGTGAACGACAGCCCGGAGCAGAAAAAGAGCATCTTGTACTGGCCGGGCATGTTGTCGAAGCGGTCGTCGTTATTTACATCCTCAAGATTTTCTATGTCTCTTGTCTGGTACGTGGCCATCTGGAGGTCATATCCCAACTCGAACGAGTCGACCTGATAGGACAAACCCAGATTGATGCTGTTCTTGTTTCCGACGTCCGGTATGAGCACGGTGAAGGTGTTGTCGGGAATGGGGGACCCCTCGAAGAAATATCCCCCGCGAAGGAACAGGTCTTCCTTCAGGGCGTATTCGGCCCCCAGGCTGAACCTGGTTATGTTTTTCCAGTTGAAGGGCAGCGTGGTATTCAGAAGGGCAACATAAATAGTGTCATGCTGGCTGGGAACCAGCGTCTGGTCGGTGATGTCCAAGGACTCCAGACGGGACCAATTGGTGGAGCTGACGTCGGAAGTGAGAGTGAGCCGCTCCAGAGGCTTGTACATTATCCCGAAGCCGATCTCACCGGGGAGATTCAGGGTGGTTTCGTAATTCCCATCGCGGTAATAGGTGGTGCCGCCCAAGATCTGCGAATTGGGGATCACCGGCCAGTAGAGCTCCAACTCCACGTCTCCCGAAAGGCTGATGTCCACCGGACTTTGATAGGAAAGCCCGAACTGCAGCTTGGGGCTGGCTTTGTACAGCACCCCGGCATTGAATCCCAGTCCCCAACCATCCGTCTTCAGGCGTGAATCCTCGGGCCAGTAGTCGTATGGCCGGGGCAGGGTGGAGACGGGAATCAGCACGGTCCTTTGCAATTCGAAGTCGGCCCTCTGGATGCTTATGCCCAAACCCAAAGAGAGCCTGTCTTCCATGAAAGATTTGGCCACGGTGGGATGCAGGTCCCAGACCAGGATGTCCGTTCGATGATCGAACTTGGGATAAGGCACGTCGTTGTCGAAGCCGGAAGGCGGTTTATAGAGATTCCACTGGGCCTCCAGCTTGTATGGCACGAAGAAAGCCACCCCGGCCGTAAATTCCTCTATCTGGGGAAACTTGTGGAACCCGGAAAAGCTGGGAAGAAAAAAGGCGCGATCGTCCGGATAGTATTTTTCCGCGGGATAGCCGAAGGAATAGCTATAGCCGGCTTCACCCTCGCTTACCCGGGGAGTGTACTGCGGTCGGAAGTTCAGGGTGTAGAGGTTCATGCTGAACTCGGAATTGGGAAGATAAGCCAAGCCTGCCGGATTCCAGAAGGCGGCGCTCCAATCGTCGGCCAGCGCTCTGAAGGCTCCTCCCAGGTTGAGGGCCTTGGAACCCACTCCGGGCAAGGCGAAACCACCCCCGGCCAGGGAGGAAGCGGTGCAGGCAAGCAGGAAAAAGACCAACCATAGAAAGACACGCCGACTCTTCATCTCTCACCTCATCCTTTTTTGATGTTACCAGCCGCGTTCGATTGCTCCTTCGCGCCCGGCGAGAAGAACGCACACCGCCCCGCCGAGATTTTCCAAAATTAAGACACGTCCCCACCTTTGTCAACCGTTTTTTTGTAAAATCGAAGCTGCTGCCGGCGGCGGAGAGTCCGACCCCCCGACTTGACCTAAAAACAGAGGAACCATCCGTCACCCCCCGCCCGAAAGCCAGCCCCTCTCCCGGAGGGTAACAAAGAGACTCGACAGCCCTTCTTACCTGAACAAGCGGATGGGGTAGTTTCCGGGAAGGAATGACATTCCGGCCCGGTTCCTGCCGATGAAAAGGACTTGGTTCTGCGCAAGGTCGCGCTTATATTGACGGGCTGAGTCGACCCTCTTGATAGGTAGGTGGCCCGGACATGAGAAGGAAGAAGCAGGATTTCGAGGATCTGGTCGGATTGATGGCCCGGCTCAGGTCCAAAGACGGATGCCCCTGGGACCGGGAGCAAACCCACCAGTCGCTTCGACCCTATTTGATCGAAGAATCCTACGAGGTTTTAGATACCATCGAAGCCCGGGACCATCAAAGGTTGAAGGAGGAATTGGGGGATCTGCTTTTGCAGATCGTTTTTCACGCCCAGATAGCCCGGGAGAGCCGGGAATTCGACATATACCAGGTGATAGGATTTCTGGTGGGGAAACTGAAGGCCCGACATCCCCACGTTTTCGGAAAGAAGAAACGCGCCTCCAAAGAGGAGGTTCTGAGAAACTGGGAGCACATAAAGCTCACCACCGGCAGGGCTGGGGATAAAACGGTTCTCTCCGGCATACCCCGGCACCTGCCCGCCCTGCTGAAAGCTCATCGGGTTCAGGAGAAGGTGGCCCGCTTCGACTTCGATTGGGAGAGTGCCTCGGAGGTTTTCTCTAAAATCGAAGAGGAGATCGAGGAGTTGAAAAAGGCTCTAAGCCGGCGCAAGGCAAAACCCGACGAAATCGAAGAAGAGCTGGGCGATGTCCTTTTTTCCTGGGTGAATCTTTCCCGGCACCTCAAGGTCAATCCCGAATTCGCCCTGCGAAGGACCATCGACAAGTTCGTCAGAAGGTTCAACTACTTGGAGAAAGAGCTCAGGCGAAGAAAGATCCCGCTGAAGGACGCCGGGCTGGCTCTGATGGACTCCCTGTGGGATGAGGCCAAAGAATCGGGCATCTGAGGTATCCGCAGCCGAAGGGGAAAAAGACCGGCCGGTTCCCGCGTCAAAGCATGTCCTTTGGATCACAGGGGAGCCCCTTGGGCCGGTTAAAGGTCTGGTGAACAAAGCCGACAAGAATAGGGGTGGGTGTAGGGTACAGAAGGGGATGGCCTGGTGCGGGGAGGGAGGATAATATCCATCCCAAGCCCGGACCGGAATAGGCCGGCAGCAGTTCCGGAGAGCATTATCCAGATTGGGGACGGTAGGCTCTGCCGAGGATCGGCGGGGTATACTCCTGAGCCCCAATCTTTTTTTGTATCACTCCGGCAGCATGAGGCGCTCAACGGACGATTCATCGACCATTCGAAACCACTAACAAAAAGGGGGAGGAAAATGAGGAAACTGACGACCGGCGTGGCTCTGGTGTGGCTGGCCTTCGGACTGGTGGGCCTGGCCCTGGCGGCCAACACCGCCCAGCAGACGGTCACCTTTCAGGTCGACGCCATCAACGAGATCTCGGTGAGCGGAAACCCGGGAAACCTGGCGGTGAACACCGCCACCGCCGGCTCGCAGCCGGACCAGGACACGGACAACTCCACCAGCTGGGCCGTGACCACCAACGGAAGCAACAAGAAAATGACCGGGGACATCGACTCCAACATGCCTTCGGACGTCACCCTGGAGATAAGCCTGACGGCTCCCACGGGAGGCTCAGGCAGCGGCGACGTGTCTTTGTCCACCACAGCCGGGGACCTGGTCACTTCCATTACCCAGGTGGCGGAAAGCGGTCTGGCCATAACCTACACTCTGTCCGCCACAGTCTCGGCCGGCACCGTGGCCCAGGATACCAGAACCGTGACCCTCACCCTGACGGACGGTTAGTACCGGAGAGACAAGGGCCAACCAACCATGGGGCGGTCCGGCCTTGGGATCGCCCCGGATCTTACTCTAATGGGAAGAGCATTCGTTCTTATCGTTCCCTTCTTATTGTTGGGAATCAAAGCGCAAGCCATTGACCTATCCGCAGCCGGTGGTTGGAACCAGTCGGTGGACCAGTCGGACTTGGTTTCCGGCCCAGGCAGCGAACTGATCGAAGTCTACGAAAGCACCACCGGCGGCACGGTCGTAGACGTCTCCGGTTGCACCGGCGACTCCGACAACTGGCGCATCGACGTGCGCCGGATCGACGACGGCGGCTGGCACGGGGATTTCGTCCTCTATCTGAAAAGAACTTCCGACGGCGACGGCAACGGTGTGGTTTGGGGAGGCTTAGCCTACGTGGAAGTCACCGAAACGGATACCGAGTTGTTCTCCGGGGCCGGAAACCGCAGCGGAATCGACCTGCAATACAAATTGACCGGAATGTCGACGGGCGTTTCGCCGGACGATTACAGCCAAACCATCATCTTCACCGTGGTGGATATTCCTTAGGGAGAGGCGATGAGGAAGATTCTCTTTTTCTGTTTCCTTTTGGTCCTGTCTGCGGAGCTCTCCCGGGCCGGCGTGGTAGTGGTGGGAGGGCTGACCCAGGAGAAGAATCTCCTGTTGGGGGAGAAGATAGAGGGAAGCATCCAGTTGGAGAACAACGGAGCCACGCCTTGCCAAGTGCGCGTGTATCAGACCGACTACTCGTTTCGCGCCGACGGAAGCAATCTTTACGGCCAGCCGGGAACCGCAGCCCGCTCCAACGCCGGATGGTTCTCCGTCAGCCCCAACCGCCTGACCATCCCTCCTCACGAAAAAGCCTGGGTGTACTATTCCGGCCGGGTCCCGCCGGGCACGGAGTGGGCCTCGATTCAAAACGACCTCCAGGGGACGGAAGGCTCCTTTTTGTCAGGCAGCTACTGGAGCATGGTGATGATCGAGCCGCTGTCGGAGGCGGAGATGCAGACGGCAGAGGATCAGACGGGAAAGTTGAAAATGGGCATAGAAACCAAGGTTCGGTACGGCATACAGATCGTCACCAACGTCGGTGATTCCGGAACACCCCGGATCAGGTTCCTGGACAAAAAACTGTTCACCCGAGAGGGCCGAACCACTCTGCAGATGGACATCGAGAATATCGGCCAGAGATGGTTTTCTCCCATTGTGTGGGTGGAGCTTTACGACGATCGGGGAACCCTGGCCGGCCGTTTCCAGGGCGATAAAAAGCGCATCTATCCCGGTTGCTCTGTGAGACATAAGGTGGATCTGACCGGCGTGGCTCCGGGGAAATACAAGGCTCTGGTGGTGGTGGACAACGGAGACCAATACGTCTTCGGCGCCAGGTACGATCTCGGAATCGAATGATGAAACCAACCTTTGTTCTCCTGGTTCTGCTCCCCGCTTTTTTCTCCCCGGCCGTTGCGCAAGATTCAACCGGTGTGGTGGACGTGAGGTCCAGCTCTCCCGAACTTCTCCAGGCCGATCCGGGAAGCATCGTCACCGCCAGTTTTCTGATCTGGGACCGATCAGGGAAGGAGGGGGAATTTCGTGAGGAGCTGACGCTTCCGTCCGGCTGGCAAAAGGCGGTGGCCGACGAGCCGGTCTTGGCGCTGAAACCCGGCGAGTCTCAGGTTCGGGTGTTCGCATTCCTGGTTCCTCTCTGGGCCCAGGCGGGAACCTACCGGATTTATTATCACCTGCGCAGTCAAGAGGACCCAGGGACAACGACTGTCGACAGCGTGATGGTGGAGGTTCTGCCGGTCACGGAGTTGAAGCTCTCGGTCCTCGACAAGCCTCCCCCGGCGATAGCGGGGGAGACCTACCAGATGAATCTGCTGGTGACTAACCAGGGAAACTCCGAAGTCGAAGTCCGGCTGGGCGCGAAATCCAGCCCGGATTGGGCTCTTCGAATTGATCCGGACAGCATGAGGCTGGAAGCGGGCGAGTCGCGTCCGGCAACCGCCGAGGTTCGAACCGACCCCAGGCTGGGCAGAAAAACCACCCAGATCGTGCACCTGACGGCGCAAGGGAAAACCCCCACCGGCGGCATCGTCCGCAGCAAACAAGTAATCTCGGTGGAAGTCCTCCCGCAAGTCACGGCAGCGCCCGATCCTTATCTCAGATTGCCCGGCAAAGCCTGCCTGATTGCCGCCGGCCAGGACGGAAAAGCCGGCCTCCAGTTGGATGTCTCAGGATGGGGCGATTTGGACGAGGGTGGAAAACGCAAGGTGGATTTTCAGTTTCGCGGGCCGGACATTCAAGGGAAAAGCATGTGGGGGAAAAAAGACGAGCTTCGCTTGAGCTATCGGCAGGAACATCTCGAGCTGCACCTGGGCGATCGGGGATTCTCGCTTTCCCCTTTGACCCAGAGGTTCACTTACGGCAGAGGCGTGGAGGTCGACTTCCGCCAGGGACGGCTCCGAGGTGGGGCTTTGTACGTGAGGGACAGATGGGGTGAGCCCAGACCGGAATTGGCCGGAGGATATCTGGCTTATCGGGCGGGCGAGAAGATCGACCTCAAGGGGAACCTGCTCAGTAAAAGCCGGGATTCCACCCTTTCGGTGGAAGGATACGATCTGAGAATTTACAGCCTTGAAACCGAGCTAGATCTGGATCCCGGTATGAAACTGGACCTGGAATGCGGCTTGGGTGAGGGCCGAAGAGACGGCCAATCCAGCGGGCTGGCCGTCCGCCTGAATTTGGCCGGCCGGTTGTGGGACCGCGTCTGCTACTCATTGGAGAATACCCACGCCTCACCCCGGTATTACGGATACTACAACGATGCCGATTACAACAGCGGATCGGTCAGCTTTGACGTCTGGCGGCGGCTGCGGGCCAACCTGTTTTACCGGAGCCACAGGAACAACCTGGACTCGGATTCCACCTTGGGTCCGGCCAACCGCGAGGAGTCGTACCAGGCCGGTTTCCGCTATTCGTTCCGGTCCGGGCCGGAGGTTTCCGCAGAATACAGAACCTTAGACCGGCGAGACGACGTGCTGCCTCCGGATTATCACTACCGGGAGAAAGCGGTGAGAGTGGGAGTGACCCAGACCTGGGGCAGGCTGCGGGTTAACGCACAGGTGGAGAGGGGCGAGTTTGAGGACAGGCTAACCTCCGCCAGAAACGACGATCTGGAGAGGTATCACTTATATGCCTCCTTTCACCCCTCCTATAAGCAAAGTCTGAGCTTATATGTCAGAGTGGGGCACACCAGTTTCACCGGCACGCCGGAGAGGACCAAGAGCTTTGGCGCTTCCGGTTCCTGGCTGGTTTCGGGCGACTTGTCGTTGAGTCTGGACGTTCGAAGGGACGACTCCGGCTCCAGCCGGTGCGGCAACCGGCAGAGCCTCCTCTGCTCGGTGGGCTATACGTTTGCAAACGGACACGGCTTATCTTTGAGAAGCCAGTGGCTTCGGTACGATCAGACAAAGGAGAAGGATCTTTCGCTGTTGGCCTCCTACACGGTTCCTTTGAGAATCCCGGTAGGCAAAAGAAGGAGCATGGGAGTGTTGAAGGGCCAGGTTCTCGATTGGGAGGACCCCAAGCGGCCGCCCCTCTCCCGGGTCATCCTGAGTGCCGACGGGTTCACTGCGGTGACCGATGACCAAGGTGAGTTCGTCTTTCCTTCCCTTGCGCCGGGAACCCATTATCTGCGCGTGGAGAGCAGCTCCATCGGACTTGATCGGGTCATCACGGCCAAACAGCCGGTGGCGGTGGAGGTGAGAGGGGGAAAAACCGCCGAGATCGATATCGGGGTGGTGAGCTCCTGCACCATTTCGGGCAGGGTCCTGATCAGCCGGCCGGACTCCAACCGAAGCTCTGCAACTGTCGATTTCGCCGCCAAAGACAGTCTGTACATCGTCGGCTCAGGAGCGCCGGAATCCAGGACATCGGACCTGGCAGGTGAGGAAGGCTTGGCCAATGTCCTGGTGGAGATCAGGGACCTACAGGAGGTTCTGCGCCAATTGACCGACCCGGAAGGAGGGTTCTCCTTCCAGGGCATCAGGCCGGGCGTGTGGACCCTCCGAGTTTACGATGATGGCCTTCCGCCCCAACATTATCTGGAACAAAACGAAGCACGGCTTGAGTTGAAACCGGGGGAGAAGTCGGAGACCACCATCAGGGTCCTGCCTCGCCTGCGGCCCATTCAGATCATTGAAGAAGGGGAATTGGATTAGCGCCTGAGGTCACGAAAAGACCGCCCGCCCGCTTTTCACTCCGCTGTTTCTTTGCAGCATCTTCCCACAAAGCACCACGTCGTGGTCCGACCAGGTCGAGGGTGAGTATCCTGGACAGAGGAAATGGGCGGAAAGCCCATGTCCCCAGAACCGATGTCGTGGTCGGGGAGGATTGGCCTCCCAACGGTTGGTGATCGGGAAGCGTATGGGAGTAAGGTCGAACGGGTCTGATGAATAATAGCTTGACAAAACCGATAGGTTATATTAAGCTAAGAAGTTAGGGCTTGCAAGTGAGTCTCCCGAAGGGGAGTTCGACTGCAAGTCTTTGCACTCTTTGAGGAAACGAAACCGAACCGGGAAGTCGTGCGGCCGTATGTGGCGGCCCATCGGTGCCCCGCCTTCGCCCGAAACATGCAGGTGGATCACAAGGACAGAGAGGGAATGAGCATCAGCGTTATGGCTGAGGACATCAAAAGGGTGGCTGCCGACGAGGGATTGACCCCGGAGTTCATCCGAGAGGGCGTAGATCGGGGTACCATCGTCATCCTGAGGAACAAACAGCATGCCTGGGCCAAGCCGGTAGGGGTGGGCAGAGGTCTGCGGACCAAGATCAACGTGAATCTGGGGAGCTCTCCGGACATGGTCGATTCCGACCTGGAGCTGGCCAAGGTGCGAATGGCGATGGAGCTGGGGGCCGATACGGTGATGGATTTGTCCACCGGCGGCGACATTCGAAGTCTCAGAATCTCGGTACTCAAGGAATCCCACATACCGGTGGGAACTGTGCCCATCTACGAGGCGGTCTGCAAGCTGGCCCAGGACGGAAAGTCGCCGGTCGATCTGACCAAAGATTCCCTTTTCTCGGTGATCCGGGATCATTTCGAATCGGGGGTGGATTTTCTGACCGTTCACTGCGGCCTGACCAGCCGGGCCCTTCCGGTGATCGAGCGAAGAAAGAGAACCACCGGCATAGTCAGCCGGGGAGGGTCGTTTCTCCACAAGTGGATGAAGCATAACCGCCGGGAGAATCCCCTCTACGAACACTACGACGAGCTTCTGGACATGACCCGGGAGTACCACGCCACTTTGAGTCTGGGCGACGGTCTGAGGCCGGGCAGCATAGCCGATTCCACCGACTCCTCCCAGGTGGAGGAGCTTTTGGTTCTGGGAGAGCTGGTGGACCGCGCCAGGGACAAAGGCGTGCAGGCCATGGTGGAAGGCCCCGGGCACATTCCCATACACGAGATCCCGGCCAACGTGCTTCTGGAGAAGAAACTGTGCCACGGCGCGCCTTTCTACGTACTGGGACCTCTGGTTACGGACAGCGCCCCGGCATACGATCACATAGTTTCGGCCATCGGCGGTGCCGTGGCGGCGTCCGCGGGCGCCGACTTCCTGTGTTACGTGACCCCCTCCGAACACCTGTGTCTCCCGGATATCGAAGACGTCAGACAGGGAATCATCGCCTCCAGGATCGCCGCCCATGCAGCGGACATCGCCAAGGGGATCGGGGGCGCCGAGAAGCAGGATCTTTTGATCTCGCAGGCCAGAAAGAATTTCGACTGGGAGAAAGTGATGAGCCTGAGCATGGACCCGGAGAGGGCCAGGAGGAAAAGGGGAAAGGTGGGATCGGATTCCCAGAAGTGCACCATGTGCGGCCAGTTCTGCGCCATGCGGGAGAATATGATCTGACCACAGCCATGTCCGTCCCTGCTGCCATGCGGTTTGTTCCCATTCGCAGGCGGCGGACAAGATTGCAGACGTTTGAGATTCACGAACATTGAACGATTCAACCCCTCAACCAGGGAGGAGATGATGAGAGATCGGCAGCGCTTCATCCGCCCGGCCTCACTGCTGGTGGGCGCTTTGGCCTGGATGATGATGTTTGCAGCTTTTGCCTCGGCAGAGAATGATCCCTTCGGCAAGCCGGATACCTGTCGGATCCTGGTGGACCAGGACCAGAAGACCGGACAGGGGGTAATACACGTGTCGGTTTTCAACGACGAGGACCTGGCCGCCTTAACCCTGCCGTTCTCTTACGGCGACGGGGACAGTCCGGTGCGGTGCGATTCGGTGAGGTTCCGTAATACCCGAACGGAGTTCTTCGACATGAGGACCGCCAGCATCGACACGGTAGGCCAGACCGTGTTGATCGGACTTATCGCCGACATGACCGGAAAAAAGCCGCCTATGCCGAAGGGGGACGGAGAAGTAGCCGTCATCTACTTCACTTTTCCGGCCAACCAGCGGTTCCACGACTTCGTGATGGATACCACCATGGTCAAGCCCTTCAACCTGCTCAAGTTCGTGACCCCGGACGTCAAGGCGGTGTATCCCGAGTTCGACAACTCTCAGGCTCTGATAAGGGGCGGAATCCCCATCCGCGCTCCGGAGAAGCCCAAGGAAGGAGAAAACCCGCCGGAAAAGAAGGCAGAGGAGAAAAGGTAACGGGAGTGTTGTACAGAGACCCCGGCTTTGCGGCCGGGGTTTGTTTTCCCCGACGCCCACCAGAGGTGAGTTGTGCACGTATTCTGGGATGGGAGAATGTGGGGAAAGTTGGGAAGGCGCCGATGACAGGGGCTGTTTTGGGTATCTTAATGTGAGCTGAACGAGAGCGTTTGCCGGCAGGGCCCGGCCGCTGCACGGTTGGTCCGACGGACCAAACCCAGTCAGAGGGCTGCCGCCGGCCGAGCGTCGACGCTGCGGCGAACCGAATTCAACGGCAGACGGGATGAGATGAAGCTCACCGTTGACAAATTCAGGATATGACCTATATTGGTTTATAGGATAGGAAAGGTCAAGGGTTCGCCCGATGGGCTGCTTGTCTTGCACCATGATCCGGCCTTCCGACAAAAACTTCACTGGTCTTCAAAATTTAAGTCATGTGACGATCGAGATCGATCCATAAAAGACACCGGAGGTGAACGTGAAAGTCGCAAGAGTGTTGGTGGCGTGCTTGCTCTTGGTGGGGGTGTTTTCCATGGCCGCAGCTGCTTCTGACCAGAAGGTGATGCAGGTCAGGATTTATCCGGCAGACAAGTCCCAGGTGGAGGAGATATTGGGCCTGCGGCTGGACGTGGCCTATGTCAAGGCGGATGAATACATCGATATCATAACCGATCAGGAGGAGTTGGGCCGACTGCTTTCCAAGGGATTTGACGCCAATATCGTCCACTCGGATTTGGTGGCCTTTTATCAGAGCAGGCTGGAGAAGGGAAAGGCCATGGGGGGGTACCACACGTACAGCGAGGTCATGGCTGCTCTGGATTCCATGCATGCGCTTCATCCCTCCATCACCACGGCCAAGATGGACATTGGGCACAGTTATGAGGATAGCGTAATCTGGGCCATCAAGATATCGGATAACCCCACGGTGGACGAGGACGAGCCGGAGGTGTTTTTCAACTCCTTGATTCACGCTCGCGAGCCGGCAGGCATGGAAGTTCTGCTGTACTTTATGTGGTACCTTCTGGACAACTACGGAACCGATCCGGTAGCCACCCATCTGGTCAACGACCGGGAGCTGTGGTTCGTTCCGGTGGTGAACCCGGAAGGATACTGCTACAATGAATACCAACACCCAGGGGGCGGGGGGATGTGGCGGGCGAATCGGCGCGACTGCGGCGCAGACTACGGGGTGGACTTGAACAGGAACTGGAGCTACATGTGGGGATACGACGACGAAGGCTCCAGTCCCTACTGCGGCGAGGAGACCTATCGAGGTACCGGCCCCTTCTCCGAGCCCACAACCCAGGCCATGAGAGATTTCATCCTCAGCCATCACTTCGTCATGTGCCTGGACAATCACACCTGGGGCATGTGGCTGATCTATCCCTGGTGCTATGATCGTCTCTACACTCCGGACCACAATCTTTTCGTGGCCATTACCGATTCCATGGCCGTTTTCAACGGGCACACGCCCGGCACGGCCTGGGAGACGGTCAACTACCCGGTCAACGGTGGAAGCGTTGATTGGGAATACGGAGAAGCCGGGATCATCGGCATCAGCCCGGAGATCGGCAACGAGAGTGACGGGTTTTGGCCTCCGCCATCCAGGATACTGCCCTTGTGCCAGCTGGAGCTGCCGGCCAATCTTCTATATGCGGAACTGGCGGACAACCCTCGCCGGATACTCCCGCCCAACGCACCTACACTGGCGGCCATTGATTCCGTCCCGGCCGACTACACCATCCGCTGGTCGCATCAAGACACTCTGAACCCCGCGGCAGCCTTCGAGCTGGTGGAGATGACGGGCTTTTCCAGATCCACCTATGATGTGGAAAGCGGGTATCCGAGTTGGCAGTTGGATGGATTCACGGTCTCCGCCACCAGAAGTCACTCTCCCACCCACAGCTTTTATTCCGGCAAGGCAAACAATCTGAACAACAAGGTGACCTGCGCGTCCAGCATCAACGTTCAGCCGAACGACAGCCTCAAGATCTGGTGCTGGTACAACATCGAGGAAAACTGGGACTACGCTTACGTGGAGGTGTCCACCGACGGGGGCGCCAGTTTCTCTCCCATCCCGGGAAACATCACCACCACCTACAACCCCCACGGCTACAACCAGGGGAACGGCATCACCGGTTCCTCCGGAGGAGCATGGGTAGAAGGTAAATTCAGCCTCAGCAGTTATATGGGGCAGCAGATTTATCTGCGCTTGCGTTACGCAACCGATGACTGGACCACCTATGATGGGTTCTATGCCGACGACATCTATCCGTTCGAGAGTTACGAATCCATCGTCTCCCTGTCCGATGCCATCCCCGACACGTTCTACCAGATCACCGGACAGGAGAACGGAACTTTCAGCTACAAGGTCAGGGCCGAGGACCAGCAGAATCAGTGGGGCGCCTGGAGCAACGTGGAGACGGCGGTGGTGTTCGAAGAGCAGTTCACCAGGGGAGATGCCAACGGGGACGGGACCATCACCCTAAGCGACGTGGTGTTTCTGATCAACTACCTGTACAAGAACGGACCGGTTCCCGACCCTCCGGCTGCCGGGGATGCCACCAGCGATGGTCAAACAGATTTGGCGGATGTGGTGTATTTACTTAACTATCTGTACAAAGGAGGTCCACCTCCCCAGAAATAGCGGGGAATTTGCGATATCGACCACGATCATTCTTCAAAGCCCGGGAGCGGTTAGTCTGAAGTTTCCCTTATTTGCCCCCCTTTTAACCCCCTTTTCAGACATCCGCTCCCTTTTTTTGTCCGGAGAGAGCCTGTCTAAACGGGATTAT
Source organism: uncultured Ignavibacteria bacterium (assembly GCA_964588675.1). Classification (GTDB taxonomy): domain Bacteria; phylum Zixibacteria; class MSB-5A5; order MSB-5A5; family SM1-73; genus SM23-73-3. Next base: position 26,879 of record CAZPRG010000003.1, read on the forward strand.
CCTTTCTTCCTGGTAAGCTCCGGTTCAAGCCACACTGCGGTTGGAGCGAGGATCGACGAGACTCCGAGTACAACTCCGATTGCGCAGAATCCGATCAGAGATCCTTTCGCCATCTCAAATAAACAGGACAGAAGCCATCGTATTTAGACTAAAGATTCTCCTGAAAGAGAAAACGCGTTTTGATCGGATTGGAAAAAAACCCGGTGCACATTTCATTGACTTCGACGAAACGGTTCCTGGCAGCGCTGGTCGCGGCATTTTTTCTGCTTCCTTTAGCTTCTGGAAAAACATGCGTCATGCCGCGAGTCTCACGAGAAAGGTGTTGTTCGAATTGCTGCTGTCGTAACTCAAACACGCCGGTGCAGAATCAGGGGCCGGGAAAGCAGAATTGCCCCTGCCGGGTGGCAGAGAAGCAGCAGGAAACGACCTCTCCGGCAACAGCTCCTTCCAACCAGGACCGCCCGCCCGATTTGCAGCCGGCTTTCTTCGGTACCCACCAGGCCGCCCAAGCCTGCCTGTGCCAAACTGAAGGTCCCACGCCGGAGGCGGTTTTCTTCCCCGGAAGAGGTCAACCCCTTTTCATTCTTCACTCCTCACTTCTAATCTAATTCCTGAAGTAGAACCCAAGGGCCAACTATCTGTTGTGCTCCGCGCGGGGAAGATGTAACTTGACGTGATTGCTGACATCCTCCCCAGAGCAACGGGTTGTCCCTTTCGGGATGAGTCTATCTTTACTTCAGGAGGTCAAGTTGAAAAAAACTCTCTTTGGGTGCGGGCTTCTGATCTGCCTGCTCCTGTTGGGGCCGACGGCCACCAAAGGACGGGCGCAAGGGCTGGTCTTGGATTCTCTGATAGCAGAGGCGCTCAGAGCCAACCCGGATTTGGCCGCAGCCCAGCTTCGCTATCAGGCCTTCCAGGCAAGAGTTCCCCAGGCCGGCTCGCTGCCCGATCCCATGCTGAAGGCCACCGCCTCCAATCTGCCCGTCGATTCCTGGGACCTAAACCGAACACCCATGAGCGGTATCGAATTCATGCTCACCCAGACTATTCCCTTTCCCGGGAAGCTGGGGCTGAAGAAAAGCGCGGCCCGAAGCCTGGCCCGGAAGGCGGAATCCGATTATGAGACTGCTGCGGATTTCGTGGTGGCCCAGCTCAAGGCCGACTATTACCGGCTCTACCTGCTGGATGAGTCCATCGATATCACCCGGGAGAACAAGAGCCTGCTGCAGGAGTTCGCCCAGGTGGCCTCCACCCGATATTCCGTGGGCAAAGGTCTTCAGCAGGACGTGCTCAAGGCCCAAGTGGAGGTGTCCAAGATGACGGACCAGCTGGTTTCGCTGGAGGAGGGCAGACGAACTGCCCGGGCCGAGATCAACGTTCTTCTCAACCGCAGTCCCCAGGATTCCCTGGACCGGCCGGAGAGCCTGCGATTTCGGGAGATGACTTACTCCGAGACCGAGCTCCAGAGCATGGCCGTGGATTCGAACCCCGCTTTGCAGGGGATGGAGTCGACCGTGCGGGCGGCCGAGTCGTCACACCGGCTGGCACGCCGCGAGTACCTGCCGGATTTGGCTTTTTCGGTCAGTTACCGGGTGCGGGAAGAGGTGCCCGGTGACCCGGTGCGGGGAGTGGGTTTCTTCTCCGCCTCGGTGGGGGTGAACGTGCCGCTTTACTTCTGGTCGAAGCAGAAGAGAAAGGTGGAGGAGAAGGAATCGGAGCTGAAATCCGCCCGCTTCAAGTACGAGCAGATGACCAACCAGGTGAAGCTGGCGGTATCCCGACTTTTCTATTCGCTGGCCAGATACAAAGAGCAGGTCCAGCTTTATGGATCGGCCATCCTGCCCCAGGCCCGGGCTTCGCTGGAATCCGCCCGGTCGGGCTACCAGGTGGACAAGGTGGACTTTCTGACGCTGCTTAACAGCCAGACGACCCTTTACAACTACCGGATCGCCTATCATCAGGCTCTAAGTTCGTATTTTTCGACCGTGGCCCGGCTGGAGGAGATGGTCGGCAGGTCGCTGCTCGAGGAAGGAGAATAGATCATGTCGCAGAATAAATCGAAATGGTGGGCGGTGGTTCTGGTGGTAATAGTGGCTTTGGGTGCGGGAGCCGTGGGAGGGCTTCTGATCGCAGAAAAATCGTCGGGCCCGACCCAGACGACGGCAACCGAGACGGCCGGCGGCAAGCAGCTTTATTCCTGCGGCATGCATCCCGACATCATCCGCGACCAACCGGGGAATTGTCCCATTTGCGGAATGAAACTCACGCCGGTCAAGACCGCTTCCGCAGCGGCAGCCGTGCCGCCCGGTGAGCGAAAGATAAAGTACTGGCGGGCGCCCATGGATCCGACCTACATCTCCGACAAACCGGGAAAGTCGCCCATGGGAATGGATCTGGTGCCGGTGTATGAAGACCAGATCGAGGAAGGCGCCATCGCCATAGATCCGGTCACTGTTCAGAACATGGGTCTGCGGACCGTGGCGGTCCGAACCGGCAGGCTGACCCGGACCATCCGGACGGTGGCCAACGTGACCTATGACGAGCGGAAGCTGTACGTGATAAACACCAAGATCGACGGCTGGATAGAGAAGCTGTACGTGAACGAAACCGGGCAGGAGGTCAAAGAGGACCAGCCGCTTCTGGAGATATATTCGCCCGATTTGGTCAGCACCCAGGAGGAGTACCTCTCCGCGGCTAAGAACTACCAGTCGCTCAAGGACAGCCCTTACCAGGACGTGCGCCAGGGGGCGCTGGAGCTTCTGAATTCCACCCGCCGGAGACTGGAGTACTGGGGCATCGATGAGGGCCAGATTCGGAATCTGGAAAGCGGCGCCGGAATGAAGAAAACCTTGACTCTCAACTCGCCGGCCCGGGGAGTGGTGGTTCACAAGGACGCGGTGGAAGGCACCTACGTCAAGGCCGGGTCGGACCTTTTCAGAATCGCCGATCTTTCCACGGTGTGGGTTCTGGCCTCCGTTTACGAATATCAGCTTCCCTACCTAAAGCTGGGTCAGACGGCCCGGGTGAGCCTGCCTTATCTCCCCGGGGAGTCGTTCGAGGGGAAGGTGTCCTATGTTTATCCCTATCTGGATGCCAAGGCTCGCGACGTCAAGGTGCGGCTGGAGTTTTCCAATCCCGATCTCAAGCTTAAGCCGGAGATGTACGCCGATGTGGTGATCGAATCCGATCTGCCGGGGATGAGGGTTTTGGTTCCCGAGGAGGCCGTGATTCACTCCGGCAAGAGGGAGATAGTATTCGTGGATCTTGGGGAGGGCAAGTTTGCCCCCCGGGAGATCGTCACCGGCGTGAGCGGAGAGGGAAATGTGGTGGAGGTAAAAGAGGGGCTTATGCCAGGCGAGACCATCGTGGCTTCAGGTCAGTTCATGCTGGACTCGGAGAGCAAGACCCAGGAGGCCATCCAGAAAATGATCAGCGCCCAGACCGCCGGCTCGTCCAAGCCGCAGTCCCAAGTTTCGCCCGTTCCGGACAGCTCTGAACGGACCGAAGCTCAGCAAGCCGAAACCGGGACCAAGAACCTGAACCTGACCCCGGATAAGAAGGCCGATTTCGCCGACCAGGTCTACACTTGTCCCATGCCCGAACACAGCTATGTCCTTCAGGTGGGTCCGGGAACCTGTCCGGAATGCGGGATGGATTTGGTCCCCATCACCCAGACCGGCAGGACGGTTTACACCTGCCCCATGCCGGAGCATCATCACATCCTTTCCGACCAGCCCGGCGAGTGCCCGGAGTGCGGCATGAAGCTGGTGCCGCTTGGAAGCAAGTCGGAATGAGGGGGATATGACATGTTAGCCAACATAATCGACTATTGCATAAAGAACCGGCTGGTGGTCCTGCTGCTGACCGTGGCGGTCATCGTCACGGGCGTTTATTGTCTGCAGAACATCAAGCTGGATGCCATCCCGGATTTGTCCGACGTGCAGGTGATAGTGGAGGCCAAGTATCCGGGCCAGGGGCCCAGAGTGGTGGAGGATCAGGTGACCTACCCCCTGACCTCGGCCATGCTCTCGGTCCCGTACGCCCGGGCGGTAAGAGGCTATTCGTTTTTCGGATTCTCCTTGGTCTACGTCATCTTCGAGGACGGGACCGATCTCTACTGGGCTCGCTCCCGGGTGCTGGAGTATCTCAACTCGGCCTCCGGGCGTTTGCCTCAGAAGGTGACCGTCCAATTGGGGCCCGACGCAACCGGAGTGGGCTGGGTGTATGAGTACGTCCTGCAGGACGAAAGTGGGAAGCTGGATTTGTCCGATTTGAGGAGCATACAGGACTGGTATCTCAAATACGCCCTGACCTCGGTGCCGGGAGTGGCGGAAGTGGCCTCGGTGGGGGGCTACGTCAAACAATACCAGGTGGAGGTGGACCCGGACAAGCTTCTGGCGTTTAACATTCCCCTTTCTCACGTGAAGATGGCCATAGAGCGTTCCAACAACGACGTGGGGGGGAGCCTGGTGGAGATGGGCGAAACCGAATTCATGGTCCGGGGTTTGGGTTACATCAAGTCCATCGAAGACTTGAAGAACATCCCTTTGGGCATGGGAAAAAACGGCGTGCCGGTTCTCGTGAGAAACGTGGCCCGGGTGAACGTCGGTCCCCAGCTCAGGCGGGGAATCGCGGAGATGGACGGCCAGGGGGAGGTGGTGGGGGGGATAGTGATTATGCGCTCCGGAGAGAATGCCCTGCGCACCATCGAACTGGTCAAGCAGAAGCTGGAGGAGCTGAAAAGCGGTCTCCCTCCGGGAGTGGTCACCAAACCGGTTTACGATCGGTCCCATTTGATCGAGGGATCCATCCATACCTTAAAACACACCCTGCTGGAGGAGATGATCGTGGTGGCCATCGTCATCATGATCTTTCTGCTGCATTTCAGAAGCTCGCTGGTGGCCATCTTCACCCTGCCTACCGCAGTATTGATCAGCTTCATCATCATGTACTTCCAGGGGATCAACGCCAACATCATGTCGCTGGGGGGCATCGCCATCGCCATTGGGGCCATGGTGGACGCGGCCATCATCATGGTGGAGAACGCCCACAAGCATCTGGAGAGATACCGGGGCCAAATGGACTACTGGTCCATCATCGCCCGCTCCGCCAAGGAGGTGGGCCCCACCCTCTTCCACAGTCTTCTGGTCATCACCGTCTCCTTCTTGCCGGTGTTTCTGTTGGAGCAGCAGGAGGGGCGGCTCTTCAAGCCGCTGGCCTTCACCAAGAGTTACGCCATGGCCGGGGCCGCGCTTTTGTCCATCACCGTGGTGCCGGTGTTGATGGGTTACTGGATAAGGGGAAGGATCAGAACCGAGGAGCGCAACCCGCTCAGCCGAATCCTTCACAGACTCTACCATCCGGCCATTACCTGGGTGCTGAAACACCCCTGGCTGGTGATAGCCGTGGCCCTGATGGTGATGGCCGCCACGGCCGTCCCCATCCTGAAGATAGGCAGCGAGTTCATGCCGCCGCTGTATGAGGCGGATCTGCTCTACATGCCCACCACCTTTCCGGGAATCTCCATCACCAAGGCCAAGGAGCTATTGCAGCAGACCGACAAGATCATCGCCTCCTTCCCGGAGGTGGCATCGGTCTTCGGGAAGATCGGCCGGGCGGAGACGGCCACCGATCCGGCGCCCCTGACCATGATCGAGACCACCATCCGGCTTAAACCCAAGAAAGACTGGCGGCCGGGGATGACTCCCGACAAACTGGTGGAGGAGATGGATGGAGCCATCCAGTTCCCCGGTTTGACCAATGCCTGGACCATGCCCATCAAGACCAGAATCGACATGCTGGCCACGGGCATCAAGACCCCGGTGGGGATCAAGATAATGGGAG
>CAZPRG010000004.1:0-30951 GCA_964588675.1 uncultured Ignavibacteria bacterium
AGAAATGGCACAAATCCAAGGCCAAGACCAAAGCCATCGCCATGCTTTTTGAAAAACAAGGTCTGGAGAGCGAGTTCGAGCAGAAGTAGCGGCCTCTGGTGAGCAAAACCGGATTGGTCGTCTCAGGAGAAGTGGTCGTGGACAACGTCAATCGGATACGGGTGGGACATTTTGCGCCCGATTTTGCGCTCAAGGATTCGGATGGCCGGGAAGTAAGGCTTTCGGAGTTTCGAGGGCACAAAAGCGTCCTGCTTTTCTTCTGTTCCGGGGCGAGGAGTGCCTCCTGCCTGAAACTGTGGGAAGAGTTGAATCTGTTCTGTGACGAAATGGAGGGAGAGGACCTCGAGATTCTGGCGCTGAGCCTGGATGAGAGATGGACCTCGCACCGATTGAAACAGGAAAGGAAATTCCGGTTCCCCATCTTGAAGATCGAAAGCGACCTAAGGTTCGATCCCCCGGTTTTGTTGGTGAGTCAACAATATGGAGTGCCGGCAGGGCCATCATTACAGAAGGTCTATCCCGCCATCTTTCTGGTGGACAAGATGGGAATCGTTCGATTCCGAAAGGTCTATCTACAACCGACCGAGGGATTGAATCTGAAGTCGATGGAATGCGAGCTGGAGCAGGTGAGTTAGAGGGATAGATGATAGCGGTATGCAACAGGGACCGACCACCAGTTTCTGCGGCGGAAAAAGTGCCCCGGCAGAACAAGGATTCTTTGACAAACCTATAGATTCTTCTTAGCTTCTGACCCCATGAGGAGCTTTCGGATCAACAGATCGTACCTTCCGCTTCTGAAGTTTCTTGCCAAGCTGAAGATCAACGAGCAGATTCTATTGATCGCTCTGTCTTTCGGAGTGGGCATCGCCACCGGCTTCGGCGCCATTGCCTTTCGGTGGGCCATCCTGTCCTGCAAGAATTTCTTCCTAAGCCCCCAAGGGGTGATTCTATCTCACATCTCCGCCTATGGTGATTGGCTCATCCCCTTGGTCCCGGCCATCGGCGGGCTCCTGGTGGGTCCCATTGTCTATCGTTACGCTCAGGAGGCCCGGGGACACGGCGTGCCGGAGGTGATGGAGGCGGTGGCATTAAAAGGAGGCGTAATCCGTCCCCGGGTGGCCGTGGCCAAAGCGGTGGCTTCCGCCATCTGCATCGGGTCGGGAGGCTCGGCGGGAAGAGAGGGTCCCATCGTTCAAATCGGCTCGTCCATCGGCTCCACCGTGGGCCAATTCTTTCACATGTCCGGCAATCGGGTGAAAATCCTGGTGGGATGCGGAGCCGCCGCCGGCATCTCCGCCGTGTTCAACGCCCCCATAGCCGGAGTGCTCTTTGCCCTGGAAATCGTCCTGGGGGATTTCACCATTCCCACCTTTGGTCCCATCATCCTCTCCTCGGTGTTGGCTTCCGTCATCTCCCGGGCTTTTCTCGGCAACCAACCCGCCTTTTCGGTTCCCAGTTACTCTCTGGTCTCGGCCTGGGAGATTCCGCTCTATATGGGTCTGGGCATACTGGCGGGCTTCGTAGCTGTGCTCTACATCAAGGCTCTGTACAAAACCGAGGATTTGTTTGAGGCTCTCAAAATAACCGACATATACAAACCGGCGCTGGCCGGACTGATGTTGGGAATAATCGGAGTCTTCTTTCCTCAGATCTTCAGCGACGGTTACGAATCCATCACCTCTGCCCTTCGCGGTGAGGTGGTGGTGTGGCTGATGTTTCTTCTGGTGTTTCTCAAGATGATAGCCACGTCCCTGACTCTGGGATCCGGGAATTCGGGCGGGATATTCGCTCCCTCCCTGTTCATGGGAGCCATGTTGGGGGGATTTTCCGGCGGCATCATGCATGCCATTTTCCCCCACGTGACTGCCTCCACCGGCGCCTATGCTCTGGTGGGGATGAGCGCGGTGGTAGCAGGAGCCATTCACGCCCCCATCACCGGAACGCTTCTCATCTTCGAGATGACCGGAGATTATAGGATCATTCTTCCGGTGATGTTGGCCTCGGTGATAAGCACCTTTCTGGCGGACCACTTGCAGCGAGACTCGATCTACACCCTGAAATTGAGACGCCGGGGCGTAAGCCTGAAGGCGGGAAAGGACAAAAGCATATTGGAAGGCATGCTGGTCCGGGAGGTGATGACCACCACCTGGCAGACCGTTCCTCAGGACATGCCGCTTCCTCAACTGCTCCGATTCGTGGAGGAAAGTCGGGAGAGCGTGTTCCCGGTGTTGAATCGAGATGGCGAGTTGAAAGGCATGCTGACTCTTCAGGACATCAGACCGGTGGTGACTCAGAGGGTGTTAGAGGATCTGGTGATCGTCGAGGATATCATGATGCATTATCCGCCCACCCTGTCGCCGGACGAGAACTTGGGGTCCGCCTTGGCTAAATTCGAAGCCAAGGACTTGGATGGGCTGGCGGTAGTGGACCAGCACGATCCCAAGAAGCTCCTGGGGGTCTTAAGACGAGGGGACATAATATCCTTCTATAACAAACGGCTGTTGGAGCAGGAGGTTCTGAAGCGAGCCTGACTTCTTGCGGAGCAACAAGAGGATGAGGGCCAAAAACCCTGCTCCCCGGACATAGACGAAGCGGGACACTGCACTTTCCACCCAGCCCCAGGCGACAACCACCGTAGGTCCGGGCATGCTTTGCTAAGCCTCGGACAACTAATGACTTGCGTCGCCGGCCGGTTGTGCTGAGCCATTTTCTCCTTGACATTCAAGAAGGGGCTTACGTACCTTTAGACAGGCATAAAACGCTTGTTCCTTCGCTGGTCGCAAAGCGAGGAGGGTGGACCCGGTTGATCCCCGTCGATCTTTACAGGAAATCATTCGACCTGGCTTGTGCCTACCTTGCCAAAAGGCCTCTTTACTGCTCCTGGCAGGTGACCTACCGGTGTAATTTCCGCTGTTCCTTCTGCGGATACTGGAAAATGGGCAATCGTAGGGAAGAAGAGCTGAGCGTCTCGGAGTTTGCCCTGGGGGCCAGGAAGCTCAGGAAGCTGGGCCCTCTGTTCATCTCCCTGGCCGGCGGCGAGCCGTTGATCCGAAAGGACCTGCCGGAGATCGTCAGCGCCGTTTCCGCCTATCATTTTCCCTTCATCACCACCAACGGCTGGCTGGTCAAGCCGGAGACGGCCCAAAGGCTGTTTCGGTCGGGCCTGATGGGCGCGGTGGTATCGCTGGATTTCGCCGACGAGAAACTCCACGACCAAAACCGGGGCCGGGAGGGGGCTTTCAAGAAAGCGGTGGAGGCCGTTCGCTGTTTTGTCCAGGCCAGAACGGATAAGATCCAGAAGGTCAACGTGACTGCCGTGCTTTTGAAGGAAAACGTGGACCACATCGAGAAGCTGATCATCCTGGCCGGAAAGTTGGGGGCGGAGTTCACGCTTCAACCCTATGCCGACATCAAGACCAACGGCCAAAAGGACCAGGTGATAACCGATCACGCCATCACCCAAGAGGTCTCCGGCCATCTTCTCCGGCTCAAGAGAAAATACCCCCACTTCAAGTCCAGCCGGGAATACCTGCGGAGATACGACCAATTCTTCCGGGAGGGTATAGGCGGCTGTCAGGCAGGGAGACTGTTTTTCAACATCGACGATCGGGGCGATATCGCCAAGTGCGTGGAAGACATGGAAAACCCGGTGGGCAACATCAAGACCATCGAAATGAATGAGCTTAAGAACGCTCTGCTGCAGAAGCAGATAGAGAACCGGTGCCAGGCCTGCTGGTATGGGTGCCGGGGAGAGGTGGAGTGTTTCTATACCTGGAACGGGGTCAAAAACACACTGTCCCGGATAGTGTCCAAAGACGGTGACGGCAATGGATCTGAGCTTCGATAAGAAAAACATACTCCGGGGTTTTCGGCTGTTCGTGCTCTTGAGCCTGCTGGGTTTTGCCTGCGTGTTCTTCTTCACCACCACCGGAGAAAGCGTCAAAGCCTTGGAGTCGTTCAGACCGGAGTTTATGGTTTTGGCTCTGGTTTTGGTGGCGCTGGATTTTCTTCTGGGGGGCTTGCGCATCTATGTCTTCTTCACCAAGGAGATCCTAAAAAGGGTGGGGCTCCTCGACTGCATCAAGGCCAATTTGGCCAACATCTTCATGGCCGCGGTCACCCCATCCAACACCGGGGGCGGTCCGGCGCAGCTTTACATCCTCAACCGGCGGGGAGTTCCGCTTTCCGGGGCCATCTCGGTCAGTTTGATTAATTTCTTCTCCTCCATGTTTTTCTTCTTCATCGGTTTTCTCATCGTGTTCTTCTTCACCAGCGGAGGTATGTTCGCCAAAGGATTGACTTATCTGATCCGTTACAGCTTCTTGGTCTTCTCGTTGGTCTCCCTTCTGGGGATATTCCTGGTGATAAAGCCCGATTCTCTGAGTTCTTTGTTCAAGATCTTCCGGCTGGTCGGCAAAGTGATCTGGAGGAAGGACAAGGAAAAGCAGAACACCATGTCGGAGAAGTTCAAAGACCAGGTGGTTCAGCTGCGGTTTTATCTTCAGCACTTCATTCACCGGGAAAAGTTCATACTCTTTGTCAGTTTTCTTTTGACCATCGCCATCTATCTCAACAAGTATTTGATTGCCTTCGTGATTCTGCGCGGTCTGGGTCTGAACGTGGACTTCTTGCAGGTGCTGTACCTTCAGATCATCCAGTATTTCATCCTCTATTTCTCACCCACACCCGGGGCGAGCGGAATCGCGGAGGTCAGCTCCGTTTCTCTGATGTCCACCATCGTACCCACCGGCTACCTGGTGGTATTCGCCGTGTTGTGGAGGTTTTTCGCCACTTATGTGGGCGTGGCCCTGGGGGGATGGATCACCCTGGCGGATCTGAACCAACATTTCAAGGAAAAACAGCTGGCCCTGGAGAAGGTAGCCGAAGAAGCCCGCCTAGCCGCCCCGTGAGATGTCCGGTGATTTCCATCGAATACGAAGATGCTTCGGCGGGGCTGAATGCCCCGCCCTATGATAGCGAGTTTGCTGTATGACGGTAGGCGCAAGAAATGTAACTAGGAAATTATGAGATCCTGGATTCTCATATTATCGACGATGAGCCTCTTGGTGCTGCCGCTGGGCGTGCATGCAGCGACCGTTTACGTCGACGATCTGAACGACGAGAAGGTCGGGACCGGCACGTTGCTTGATCCGTTTCGCGATCTTCAGGCTGCCTTCGACTTCGCCACCGAGTGGGATAGGATACTCATTCTGCCCGGAACCTACCAGGCTCAGCCAGATTCCTATCCTGAAGAGCTTTGCGGCAACTGCGAGCAGCACAGGACGCACGTGGAAGCCACCAGGGGATTTTTGATTAAAGACAAGGCGATTGAGATAATCGGCTCTGGGGCCGACAGCACCTTTCTGGTCACCAAGGCGGGATACGGAGTCCTATTCGAGAACAGCCGGGGTTCGGTCATATCTAATCTGACCATCTCCGGCGGGGTTCGCGATCCGGATGGAATGGCCACCGACGCGGGAGTTGTGGTCAAGTATTCCCGGGTTACGGTCAAGGATTGTAGGATTTCCGACAACACTCACCAGCTCGAAGACGTGGTTGTGGGCATTGGAGGGATATTCGGCAGGGAGAACTCGGAGCTCTTCATCCTCAACAACGTCATCGAGAATAACGGCTGGGACGGGGTGGCTCTCTATCGTGGAGCAACCGCTTACATCGCCGACAACTCCATCTGCGAAGGACGGGGAGCTGGAATCGGCATCACCTGGGACGCCACTGCTATGGTTCACCGCAATCGCATTTCCGGCTATTGGAAAGGTATCGGCACGTTCGGGGATTCGCGGGCCATCGTGCGAAACAATGCGGTTTACGACAATCTTGGCTGGGGCATAATCGCCACCGGCAATTCCTTTATGGAAGCCTCCAACAACGTGGTCACCAGAAACGGTAACTGCGGCTTTGCTCCCTGGAGCGAAACCGCGCGGGGCACCTTCATCAACAACATCGTTACCGAAAACGGCTGGCGGGAGGAATGGGTTTGCCCCTGTGTGGGCATCTGGATGAACGGCAAGCCGGAGAACTTCATCATCTCCCACAACATCGTCTGGGGCAATCAGGAAGGAGACTATCGGGACATGGACGACCTCACCGGAGAGGGCGGCAATATCTCGGCGAATCCCATGTTCCGGGGAAAAATCGACTTCCACCTGTTGCCCGGCTCGCCGGCCATTGATTCCGGCGATTCGAGCTTCACCGATCCGGACGGCGGGCCTTCGGACCTGGGTATATACGGAGGACCGGGCGCCCGCGAATTCAGCGACTATCAAGCATCGTTGCAGGACACGTCAGTCATACAATTGGTGGCGGTAGGCGACGTGATGCTGGGCAGGGGAGTCTATGAGAAGATCAAAGAGCACGGTGTCGGCTATCCCTTCGAGAAAACCAAGAGTATTATTACCCAGGCGGACATCGCCTTCTGCAATCTGGAGTGTGCGGTCTGGCCGTCAGCCAAAAGGAAGTTCAAAAACTGCAATTTCTGCATCAGGCCCGAGGACGCGGCGGGATTGAAGGACGCGGGGTTCGATGTGGTCTCTGTGGCCAACAACCACATGTTCGACTGCGAGAAAAACGGCATCCTAAGCACCCTGGAGTTCCTAAAGGGCGAGAGGATAAAGTTCGCCGGAGCGGGAAAGACGGATAAGTACGCCGCTAGTCCTGCGATCTTCGATCTGAAGCAAATCAGGATAGCATTCTTGGCTTTCTCCGCCTATCCCATGAGTTGGGTGAAGGTAAAGGAGGGCGAGCCATCCATAGCCTTCTATGATTCCGCAAAGGCGACCGAAGCCGTCACCAGGCTGAAAGCAAAGGCCGACATGGTTGTGGTGTCCATGCATTGGGGAGATGAGTACCACAAGAAGCCCAATGCATCGCAAATCAGAGTAGCCCACCAACTGATCGATGCCGGAGCTGACTTGATTCTGGGACATCATCCTCACGTGCTGCAGGAGATCGAAGAATATAACGGCGGAGTGATAGTCTACAGCCTGGGGAATTTCGTCTTCGATCAAAAGAAGAAAGAGACCACAAAGAGCGTCATATTCAAAGCCAAGCTTTCCAGGAACGGAGTTGTCCAGTACTCGACTTTGCCGGTGAAGATTGAGGATTGCCGGCCGGAAGTCACGGAGCTGTCAACGGAGAAAGTCGGCCGGTCAACGGATACAACAGATTGAACGGATGGCTGCATCAGGGGTGGAAGGTAGCGGATCAAGACCGTCCCCGCGGTCAGGTTGCCGCTCACGTGGCAAATGAATAGCGTCGGGGGCATGGGGAGTCCGGCGAGGAGCTTAAGCTATTTCATGAACGGCACTCCAATATCCTTGCAGATCTTGTTTGCCAGGGTATCGACAATTTCTATATGTCTTGGTATAGACGACCGTTTGTTCAAAGTCGGATTGTGCCACCAGGAGTGGCGGGAGCCTTCCCTCATTAGCCTACAACCATGTTTTCGAAGATGCCTAAGCAGGGCGTTTCTCTTCATATGCCGATCTTCTCTTCGTGATATGACTCACCTGCCGCTGTCAAAGCCTCGCGTTTGTTAAATTCTATGGCTTCCTTCAGGGTTTCCTTGAGGCTTGAAAGCAATTCTTCCTTGGTCTTCTCCTGGCAATTCACTCCGGGGACTTCCTCAATCCATCCTATCCACCAACCATTCTCTTGCTTGATGACCGCGGTGTATTTGCTATCCATGTTATGCTCCTTGTTTGTTGCCGAATACTGGCAAATTGGCTTCCCCCGAAAGCTTTTGTCTACGTGCCGTGTCTTACCAGATGGTCGATAGCTATGATAATCTTTTATGCAGTCTTGTCAACCCCTTTTAGGCGAGGTTGCTGTGGGGGTGCATCTTGCCGTGAGTCCCACGGACGCGCTCTTACGCTGCGAGTAGCTTGGATCGGGGATACTCTATCCTGAACCCACGTTACAGCAGTTGTTTCTCCAAATCGAATTCCATTCCATCGCCGGCGGCGATGGTTTTGACTCCGGTCTCCTGTTGAACCTCAGCCGCCAGCTCCCAGGGCTTGGAACGAACCATGGTATATCCGAAATGGGTCAGTATGGCCTGCTTGGGCTTGATGCCGCTGATGAGTTTCTTCACATCCTCCAGATTCAGATGATCCACGTCCATTCTCTTTCCCCCTTTTCCATCGTGGCGCACGACGTTGATCACCAGAAGGTCGCTTTTTTTGTACTTCTTGACTAGTTCCGGGAAGAACCGGGTGTCCGTCACAAACGAAATCGTATACCTGGGAGTCCGAAACACGATGCCGTATGTCTCCACGGGATGAACGTGGCGCAGGGGCGTGGAGATCCTGACCTTTCCCAACCTGTAAGTCGAGCCCTCTTTGAGTATCCGAATTTCATCGAGGTACTCCCGAACGTATTTGAGAACGATAGGATCGTTTTTCAGGGCCGATCGGGGAGCGAACAGAATTCCCCGTTTCGAAAAACCGCCTGTGGTCATGGCCTCGATCATGATATTCACGTCGTTGGCGTGATCGATGTGCTGGTGAGAAAGGATGATGGCGTCCAGCTTGGTGGGGTCCAAGGGAGGTCTGCTCTTGGCGCATCTGACCAGCGTTCCGGGACCCGGGTCCAAAAGCAGGTTCTTGTCCTCCAGGGTCAGCCAGGTACCGGCCGATGATCTGAGCTGCTTGATCATCACGAAGCGCGCCCCGGCGGTGCCCAGGAATTTGATGCGGTCAGCCATTACAAGGCATTGATACGCTCTGTGGCTCTGATCCGTTTTATACGTCCACCGTCGACCGTCCACCGCTAATGCATTGTCGGTTGCATACGTTTATCGCACAATCCGTCCGTGGTCGGCGGTCCGTAGTCCGTAGCAAATGCAACCACCGGTTTAATCCGTTACATCCGTTGACGCTTTTAAGAAACCCCCAAAGAAAAAAGCCCCGCCTTTGGGCGGGGCTTCCTTTCGATGCATTTCTTTCCTTGCTTTAATCGTCGGCGATCTCGATTTTCTTGGCTATGCAAACGCCGCCTCGGGGATCCATGTCGCAGAACGCCACCACTCCGTTTTCTATGCCCGGATCGGTGGTGGCCACGTACACGAAGCCGGTGGCCTCTCCAAACTCGTTGGTGTAAGCCGAGCCGGTTATGGTGCCTCCGCTGGTACTGGCCGCATCCGCCTCCACCAGGTGCCCACCCAGAGGATTGCCGTACCGATCCTTGATGATCACCACCACCGGCACGGTGGAGCCGTGCGGAACGGAACCTTCTATGTCGATCTCGCAGTTCTTGCTGTAAGTATTCACCGTGAGGAAGGTGATGTTTACCGAGCTGGAGACAAATCCGGCCCTCGCCGTCAGAACATTGATGGCCCCGATTCCGTCGTCCAGATGGGGATCGGAGACGTGATAGTCCTGAAGCAGCGGCTGGCTGAGGAATTCGGTCTCATATGAGCTGGCATAGCATCCGTCGGCTGAGTTTCCCGAAATGACCGAGCCGAATGCCGTTTTCATCTGCACTTCCACCGGCAGAACGAAATTGCCGCTGACGTCCAGGATTTCCACCCCCACGTCACCCTTGGATACCCCGTCCGCCAGGATGCTGGTGGGATACTTCCAGAAGGTGACGCTGGCCGGAGGTCCGGACACGATCAGGGTGGTGGTATCGGCCACAAGTCCGCCCTCACCCCAGGTCTCCGCCCAGATTCGAGCCAGGCCGTTGTTTCTCGGGTCGCCGGACGAATAGGTGGTCTTGGCGCAGCCGTCCTTGGTTTTGTCGCAGCAGTATACCATCCCCTCTTCGGTTCCGAAATGAACCGAAGTGGAATCCGGAACCGGGTTTCCGTAAATGTCCACCACGCAGGCGCAAAGCTCCGCCTCCACGCAGTCTTTGTCCCAGCCCCGGATGTTGCAGGGAGTGACCCCTATGGAGATATCGGTGGGAGGACCGGCGCAGATGGTGACCAAAGTGGAATATGACAGAACCCCACCCACCTTGGCTCTCAATCTCACCGCGCCCGATTTGGTTCCGCTGGCCAGGGTGACTACCGCTTCGCCCTGGGGGTTGGTGTTGACGGTCACGGAATCCTCGGACGTGCCGTTTAAGGTCTCTCCTCCTCCCGGCCCGTTCATGATGTAGAACTCCACAGGCCAGTCGGCGCCCACCCGATTGCCGTTGTCGTCGTAGCATATGGCTCTTACCTGGGCCGCCTCCATTCCGCCCGTGCCTCTCACCTGAATTCTGGGCACGTCCGGGATCAGCACCACGTAGGCCACGCTGTCGGTGGGCACCAGAAGTACGGTGGCATCATCCTGGACCAGAACGCCTCCCGGTTGGGAGGTGATTTTGATGTAGGTAGTCCCGGTTCTGAATCCGGCGATATAGGTCACCTCCACCTCGCCGTCCTGGGTCAAGGCGTATGAGGGCACGAATCCGATGGCATTCCACCTGCCATCCTGATTGACGTCGTACTTCAGTTGATCGATGCCTTCCGTGTAGTAGCCGTCTTCGTCTACGTCCTCGAACTTCTCTCCGGCCGTGAACTTGACGATGGTGCCGTCCTCGGCCAGATTGCCGGTGGTGTCGCTGACCGTCACCTTCAAGGTGGCGGAGGACATTCCGTCAGCCGGCAGCCAAGTGGGGGTCATCTCGATTTCCAGCGGTCGGAGGCCGCCTCCGGAGGACACCACGCCTACTTGAATGGTTTTGGTGGCCACGCCCGCCACTGTCGCCGTGATGGTGGCGGTGCCGTAGTCTGTGGCGGTGAAAACGGTGGCGGCGGAACCGGTGGCGTCCGTGGTATCAACCGTGGGCAGACAGTAGCCGATGCTGCCCGGCGAAACGGAGAAGGAGACCTGCACGCCGGAAACCGCACGATCGGCATCGTCTCCCACCTGCACGTCCACCACCCCGCTCTGCCCCTTTTGGATCTCGGCCGGAGCCGCGGAGAGCGATTTTATAAGTATCACCTTTTCGGCATCCTTGGTGGATTTCTCCGAGCAGGCCGTCACCGAGGCCAATGCCAACAACACGGCCAGAATTAGCCAGTACCCTTCCCTCGGAAAAAGGCGATTCCTCCGGTTCATGGTCTTTCCCCTCTTGTTTTGGAGTGACTGTTTTCGGACGCGGCAGTCTTCCATTGATTCTGCCGCTTCGTTTCTAAGTTCTCATATCGGCAACAAACCGGGATTATTTAGATTTAACAGAAGGTGGGTACAGAACCGGCGGTTCAGCCGGGGAAAGATGAGTCGGCGGAAGCAGCACCGATGCGGGTGAGCCGTTAATTCACCTGGGCTACCAGCATGCGTTCTGGGCTTCTCTTGACGGCGAGGCGGATGGCCAGAAGTCTGCGCACAAAAAAACACAGGCCGGGCTATCAGCCGCTCGGCCTGTCGCATTCAGAGATTCGTAACCCCGCTGGTGCAAAAGGAGGTTGTCCTGGTGTTTCAATCAGGTTCGCAGGGCGAAGTCCCCGCTTTGAAAAGATAGTTCAGCAGGTAAACGACGTCGGCCAAATCCTCCTGCCTGTCGCAGTTGGCATCGCCCGCCGCCGGGGGAACCGGAGGCAAGCCGCTCTTGAAAAGATAATTGAGCAGGTAGACCGCATCCGCCAGATCCACCGACCGGTCGCCGTTGGCATCGCCGGAGATGTACGCCGGCGGATAGACGTAAGCCTGCCCTTCGTAAGGGAGATAATTGCGCTTGGTTGCCGTTACCAGCATGATGCCTTCGGTGGAGGGAACCGGATCGAAGCTGGCATTCCCGCTGTAGTCGGTGTAACCCGTAAGGTAGACCTGGCCCTGTTTCCACAGGCACACCCGGGCCGAGTACAGCGAATTGTGATAGGTGGCACCTCCAACGTGAATCAGAAACGAGGAGTCGGGCGCAACGGTGTCTGGAAAGGTCACCTCCAGGCTGTCCAACTGGGTGGTCCAGATGGGCATTTCCGGCTCGCCCAGGAGGTTGAAGGTCCATTTGCAGTGTCGCTCCCCAGATCCGTCACCCACAAAATGATCTTTGGCGTCGGCCAGGGTCTGGCCGATGTTGTACTTGGAGCGATCACAAAGCGAAATCCACCATTGTTCGTCCAGGCCATTGGACAGGCTGTAGGGATCGCCCCCATAGTAGTAGCCGCTGCGAGTATTGCCGGTAAAGGCCACCGCCCCCCGGTTGGGGTTATGGATGACGAAATGCTCCGCAATGCAGTCGTTGTAGTCCATGTGGTTGGGATGGCAACCGGTGCTCACCACCACGGACAACTGCCCGTCGTTGGCCAAAGCATCCACGTCCGAGCTGTAAATGCCCCAGCCGTGATTATAATAGCCCGTGCCCATAATGGTGATGTTGGAGTGGTCGGTATGATTCACCAGGTTCTGCCCGGCATTAAGCGCGTTCAACACGTCCGTCCTGTGGTTGCCGCCATAGCTGTCGAACACCCGAGTAACGTTGAACCCGGAAGGAAGCAGAACGAAGACGTGGGCCTTCAGGTACTCACCGTGTGTTATGTCGTCGTAGTCCATTCCCACCAGCAGTGCATCTCGGGGATAGTCCGTGCGGGGAGGATCTTTTTCGTACTTCAGCACCTTTTCGATGAAGGTGTTGGCTTCGGTGGAGTTGGATACCGTGGCCCGGCCCACAAATACTTCCATGGTCCAATCGTCGTCGAAGTCCGAGTAATACTCGTCGCCCGGCGTCTCGCCGTCGCCATAATCCCGGTATTCGAACGGGACCGTCTCGTTTTCGCCCGCCAGGAGAAAATATATGGTTCCCCAATTGGAATAGGCGTCCGCCACGAAATTGCGGATCTTCTCCTGATCAGTCGAACCGGAGTAGTTGCCGTAAATCCAGCCGGTGGTGATCACCGTGTCCCTGACGCCCTTGCGGGTGTGCCAGAAGGCCAGAGGCTCCATGTCGGGAGCCAATGCCGAAGAGGTGATGATGACGTGATCAAAGGGGCCGCCTCCGGGCACCTGGGAGCTGATCGTCAGCGGACCCGTGGCCAGACCCACCTGCTCCGGATTCTCGACCATATCCTCCACCATCTGCCGATATATTTCTTTCTTGTCTTCCGATGCGCGGGCTGAGAGATAATCTTTGCACTGGTATCCTGCCGCACCCTCGATCTCCAGACTGATGGAGGTGTAAAGCACCAGCTTCTTTTCGGCCGGAGTATACTGCAAGGGAAAGAGCCGGACGACCGCCATGCTCTGGCCGGCCAAATCGGTCTGCCGGACGAGCTGCGCCAATTCTCCGGGATATGCCTGGCTTGACCGGTAGATCTTTTGGTCCGGTCCGACGAAATCCGCATCCTGGTCGGAAACACCTATTTCTCTGGGCGGCTGGGAAGGCAGGATGTCAAACACACCTTCCATTTCCTCCCGAGTGGAATCCACGACCCGGACGGCGGTTACCGCCATACCCTGGGGCAGGGCCACTTTTATCTCCCGGCAGGGGAGCATGGGCTTTCCCAGCTCGGCCAGATAGCCACCCTCGTGGAGTCTGAAAAGATCATAGCCCATGACCTTACTCGGCGAGAAATCCTGCGGGGAGAATCTTACTGTGTGTTTGACTTGGTAGGAGTTCTCCGAATGAGCGCCCCGCGCAAAGAAAGCAGCACAGGCAGCCAAAAGCAACACGGCAATCACTTTGGATTTCGACATCTAACGCTCCTTCCGGGGGAAAACGAAGGTTGACGGGCGGTCCGTGTTCTATAAGCATCCCGGCGCGGGGCCGCTCTTGAAAAGATAGTTGAGCAGATAAACCACGTCCCCCACGTTTAGGTTGGCGTCGCAATTGGCATCTCCCGAATCCAAGGGGTCGGGCGCCGGGCCGGACTTGTAAAGGTAATTGAGCACGTATATCGCGTCGGTCAAATCGATGACCCAATCGCCGCTGGCGTCGCCCGGCATGTTTTCCGAGACTGCCACTTGGCTCTCGTGGGGAAGGTAGTTGTATTTGGTCACGGTCACCCACATCAAACCCGAAGTGGAGGGGGAAGGGCTGAAGTCTATGTCTCCATTGGCATCGGTGTATCCGGTCAGATAAACCTGGCCCTCTTTCCACAGGCATACATAGGCCTGGTTCGCGGGAGCCCCGCTGGCGGCATCGTCCACGTGCACGGCGAACGACCAGGCTTCCGGAGGAATCCATCCCGGATGAGTGACCTGGAAGCTGTCCGGCTCGTCGGTCCACACCGGCATCTCCGGCTCGCCCAACAGGTTCATGGTCCACAGGCAGTGCTTCTGGCTGTCGCTGGAATGTGTAAAATGATTCTTGCCGTCTGCTAAAATCTGTCCCAGGGTGTGTTTGCCCCAGAAAAACAGGCTGACCCACCACTGCTTATCCAGGCTATTGCTCAGGCTGAGGGGATCGCCGGGGTAGTACAATCCGCTGCGGGTGTTGCCGGTGAAGGCCACCGCCCCCTGGTTGGGGTTGTAGAGCACGAAATGTTCGGCTATGCAGTCGTTGTAATCCATATGATTGGGATCGCAGCCAATGGAGACGACAACACTCAATTGACCGTCGTTGGTCAGCACGTCCACGTCCGAGCTATAGATGCCCCAGCCGTGATGGAAGTCGCCCGTGCCCATCACCTGAATGGCCGAATGGTCGGCATGGTTGACCAGGTTCTGCCCGGCGTTAAGCGCCGTGATGGTCGCCGAGCGGTGATTCCCCGCGTCGCTGTCGTACACTTTGGTCAGGTTGAAGCGGGCGGGGATGTAGCCGAAGTCGATGTTCTCCTTCAAGTCCTCGCAATAGGTGGTGGCGTCCAAGTCCATGCCGATCAGCAAAACGTCCAGGGGGTAGCCGGTGCGCGGCGGATACTTCTCATACTTCAGAACCTTGTTGATAAAAGTCGATATCTCCGTAGCGTTGGCCACGCTGACTCTTCCTACATACACCTCCTGGGTCCAGTCGTCGTCGAAGTCGGAGTAGTACTGGTCACTGGGGGTGTTGGACGAGTAATTGCGGTACACAAAAGGAACCGTCTCGTTCTCGCCGCCCAAAAGGAAATAGGTGGTTCCCCAGGTGGCGTAGGCATCCATCACAAAGCTTCGTATCTTCTGGCTGTCCTCCCCCGCGTAGTTCATGTATATCCAGCCGGTGGTCACCACCGTATCCCGCACCCCTTTCTGGTTGTGCCAGTTGACCAACTGCTGAAAATCGGAGGCAAACGGCGACGAGGTGACGATCACGTGATCGAACGGTCCCCCCGGCAGTCCGGCGGCGCCTTTGGCCATGCTGCCGGTTATCAGTTTAACATCTTCGGGGTTAGCCACCATGTCCTGTACCATCTCCCGACAGGCGATTTCTCCCCGTTGGGAGATATTCGGCGGCAAGTAGTCTCGGCAAACATAGCCCCCGCTGCCCTCCAAAACCAGGGTGATGGAGGAGAAGAGCGAAAGCTTCTCTTGAGAGGGGACGTACTGCAGGGGAAACAGCCGAACCACGGCCATGGCCTGACCAGCCAGATCCGTCTGGCCTGCGAACTCAGCCGGGCTGGAAGGGTAAGGTTGGGCGGATGAATAAACCTGGATGTCGGGCTGAACAAAATCCGTATCGGAACCTGTGCTTCCTATCTCCCGGGGCCGCTGTCCGGGCAGGATATTGAATTCTCCAGGAATCTCCTGTACCGTGGTCGCCACGACTCGCAGGCTGTTCACCGCCATGCCCGCCGGCAGGGCGATTCTCACCTCTTTCGACGGCAGCATGGGCTTTCCCAGCTCGGCTAGGCTTGCGCCGTCGGCCAGCGTTACCAGATCATAACCGGCGAAGGTGCCAAACGACAGATCATCCACGGAGAACTTAAAAGTATGCCCCGCCGAAAAACCATCCTGTGAGGCTATGGGCGCGGCAAACAGCACTAGCGCCGAGGCGACTGTCAGGAGAAAAAGCGTTCCGTACTTCCTCATAGACGTTTCCTCATGCTAATAGATTCGACAGGGAAATGCGAATAGTGAACCGCCGTTTCCCAGAAGATTACGGTTTTGTATAGCCTGGATGGGTTTGCTTCTTTCAAGTAAGAGTGAAACATCACCAATCATACCTTCTACGTCCAATTTACTTCAATTTTGTGTTTTGTCAATCGGATTTTGACCGGCCCATTTGGGTGAAGCTCGTCAGGGAGACGAACCAGGGAGGCGGGGCCCATTCGCCCGTTTTCTCTGCGCAAGACATGACATTGGGCTTGTATCCCGGGCTTCCGCCGGTTATCTTTGGTGAAAACTCGACCGGCCCGTTTGCGTATCTTACGGTGAGTGTCCACGAGCGTTCAAACCCTTGCTGTGGAGGTTCTATCATGCAGTCCCCCAGGCACGACCCATCATCGTTTCTCAAGTTGGCAACTCTGTTTGCCGCTTTATTCTTCCTGTCCACCGGTCTCTTTGTCTGTCAATCGAAAAACCAGGAGGGCGTCGTGATGCAGAAACCGCCCCAGGCCCGGGTGGAGAACGTGGTCCAGACAATTCATGGGCAGAAGGTGGAAGACCCCTATCGCTGGTTGGAGGATTCGAAAAGCGAGGAGACGAACAAATGGGTGGATGAGCAGACTCAATACACCCGATCCGCCTTGGATGGCCTTGCCTTTCGCCGGAAGATTGAGAAACGTCTGGAAAAGCTTCTCTCCATTGGCTGGGTGGACGCGCCGCGGGTGCACAAGGGAAAGTACTTTTACCAGAAGCGGGAGGGAAAACAGAATCAGCCGATTCTCTATGTCCGGCAGGGCTTAGATGGCGTGGACAAAGTCCTGATAGACCCGAACTCTTTGGACCAGCAAGGACTCACGGCATTGGACTGGTGGTTTCCTTCCGATGACGGAAAGCTCTTGGCTTACGGCCTCTCTCGGGAAGGTGACGAGCAGAGCACTCTTTACCTCCTGGACGTGGAAACCGGCGAGAAACTGCCGGACGTGATAAGCAGAACCAGATACACCGACCTGTCCTGGAAAAGCGACGACACGGGATTCTTCTATACGCGCCTGCCGGCTCCGGGGACCGTTCCGCAAGGGGAAGAAAGCTATCATCGTCACGTCTACTATCATCAACTGGGAAGGAATCCGGACAACGACCCCAAGGTGTTCGGCGAGGGCCGGGACATGACCGAATGGCTGAGCATGGGTTTCTCCCCGGACGATCAGTATCTTCTGCTCACCGTATCCCAGGGCTGGGACAAAAGCGACGTGTATTTCGACAGGCTCAAGGCCTCGCCCGACCTGGTTGACGGCAAAAAGTTCACGCCGGTGGTGGAAGGAAAAGACGCTCTGTTCAATGGGCAGATCGTGGGAGACTATCTTTATCTTCACACCAACTACCAGGCTCCCAATTACCGCTTAGTCAGGGTCGACCTGAAGTCTCCGGATATGAAAGACTGGCAGGTGCTCATCCCGGAGGATGAGTCCACGCTGCAAGGGGTAACCATCGTGGGCGACTGGATTGTGGCCCAGTACATGCAGAATGCCTGCTCCCGCTTGAAGGTGTTCTCGCTCTCCGGCCAGTATCTGAAGGACATAGAATTGCCCACACTGGCCACGGTCTATGGCCTAAACGGCGAGTGGGACGGATCCGAGGTTGTGTTCGGCTTTCACTCTTTCTTCGTTCCGCCCACCATATACAGTTACGATCTCAAGAACGACCGGCTTTCGGTATTCGACCAGGTTCAGTCCGACATCGACACTACTCCCTATCAAGTGGACCAGGTGTGGTACAACTCCAAAGACGGAACCAAAGTCTCGATGTTCGTGGTGCATCGCAAGGGAGTGAAGCTGGACGGGAACAATCCCACCCTGTTGGAGGGGTACGGTGGCTTCAACTCCGCCCAGACCCCGGTGTTTCAGCGAAACACCTTTCTGTGGTTGGAGAAGGGAGGAGTCTACGCCGAGGCCAATCTGAGGGGCGGATCGGAGTACGGCGAGAAGTGGCACAAGGCGGGCATGTTGGGAAACAAGCAGAATACCTTTGACGACTTCATCGCCGCCGCCGAATGGCTGATCTCCAACGGCTATACCAATCCCTCCAAGCTGTGCATCAAAGGAGGGAGCAACGGCGGCCTCTTGGTGGGGGCGGTTTTGACCCAAAGGCCCGATCTGTTCAAGGCCGTGGTGTGCTGGAATCCTCTTTTGGATATGGTCCGGTATCACAATTTCCTGATCGCCAAGTTGTGGGTGCCTGAATATGGGTCGCCCGAGGACTCCACTCAATTTCAGTGGCTCTATGGCTATTCTCCGTATCATCACGTGGTGGACGGGACAGCTTATCCCGCTACCTTGCTTTTGACTGCGGATTCGGACTCGCGGGTGGACCCCATGCATGCGCTCAAGATGACCGCCCGGCTGCAAGCGGCGACCTCTTCGGATGCCCCCATACTTCTGCGCTTTGACAGACATTCGGGGCATGGCGCGGGCACCCCGCTTTCCAAGACCATCGACGAGTACACCGACATCTGGAGTTTCGTCTTCTGGCAGTTGGGAGTCGAGTATTAGCTGAGGAGCAACAGTCGAATTCGTGCCCCTCTCCTTAGTCCTCTCCCACGAGGGGAGAGGAGATCCCACCGATTTCCCCTTCCCTTGACAGGAAGGGGGCCAGGGAGGAGGATGAACCCCAGCCGGAATTGCACGGTCTGGAGCAGACCATGACCAAGAAACCGATTTATCTTGACTATAATGCGACGACTCCCATCGATCCGGAAGTCGCCGAGGCCATGCTTCCGCATCTTCGTGAGCATTTCGGCAACCCATCCAGTTCTCACTGGTTCGGAGTCCAGACCAGGCAGGCGGTGGAGCACGCGCGCCAACAAGTGGCCGATCTTCTAAGCTGCCACACCGACGAGGTGGTGTTCACCAGCGGAGGAAGCGAATCCAACAACTTTGCCATCAAAGGAGCCGTTCTAGCTTCCAAGGATCGCGGAAGACACGTTATAACTTCGCAGATCGAGCATCCTGCCGTCATCAACGTCTGCAAATGGCTGGAAGAACAGGGATTCAGGGTAACCTATCTGCCGGTGGATGAGTACGGCCTGGTCGATCCCGAAGATCTCAGAAAAGCGATAAACTCCGGGACCATTTTCATCAGCATCATGCACGCCAATAATGAAGTGGGCACCATACAGCCCATCTCGGAGATCGGCAGGATTGCACACGAACACGGCATTCTCCTCCACACCGATGCTGCCCAATCGGTGGGGAAAATTCCAACGAACGTGCAGGAATTGGGGGTCGACCTGTTGTCCATCGCCGGACACAAATTCTATGCCCCTAAAGGGGTGGGGGCGCTTTATGTGCGCCGGGGAGTCAAGCTCGCAAAGCTGGTACATGGTGCGGATCACGAGCAAGACCGAAGAGCGGGCACGGAAAACGTCCTGGAGATCGTGGGATTGGGCAAGGCCGCCGAGATTGCTAGCCGCGATTTGGAGAAGAACGCCGCTCACATGCGCAAAATGCGCGACCGCTTGTGGCAAGGGCTTGAAGAGCGAGTTCCAAACCTCAAATTGAATGGTCATCCTGAAAAACGATTGCCCAATACCCTGAGCGTGGCTTTTCCCGGCGTGGACGCCAATACTCTTCTTTCTGAATTGGAGGATGTGGCCGCATCGCCCGGCGCGGCCTGCCATCACGACGTCGGCGAGCCTTCCTCTGTTCTTGTGGCCATGAAGGTGCCGCGCGAATTGGCTTTCGGCACCATCAGATTCTCCACAGGTCGACATACTACACAAGGGGAAATAGATCAGGCCATCGAAGCAATTACCCAAGCTGTCAGCCGCTTGTCTCCTGCTACCGAAGCCCCAACGGTCGAGCGAGTTGACCTGAGGGAAATCAAGCTGACTCATTACACTCACGGGCTGGGCTGCGCCTGTAAATTGCGGCCCCAGGCTTTGGAGGAAGTCCTGAAGACGCTGCCTCCGGTGGTTGACCCGAATGTGATCGTCGGCACGAGCACCTCAGACGATGCCGCAGTCTACCGGCTGAAGGACGGCACGGCAATCGTTCAGACAGTGGATTTCTTCACTCCCGTCGTGGATGATCCTTACGATTTCGGAGCGATAGCTGCGGCCAATTCACTGAGCGACATCTACGCCATGGGCGGAAAGCCTCTCTTTGCTCTTAGCGTCGTGGGATTCCCGGAAAAACGATTACCCTTGAAGGTTCTGGAGGAGATTCTCAGGGGCGCTCATGAAAAGGCCAAGGAGGCGGGCATAGGCATCATCGGTGGTCACACCGTCGAGGACAACGAGCCGAAATTCGGTCTGGTGGTCACCGGCGTCATCGACCCGGATCATGTGCTCACCAATGACAAGGCTCAACCGGGAGATGCGATTATACTGACCAAGCCGATCGGCTTGGGAATTATCACCACGGCCATCAAGCGGGGACTGGCCTCACCGGAACTGGCGAAGAAAGCCATAGAGATAATGAGCACACTCAACCGCGATGCAGCCGAAGCAATGCTGCAAGTCGGCGCTCATGCCTGCACCGACGTTACCGGGTTTGGGCTCTTGGGTCACCTGAAGGAGATGACCCGGGCTAGCAAAGTGGATGCCATCATCTATGCGAGTAAAGTACCTGTAATCAAAGAAGCCTGGGACTTGGCCGCGGCCGGCGCAGTCCCCGGCGGCACGCTCTCGAATATGGATTTTGTGTCGGACACGGTCGAATGGGACGATGCAATCTCGCGTACGAACCAACTCATCCTGTGCGATGCTCAGACTTCGGGTGGGTTGATTATTATCGTTCCTGCTGACAAGAAGGACAAGATGTTGAAAGCTCTTAGGGAAAAAGGAATTGCTGAAGCGGCTCATTTCGGAGATTTCACGCGAGCAGCGCAAGGCAGAATAATGATGAGAAACTAAAAGACGAAGTTTGAACCATACTGTATCAAAGTAATCAAGTTGGGAATAAGTGATCTTGAGAACGAGAACACCCTTAGAAATCTCCAATAAGATTCTGGAGCTATGCCGATCGATTTGCGAATCAGAGTCACCTATCTTCGTGAGACATCAATCTGAACCACATTCGAAGAACTGTAACTGTTTCATTGATGTAGAGAGAAAAATCAAAGAGTCCGGAGGTGATGCTCGATTCGGATGGGAAATCTGGGAGTGGCCTGGTGTCCTGATTGAAGCGGTATCTCACGCTATCTGGGTAGCACCCGATGGTCACCTATTGGACATCACGCCCAAGCCATTCGAGCTGGAGCAGATATTGTTTTTGCCTGATCCGAAAGCAAGATGGAATGGTAGGTTGGTGAACAGCATCAGTATGGCGATCGGACCTAATCCGATAATCAAAGACTTGATAGGGTTTAAGGATGCCAAGTCTCGTCTGGAAAACAAAGGTGAAAGAGCGAAGAAACTTGAGATTGTCCTTGAAGGGGAGGAAGCCAGTCTCTGCAGGTGGGTGCACGAAATGCTGGGGCTAACAGGACAAATGATCGAGCTTGGATTAACCAGAAATAACCCATGTCTCTGCGGAAGCGGCTCGAAATACAAGAAATGCCACGGCAGAAAACTGCGCGAGAGACTCAGCAGAATATAGCAACTTCCGATGCTTTGGGAACGGGAATTCCCGGAGCCGAGTGATAAGGGACAAGTTTCAGAATGAGTCAGAGAAACTCAATATGCGCAGATGTCGTCTTGAAGCTGGAAGGCATCGGTTTCAAGGCTCGCGTGGTTTCCGTTAAACGTCTTATTGAGTTGCGGGACGAGATAGAACGCAATCATTCTGAGGGGGTGCTTGATGACGGCGTCTATAAGGCATACTCCTACGCGTTCAACTTCGAAATCCCGGAGGCTCTGTCCGAGGCGCGTTCTATTATCGTCGTCGCCTCGCCCGTTCCCGCGGAGGTGGCAACCTTTACAGTGAATGGACGAACGTTGCAGGCGGTCGCCCCTCCAACCTACAATCATTCGACTGATCAACGGGTGTACGATCTGATAACAGAGGTGTTGAAGCCCAAAGGATACCGGTTGGTGAACGCCGGGGTGCCGAAGAAACTCCTGGCGACCCGGAGCGGACTGGCGAAATACGGCAAGAATAATGTAACCTACGTAGAGGGCATGGGCAGCTATCACCGACTGGCGGCTTTCTATACCGACGCGCCCATCTCCGAGGATCATTGGCAAAAGCCGCAGACACTGGATCGATGCGAAACCTGCAATGCCTGCGTGAAGAAGTGTCCCAGCGGCGCCATTTCGTCCGATCGCTTCCTCTTGCACGCCGAACGATGCCTCACCTACCACAACGAAAGCGAAAAGCTATTCCCGGACTGGATCGATCCCTCTTGGCACAATTGCCTCATCGGATGCATGATCTGCCAGGACGTGTGTCCTGAAAACCCAAAGTCTGTACGGCGGACACTCCGTGTGGCCACGTTCTCCAAGGAAGAAACCGAGCAGATACTCAGGAACGTTCCCAAAGGAAGCTTAAAACCCGAGACCGCAGCCAAGCTCAGTCGCATTTATCCTCCGGATGACTATAAGCTTCTGTCGAGAAATCTGGGCGCGCTACTGAACGCCCTCAAGTGATCCTGTCGTCTGAATGCAGAGTTCGGACAGTCAGGAGGTATTGCATCACCCGCAGCCTTTTCTTATATTCCTCCCGTCTTGCAGAACGTTCCATGAAAGGAGGTTTCACCATGAGGTACGGAGCCAGGAATCAACTCACCGGCAAGGTGACCCAGATCAAGAGGGACAACGTAATGTGCCAGGTCAGATTCGAGATCGCCGGCGGATCGAAGATGAGCTCGGTGATGACCGTGGACTCGCTGGAGGATCTGGGCATCCAGGAAGGGGATACGGTCAAGGCCGTGGTCAAAGCGGTGAACGTATTGCTGGTTAAGGAATAGCCGTCTGTCCGGCGAGTGCCGGCTGTGGAGAATGGGCTTGACAACAGCCGGAAAAATCTTGCCTGAAAGATATTGAGGGTATTGACAAAAGGCGTCGGGCGACGTATACTTAAAATTCAAGGAGTCCGAGGAGCGACGCTCTCTTCGAACTGCAAGGATGTCCGCATGGGCGATTAGCTCAGTTGGTTAGAGCGTTCGGTTCACATCCGAAAGGTCACTGGTTCGAATCCAGTATTGCCCACCACTAAGACCAGGGAGACCGTCGCGGCTCCATCAGGGAATGTCGATATGATGGATGATAGGCACAAGGAGAGTTGATGGACATGGAGGGGTGTTGCGGGGGCGAACACAGCTTGAAAGCAAAATCCCCAGCGTTCTTGTGGTACAAGCGAAGGATGGAAAAGCGCAAAGTGCACGACCTTATGGGTTGTGCACTTTTTCGTTTTCGCAGCGAGGAGAAGCCGGATGAGCATTGAAAAAGAAATGGAGATGCTTTTGAAGCTCCAGGGAGTGGACTACGACTTGGGAGAGCTGGAGAGGTCCAAGGATTACCTGCCCGAGATGATCAGGAACCTGGAGAGCGAGGTGACCGACACCAAGGCCGCCCTGGAAGCAGCAGAAAAGGAGTTAAAGGAGCAGACCCTGCGTAACAACAACCTGGACCTGGAATTGACCACTCTTAACCAGGAGCTGGCCAAGTTCCAGAAACAGATGCTGGCCATCAAGACCAACAAGGAGTACGATGCCCTGACCAACGAGATCGCCGGCCGCAAGATAAAGATCTCCGACACGGAAGAAGAGATACTGAAGACCTTGGCCCGCATGGATGACCTGAAGGAACAAATCCAGGAATACAAGAGGAAATTGGAGGAGGTGGAAAAGACCAACTCCACCCAGCTGGTCCATCTGAGAGAGGAACTGGGATCCATAGAAGACAAGATAAAGATCAAAAAAGGGGAAAGGAAGAACATCACGGTGCGCGTCGACAAGAGGCTTTTGGGCACCTACGAGCGGGTCAAAAAGGGAAGGGGCGATCAGGTGGTAGTCACCATAAAAAAGAGGGCTTGCGGAGCCTGCTACAAAGGCATCCCTCCTCAGATCATTCAGGAGATAAGACAGGGAGACAGAGTCTACACCTGCGACAACTGCGGGAGAATATTGGTTTGGACGGACGATTCAGGATGATAAAAATCCAAGGATAGAAAGCAACATGAAGATCAGAGAGAAACCCGGTTTGACCTTCGATGACGTCCTTCTGGTTCCCCAGAAATCCGACGTGCTTCCCAGGGAGGCCGACGTTTCCACCTTCGTGGCCAAACAGGTCAAACTGAACATCCCCATCCTCAGCGCGGCCATGGACACGGTGACCGAATCCAATCTGGCCATCGCCTTAGCCCGCGAGGGAGGCATGGGGATCATCCACAAGAACATGAGCATCCAAAAGCAAGCCTCCGAGGTGGACAAGGTGAAAAGATCGGAAAGCGGGATGATTGTGGATCCGGTCACCCTTCCGCCGGAGAGCGTGATAGGCGAGGCCTTGGAGGTGATGGAGAGATTTTCCATCTCCGGAATACCGGTGACCAAGAAGGGAAAGCTTTTGGGAATACTCACCAACCGGGACCTCAGATTCGAAAAAGATCTGGGCAAGAAGATCAGCGACGTGATGACCAAAGAGAAGCTGATCACCGTGCCGGAGGGAACCGATCTGGAACAGGCCAAGGAGATTCTGCACAAAAACCGCATCGAGAAGCTCCTGATCGTGGACAAAAAGAGAAACCTAAAGGGGATGATCACGGTCAAGGACATCATGAAGAACATCCAGTATCCCAACTCCTGCAAAGACTTAAGGGGACGGTTGAGGGTGGGAGCGGCCGTGGGCGTGGCCAGCGACATGATGGTCCGGGCTGCCGCCCTGGTGAATGCAGGAGCCGATCTATTGGCCATAGACTCCTCTCACGGACATTCGAAGGGGGTTATGGATGCGGTGAGGAAGCTAAAGAACAAATTCCCGGAGGTCACCCTGATGGCGGGGAACGTGGCCACCAAGCAGGGAACCGATGATCTGATCAAGGCCGGCGCCGATTGCGTCAAGGTGGGAGTGGGGCCGGGCTCCATCTGCACCACCAGGGTGGTGATAGGCGCCGGAGTGCCGCAGATCACCGCCATCATGGACTGCGCCGAAGCCGCATCCAAGCATGACGTTCCCATAGTCGCCGACGGGGGCATCAGATATTCCGGAGACATTGCCAAAGCCCTGGCAGCCGGAGCCGCAGCGGTGATGATCGGAAGCCTTTTCGCCGGAACGGAGGAAAGCCCGGGAGAGACCATACTGTACGAGGGAAGGACCTTCAAGCAGTACCGGGGCATGGGTTCCATCGAGGCCATGAGACAGGGGGGAAAGGACCGGTATTTCCAGGAGCATCAGAAAGACATCAAAAAGTTCGTGCCGGAAGGAATCGAAGGCCGGGTTCCCTATAAGGGAAGGCTCTCCGAGCTGGTTTATCAGATTGTGGGCGGGCTGAGGGCCGGCATGGGAATCACCGGGGCCAAAAACATCCGAGAGTTGCATCAGAAGGCCGAGTTTATGGTCATCACTTACGCCGGATTGAGAGAAAGCCATCCCCACGACGTGATCATCACCAAAGAGGCGCCCAATTATCGGATAAGCCAGGATTTTCAGTAGTCTTGAGAATCCAGAGGTACGAAGTGAGCCTTGCCGGGAACTTCTTCTGCCAGTGCGTCAAGTCTGCAGCATCTGATGCAACAGAATAGACTCGGAAGAGCACCATGACTCCTGTACTGAAGTTAGACGATCATAACGAAGAGCAAGAGATCGAGTTTGAGCTATCCTGGCTTCTATCTTTGAGTCTCCAGGAGAGATTCCAGTTGATGTTTAAGAAAACAAAAGAGTTGATTGACCTTCTGGAAAGAAATGGACACAGAAGACCTGCTCAGATCCTTAAAAGGACATAAAGTCGATTTTGTCATAATCGGGGCCACGGCCATGCCGGTTCATGGATATGTCCGTGCCTCCCTGGACATCGATATCTTCATAAGACCTGAACGACAGAATGCGGGGAGAACTCTTGAAGCGCTGAAAGCCTTTGGCTATGATATGTCGGATGTCTCTGTGGATGACCTACTGCAGAAGAAGCTTCTGATTCGCCAGTATGGGGTGGAAACGGACATTCATCCATTCGTAAAAGGCACGGACTTCGAGAGAATCTGGAACAACAAAGTGAAAGCGAATTTTGGCAAGACCCCGGTATACTTTGCCTCCTTGGATGATCTCATCGATATGAAAAAAGCCTCAGGTCGTCCACAGGATTTACAGGACCTTAAATATCTGACCAAGTTGAAGGAGAAAGGCGAAGCGGAATAGACGCTCCTATTCTGTCAGGAGACTCTCCTGACCCAACCGCCGAAGAGGCTGATCCTATAGAATGAGACTAGCTGATTGGTGGTGATCGCCTGTCTTCTTTGGAAGACCCCGGCTTGATCAGCAAGTCGGGCCACTCGTCGTCATCCAATTTCATTAATCGCTAACGAGTTTAGCGGAAATTGAAAAGAGACAGTGTTGAAACGATTCGTTTCATTAATCATAATAACCGGCTTCTTCCTAATGAGTTGTTATGGCAACAAATGCGCTAAGAATAACACTGTTCACTTGGATGAGATAGAGACGGAGAATTATGCTATCTATAAGGATGCGAAAAGGCTTCCTGATTGGTCCAGATACTACCAATCAATTGTAAGATATCAGGAATCTGATGGTTCCGCGTTTGGGCCCGCTTTGTATCGAGGAGGAGGACCTTTTGACAGTGCCGGGGACGGGAAGGGTATTTATCTGGACGTGGTTGCTGCTAATAGATATACCTTAATCTTTCCGATCGGAAAGCATGACCCCAAGAATCCAAGATTGGGCTGCATCTTGATAAAAGATCAAGCCCTATCTGAAACTGGTGAACTGCTAATCTCAAATGGTGATATCTTCAAAACATTTCCGCCGGGAATATATGATGTGTTCGGTTTCAAAAATCAAGAACTGATTTTGAAACAGACTTTCTGGGTTCCTTTCGTGATTTGAGGGTGGTATAAAATTCCAACATTATTGATAAGATAGTCAGGAGCACAGAGCTCCTGACCTACAAACTCCGAGTAAACACGTATTTCTATTGGAAAGTCTGAACTGCCGGAGCAGAATAGATGATCGCCCCAAGGTCCCGCCGATGGTGGGATCGAAGGGAGGAAAGTCCGAGCTCTCCAGGGCAAGGTGCCACGTAACTCGTGGGCCCGCAAGGGACGGAAAGTGCCACAGAAAACAAACCGGCCTGAGCTTAGTCGAAGGCCAAGGGTGAAAACGTGGTGTAAGAGACCACGCGTTCCCGTGGTAACACGGGTCTGGGCAAACCCCACCTGAGAGCAAGACCGCGTAGGGAAGGAGAGGCTGCCCGCCTCGTTTCCCCCGCCTTTGGCGAGGGGAGTCACTTCCGGGTAGGTCGCTTGAGTCTTCTGGCGACAGAGGACCCAGATAGATGATCATCGCCCCCAGATCAGTCGAAGGGAAACAGAACTCGGCTTATTTTCTGCTCTGGCATTTCTATATTCAGCGGCTCGATTCTCGACCCGATCTGCAGAACTGCCCAGGCACTCCGGCCGTAGGCCAGTGCCACAACCTGCCTTAAGGCAGGTTCTAGCATCAACTCCTCCTGCAACTGCACAGAAGTTGTCCGAAACCTCCCCTGGCGGGGAGGATTTCGGACCTACAGGGTAATCCGGGCCAAAGGTGCGTAGTTGCTCGATTCATCGAGCAAAAGGGCGCCCAATAACCAGACGGTCCCGTCCGGGAATTGGGCGACTACGAATTCTACCCAGACGGTCTATCGTGGATTCCCTGTTCCGATCTCGGCTGGTCCCATATACACTAACGGCACGAGGCCGAAACTCGTCTACCGAGTGAACTCTCGCTTCAAAAACGCCGAAAGATTCGTTTGCATTTCAGGCCAGAGGGGTTTATTTTACTAAAGGTGAGGTGCGAGGCCTCAAGTGCGCTCTCGGACCTCTTTATTGACTCGGGTTATCTGATCGTAACCTCCGGATAACACAGCAGATATCGATGGTAAAGCGGAAGAAGGAGCACGCAAAAGCCAGTTCCCGGGACGGAAAGGGAGGGGAAACATCTTCTCTGTCACAAAGAGTCGACGATATTCTCCTGAATAGATGGGTCAGTCTCGTTTTTCTGGCGGTTCTGTTTTTGATAGCACTTCTGATCCGGCTCTCCTATTCGAGATACTTCCAGTCCGCGCTCACCGGCGATGCGGTGATATATGCCAAGATCGCCTGGGGAATAAGAAACGGGCACGGGCTTCACTGGTGGTCGGTAGTTTGGTCTCCGTTTTATCCTTTTGTGATGGTTCTCTTCTCGATCTTCACCGGAAGCCTGGAAATCGCAGCTTCGGCGGTTTCGCTGGTGCTGGGAAGCCTGCTGGTGGTGCCGTTCTTCTTTCTGGCGAAAGGCATGTTTGACCACCGGGTAGCTTACTTGGCATCCATACTGGTAGTTTTCTTTCCCGCCCTGGTGGTGATCTCCGAGGTTCCGCTTTCCGAAGCAACCTACGCTTTTTTTCTTGTGATCACTCTGCTTTGCGGCTGGCGTTTCTTCATGCGGAAATCGCACCTCTCGGCCTTTCTCTTTGGGATCTTCGGCGCGACCTGCTATCTCACCCGGCCCGAATTTCTGGTGGCTTTCGGCTTTCTGCTGCTGCTCTTCTTGATAATCGAGGTTAAGGCCAAAGAACGAACCAGGAGGAATGTACTGGCTCTCTTAGCCGTCTCCATCGTTGGTTTTATGGTTTTGGCACTTCCTTACGTCAACTACATGCACTCACAAACCGGACATTGGATTCTAAGCGGGAAGATGGCTCACAACATCTTAAAAGAGAGGGCCTATGCCCGAGGTACCGATTACTCCGGGCAGAGAGAGGCTTTGGCTCAGGTGCTGGATGGATTGACCCCGGAAGGCCAGCTCAAAGGGAAGGTGCTTTTGGGCCAGGAGAGTATGCTCAGCTTCTTGAAAACGCCTGGTTTTTTCGGCGACTATTTCAAACGCATCTGGCTGGGCTGGAAAAAGATCAACCTCTTCTTCCTGCCCTTCCTGCTGTTTTCGCTCTTTTACCTCTTCTCCTGGAAGTTGGAGAAAGGTGCAGCCAAACAAAGGTTGTTTCTTTTGTTGTCCTTTTCTCCTATGGTCACTATGCCGGTATTCTTCGCGGTGGCGGGAAGGCTGATCGAGCCTTATGCATCCGTAATCATCCTGATGACGGTGGCCGGGATGCTTAACCTGGCGAGGCTGGTTGCCCGGCGCAAAACGCGACCGGGTCTCCTGGGAATAGGCGGGCCAGCGCTGGGCGCTGCGCTTCTGGTGGTGGTCCTTCTCTCGGTCTTCTCGCTGGCTCAAGCCGATCGCATGGCGGAGAATAATCAAAAGATATACCAGGCCACCAGGCAGGGTGCGGTGGAATTCAAGAAGCTGGGACTGTGGGCAGACAAGACTCTGCCCAAAGATGCACGGGTGATGTGTCTCTCCTGGGACAGCGTTCTGTTCTACTGCTACCGGCAGGCCTGGCCGGTGCCCTTCGCCACCTGGGAGGAAATAGCTCGGTTTGCCAGGGAAAACCACATCGGCTATCTGTTGATCAGCCAAAGCATGCAGTCATCCTGGCGGGAAGATCTGGCGTTTCTCTTGGGGCCGCTCAAGGACCGATCCTTGGCGCCCCAAGATTCAGACCTGAAGCTCGTAAACATCTACCGGGCGTCATCGGGACTGGGAGCGGTTCTGTATGAGTTCGAGTTTTGAGGAAAGATGATCCTTTGTCGGTCAGACGGCCATCCGGATTTCGGGCCAGCACCCAATCCGATTCCGGCGTTTGACCGGGTAACCACAAGTGCACCGGCCACGGCTTGAGTGACCGTAGCATCAGGAAAGGCAAAACATCCATGAAGCTGAAATGGGAATTGGCTCCCCCGGCTGATCCTTCGCTGGTGAGCCGACTGGCCTCCGAGCTTTCGCTGCCGCCGGTGGCGGCCGAGATTCTGGCCGGGCGGGGCTTGGACACCAAGGCCAAGGCCGAGGAATTCCTCTATCCCTCCTTAAACCATCTGCTCGATCCCTTCCTTCTCCCGGACATGGACAAAGGTGTGGATCGGGTGATGCAGGCGCTGAGAGATAAAGACAAGATAATGATCTTCGGCGACTACGACGTGGACGGGATCACCTCTACCTCGCTTCTGTTCTTGGTACTGAACAAGCTGGGGGCGGAGGTTACCTACTACCTTCCCAATCGTCTGATCGAGGGTTATGGCCTTTCGGAGGAGGGAATACTGGAGGCCCAAAGACGGGGCGTGAGTCTGATCATCACGGTGGATTGCGGAATCACGGCGGTGGAAGAGATCGCCTTCGCCAAAACCAAAGGCATCGACACCATCATCACCGACCACCATGAACCCAAGGAAATCCTGCCGGAGGCCTCCGCCATCATCAACCCCAAGACCATCCCCGGGGGCTACTCCGGAGGGGAGCTTTCAGGAGTGGGAGTGGCTTTCAAGCTCACCGAGGCCATTTACCGGAGGCTGGGTCAGGACGAAAGCGAGTTGGAGGATCACCTGGACCTGGTGGCCTTGGGAACGGCCGCCGACATCGTTCCTTTGGTGGGAGAGAATCGAATCTTCACCAAGTTCGGGATGGCCCAGATAGCCAGGACCACCAAGCCCGGGCTGAAATCCCTGATCTTCGTTTCGGGGATACTGGGTCAAAGGATAGGTACCGGTCAGGTGGTGTTCATCCTGGCGCCCCGGATCAATGCCGTGGGCAGGCTGGGCGATGCCGAGTTGGCCATCCGGCTGCTCACCACCAGGGACGAGGGCAAGGCGGCCGAGATGTCCCGGATGCTGAACGAGGAGAATCGGCGCAGGAAGAGCATCGACGAAACCACGTTGAAGGAGGCTTTGGACTTAATCGAGCAGGACGTGGATTTGGTCAACGACAAAGCCATCGTTCTGGCCTCCTCCGGTTGGCACCAGGGCGTGATCGGGATCGTGGCCTCCCGGCTGGTGGAGAGGTTTCATCGTCCCACCATCA
>CAZPRG010000005.1:0-30579 GCA_964588675.1 uncultured Ignavibacteria bacterium
CATCGTAGGGAACGTCGACGATGTCCAGATAATCCAGATGGTTCACGTCCCATACGCCGTTCTCTGCTTGGTCGTACACTTCCACCAGCACCTGCTGGCCGGTGGTGGTATTCCACACCTCGAAAGGGACCCATACCGGCGTGATGTCGTCAAAGAAGCTGTAAGCTTGAGATCCGTCCTGGGTGAACCTCAGTTCGTAGGTGCACCGAAAGTGCATGTCTCCGCCCAGGGGAAAGCCGAACAACTCGCTGGTGCTTCCCAGAAAGTACTGCATGTGCAGGGTGGTTTCGGTTGAGACGCCGAACTGAGTCTGGCCGTAGCCGGCAGGCTCCCGATCTCCGTTGATGACCACCACCTGCATTCCGTCCACCACCGGGTAATTTTCGGTATTTCCGGATTGATCCGTCTGGTCTTTCAGCACCGTGTCGCCGGCGACATTGTCGACCATGTGCCAGTAGGTAGCATAAGGATCGTCGACGAAAACCACCTTGTATTGGTGGCCCGTCAAGGCCTTCTGGTCGAATACCGTGGGGATTACCGCCCCGTTGCTTTTCTCCCCGACCCCGTGATATCCATGCACCACGGTGGCGCTGGCGGGAACGTATCCCGCCGGATCGGTCCGGGGAAAAGCGAATGCGCAGTTTTGGTCTTCGCCCGGTCTCCCGTAGGCGGTCTGCAGAGGATCGATGGGAACCGAGGTGTCACCCTGATCGAAGGAAACCACCGAATACCAATACTGTATGCCGTTGACCAGGTTTTGGTCCGTGTAGGTGTGGGGAAGTATGTCGTGCGAGTCCTCTTTCTGAAACTTGGCTATAGGCACATAGTCCGGCCCCAGGCTGCCGTCCGGATTTCTGACCAAATCGCCCCAAGTTTGCCCCATGTCGGTGCTCCGGTAGATTTTGTAACCTGCGAAATCCGCCTTGCCACTGAGCGGATCGCTGGAGGACTCCGAGGCGTTGTCCCAGGTTAGCTTGACCTGCTGGTAACCCGGATTGACCACCAGTTTGGCCGGCTGGGGAGGTTCCGGGCCGATGAAGTGGTTGTCATAGACGGCCTGAGCCATGGCCGCGTTCTCCTTCAAGTCCCGCTCGTCATAGCCGGCCACCAGGGCAAACACCACTCGAACCGTCTTGCCCGCGGACAGGCTGATGCCCCGGGTGCACTGGACGTAGTACTGATCGGTAGGGGGAAGGCTCTGATCAAACTGCCGGCTGTCTATGAATTGGTACTTCCCCCCATCGTCTTCCGGCAAATCCTCCCATCTTCCGGTTCGAAACGCGGTCATGCCGATATTATCGGGGGTCTCGATATACTTGGTACCCATGACCCCGGTTTTAACCAAGGCTCCCCAGCCCTCATCATAGCCGTCCTCATCATAGGTCCAGGCCAGGTTCATGGACGAGTCGAAAGCCACCATATCTCCCAATCTTCCGTTTTCGAAAGTGCCGGGAACTATTCCTCCCACGTCGAAGTCGCAGTAAAGCCCGAAGGCGAAATCGGCGTAATCTGTTCCCGAGACGTTCTTGATCTCCAGAACCACGAAGAGATAGTCCTGGTT
The DNA here is from genome assembly GCA_964588675.1 of uncultured Ignavibacteria bacterium. Classification (GTDB taxonomy): domain Bacteria; phylum Zixibacteria; class MSB-5A5; order MSB-5A5; family SM1-73; genus SM23-73-3. The sequence goes on from CAZPRG010000005.1 coordinate 1,562, forward strand.
GTAACTGTAATTCCACTGATAGACGGTTTGGGTCAGCTCCAGGCCCAGAGCCGGAGCGCCGCTATTGGCGTCGCAGAACCGGTAGTGGCTCTCCTGCAAGGACACGGGCCCGGCTTCCACCATTCCCGAGGCCAAGGTCCATACCCGATTGTACTCCCACTGCTCGTCATGGGCACTCCATACTCTCCATCCATAGGCCGGCTTTCCGATTCCCAGTCCCACCGTGTCGCTGGGATCATAGTCATAGGAAGTGGTGTCCGTGGACAGGCGGATGCGATAGCTTTCCTGGCCCCGGATGATGGAGGTCAGCGGCGCCAGATCCTCGTCGGTATCGACCACGATGGTGTCACCGCCGGCGGTGGTGGCCCCCATCCAGTATTTGATCTCCGCCAGGTAGTCGTGTCCCGATCCTTTGGGCCACTCGCCGGAAGGCTTTCCCAGGTGGCTTTGCCCGCCGATCCATCCCCAGTTCTGAATGGTGGTGGCGATATTACCCTTGTTCTGGATAATCTGATCCTGAACCTGGGTGGGCGGTTCCAGACCCTGCCCGGTCTTGGCGGCACCCTGAGTCCAGGGGAGCAGGAGCAAGAACCCGACTAAGAGGACGATTTTGGTTTTTAGCATTTAGGGACCTCCTTGACTGGTTAGAAGACGAACTCGACGCCCCAACGCAACGTTCGAGGGCTATCATAATTCTCCGGATCGTTCGCCAGAAGACGATAGTACCGGTTCACGTCCTCGGCGGTGAACGGGCCATCCCCGTCGGGATCGGCGGTCAGCTCATAGTGATATCCGTCATCGTCCGGCTTCCCGGTGTTGGAATACACCCGGAGGACGTTTCTGCGGTCGAAGAGATTAATCACCTCGGTGAAGAAGGAAAGGTGAAGGTCCTTCTGGCCGAAGAAATAGAAGTCCTTGTTGAATTTCATATCCACTTGGTAGGCGGAGGGCATCCTTCCTTCGTTCAGTGCGCCCAGACGATTGCCCTGATCGTCGGTCTTGGTATAGGGCATGCCGCTGCCGTACTTGGCCAGCACGTTCACTCCCCAGGCTCCCGGTACCGATACGCCCCAAAGGTTCCCTTTCCAGTCTCGAGGAACCCGATAATCCAGGTCGATACTTAAAGTGTGCCGCTGGTCGAAGGACAGCGGATACTCTCTCACCGGCCATGCCGGCGCGCTGGTTCCTTGAGTGAAATAATCGTAATACCCCTCGTAGGCACTGGAGGCGTTTCCTTTTGCAATCATGTAGGAATAATTGACCGTGCCGGAGAGGTTGCTATGGTGGGGCCTCTTGGTGAACGTCAGGTCCACACCCTTGACCGTGCCGTAGTCGGCGTTGACGAATTGAGTGTATGCGCCTCCCGCATAGATCACCTCGCGGGTGGAAGCCAGATTGTTGAGATCCTTGTAGTAGGTGGTCAGCTTCATGGTGATATCGTCGGTGAGGGCGTGGTTGGCTCCCAACTCGTAGGCTATGCTCTTTTCGGCTTCCATATCCGGGTTGCCCACCACCGGATAACCGGTAGTGAGATCCGCCTGCAGGTTGGTGAACATGTACTGGTAGGCCGGCACCTGAAAGTAATAGCCGTAACTGAAATGGATCACCGTGCGATCGGAGATGGGGTGAGAGATGCCCAGACGAGGGCTGATCTGGCTTTTTGGCCCGGTGTGTATCTTTCGCTCCTTGGTAACCGGATCACTCCAGTAGTCGATGTCCGCATCCAGATAGTCCACGCGGATTCCTGCGTTGACGATGATCTCCTTCAGTTCCAGCTTGTCCTGGAGGTAGAAGGCGGCGTAATCGGGGTCCACCTCGTATTTTTCCCCGTAGGGCCGGGCGTTGAAGAACTGCTTGTCGTCCCACTTGAGTTGGTTGGCCCGGTACTCTCCCCCCAGCTTGATCTGGTTGTGTTTGTCCACCTGGCTGACCAGATCGAATCCCACGCTGGTGTACCTGGTCCGGCGATAGTGATACCGGGGATAAAAATCCGGCGCGGCGGTGAAGCCGGTGTAAAAATACTCCTCCGCCGGATTGTAGTTGTCGTCGTCGATGGTGCCCACGTAGACTCCGGCGGAATCCTCCTGGTAGCCGGGCCACTGGTTCCAGTACAGGTCAAAAAGACGTTGCGGGGCCGACTTGATATCCGTGTAGAAGTGGCTGAGCTTGATGGAATAGAACGTGTTATTGGAGGACGGATAAGTCATTTTGGCGCCCAGGCTGTAAGACTTGTCGCGGATTCTTCCCAGCCCGTCCAGATTGAAATCATAGGAGATGCCGTTTACGTCGCGATGGACATAACGCCACATGTCCCGGGTGTAATAGTTGCCGCTGAGGACCAGCTTCAGGTTGTTGCTGGGGCGCAGGCTTATCTTTCCGGTACCGGTGGTGATTTCCCTCCGGTTGTGAGGAACATAGCCGTCGTTCCAGATTTTCTCCGCAGAGATGAAGAAGGTGGCCTGGTCGCTGTTTCTGAACGTCAAGGGGCCGCCCAGATTGAAAACCACGGAATGATTGTTGTTCCTTTCGATGTGTCCATACTGCCCGATCTGGACGTCATAGGTGGGAGCCAGCCCGTCGTAGGCCTTGATCTTACCGGTGAAAGACGGACCGCCTTCCCTGGTGATGGCACTCACCACGCCGGAAAGTGCCTCTCCATACTCGGCAGTGAATCCTCCGCTGGTCAAATTCAGTTCCTCCAAGGCCTCGGGAGACACTCGGGTTCCCGGATAGCCCACCATCGGATCCTGAATGTAAATGTCATCCAGGAAATAGCTCACCGTGGCCTCCCGTCCGCCGCGCACGTGCAGCACGCCCTGGTTATCCACCACGGTTCCGGCCATATTGGAGATGATGGGCTGAATTCCCGAAGCATTGGGAAGGTTGTCCAGTTGATCTCTCATCAGCATGTCGGTGGAGGAGGTCAGGTCTTTTTGGATGAGAGGACGGCTGGCTACTACGGTTACGCCCCTGCGCAGTTCCACTGGCGCAGAGCTCAGTTGGAAATCCAGTGGTGTGGTCAGATCCAGAAGCACGGTCACCTGGGTCTGCATCACGGTCTGGTAGCCTATCAACGAGGTCTCCACGGTGTAGGTTCCCACCGGCACGTTGAGAATGAAATACTCCCCGTCCTCATCCGTGGAGGTTCCGATGCTGGTCCCCTTTATGATTACGCTAGCTCCGGGCAGGGGAGTTCCGCTCTCTGTGTCTCTGATAACTCCTGCGATCTTCCCGGCGGTTCCCGCCCGCCCCACCTGGCTGGCCGTCATCAACAACAGCCAAGTGACGATAATCGTCCTGACCAACCGCACGGTCGGCGGGAGAAGTTCTCTTTTGGTATTCAATTTCCGCCCTCCTTTTTTGAGGAAAGTACTCATTTGAACCTTCGAATGCTCTAACCCTGCAATTGATCGATCTGAGGCGAAACCCTCGAGAGCCCGACTTTTAGCTCATATGAGGGAACGCCATTTATTTGATCGGTCTTATCACCTAGTACTTTAGGTGACAAATACCGACATAGGTGAAACCACCGCCTGGTGTTGCGCCTGTGTTCAGGCCCGGAAACCATCATCGGGCCGTGTGGTCTTCTCTCCTCTGGGTCCAGACTCATATCGGAAGCCTTATCCTAAAACAGGTTCCCTGGTCGGGCTGGCTTTCCACATCGATCTCCCCTCCGTGCGCCTGGACCAGCCTCCGGCTTATGGACAATCCCATGCCGTGGCCCGACTGCTTGGTGGTGAAGCCCCGGTCGAATATCTTTCCAAGTTGCTCTTCCGACATGCCCTTTCCCGTATCCCTCACCCAGATCTCAATCACCTTTTTCTCCCTCAGATGGGCCGTGCCCAAGCTTATGGTACCGCCCTCCCCTTTTCTTTTCCCCATGGCATCGGCTGCGTTTTTCAGCAGGTTGTAAAGGATCTGTTGTATCTGGCCGGCATCCGCCATAAGAACGGGCAGTTCCGGTTCGAGCCGGAAGTGAAACGAGATGTTGCGAAATATGCCCTGGGGCTTGATGAAGACGACGGTCTTCTGTATCAGGTCGTTTATGTCGCACTCGGCTTTCTCGGCCTTGAGGCTGGCGAAATCCAGAAGTCCCTCGGCGAATGTTTTTATCTTCTCCAGGTTGGCCCATATGCCGTCCAGCTGCTGATCCACAGATCCCGCCTGACCCTGATCGATCTTCATGCGGAGAAGTTCGAAATTGCCCATGATCACCGTCAGAAAGTTGTTCAACTCGTGTCCGATCTCGGCGGAGATTCTCCCCTGGGTGGCCATCCTCTCCAGGCCGATTACCTGCTCCTGCAGACTCTGCAGCTCTTTGTAGGATCTCTGCGTCTTGAGCAGCAGGTCCAGATTCTCCATGGAGATGGCCGACTGAATTCCCACGATGGCCAGAAGCTTGATATCCTCCTCGGAGAGTCCCGGCTCGGCGGGTAGTCCTCTCAGTACGATCATGCCGCTGGTGGAGCCGGCCTTGCGTAATGGAATGATTATGGACTCCGCCTCCCATCCCAGAAAACCATCCATAACCTGGGAATCCCCATGCAAAGCTTCGAGCTGTGAAAATAAGGGGTACTCCTCAGAAGATTGGATCTGCAGGATGTCCTTCAACTTGGACCATTCCGAGGTCAGGGTCTCCTGAACTTCCACAGTGGTCTCCAGAAAGTCACCTTGCTTCAGGTCTGCGATTCGGAGGGCCTGGAGTTTACCTTTGGCGGCTCCCCAATAGAGAATAAGCCCGGCTTTCATTCGGCTCTGCATCAGGGCGAATTCGAGAGAGAGCTTCAGCAAGCTCTTGCTGTCGCCGGCCGCGTGCAGTATCCGGTTGAGGTCGAACAACTGGGAAAGTCCCTTTTTCCTTCCGTCCGCCATGCTCTCGGTCCTTTTCCTTATGGCCCGGGTCACGGCGCTTCTTATTTCCTGAAGATCGAAAGGCTTGAGGATATAGTCGTAAGCCCCTTCCTGAATGGCCCTCTTGGCCGTGTCCAGGCTGGCGTATCCGGTCATGAAGATGGCGCCCATGGAGGGATCGATCCTGTGGGCGGATTGTATGAGTTCCATGCCGTCCATCTCGGGCATCTTGATGTCGGTGAGGATGAAGTCGAACTTCTGATGCTTCAGCTTGTCCAACGCCTCGGCGGGTCTGGAGGAGCCGGTGACATCATGCCCCTGGCTGCGCAAGGCGTCACACGCCAGCTTCAGCATGATCTCCTCGTCATCCACTACCAAGATTCTGATGGGTTCCTTCTTGGATAACATAGAACCTCAACGCTCCCTGGGAATCGAAACCGGAATCTTCTCGATGATCTGTCTGACTTCCTTCAGGTCGAACGGTTTGTGCATACAGGTCAGCGCACCTCTGCCCTGCGCCTGCTGCGCCAGTTGGTCCGGGAAACTGTCCATCATGGCCACCGTCAGAGTCGGGCACAGGCTGCGGATGGCGATCAGCGCCTCCAGCCCGTTCATCCGGGGCATGTGAACGTCCATGAAGACCAACTCGAACGGTTGATTCTCGACGTTTTTGATGGCCTCAATCCCGTCCCGAGCCAGGGTCACCCGGTGACCGTCGTCGGTCAGCACCTCCGACAGCAGCTTGCGAATGATGGGATCGTCGTCCACCACCAGGATTCTCATATGCTTCTCCTGACCAGCAGTCAGGCCCGAACCCCAGGCCCGAATCTAAGCCGGATATCCACCTGAGGCCAAGTGTGCCTCCCCACCGGACGGGGCCGTGATCCGGTCCCGACTCACCGGCAAAACGACCGTGAAAACAGTTCCCCGGCGTGTCTCGCTGGTCACCTTGATTTCTCCTCCGTGGTTTCTTATCAGTCCATAGCTCACCGAAAGTCCCAGGCCGGTTCCTTCCCCCACCCTCTTGGTGGAAAAGAAAGGCTCGAATATCTTGTCCAAGTTCTCCCTGGCTATTCCCTGGCCGGTATCCGCGAAGCTGACGTGGATTTTGTCCTGGTCCTGGTGCAAGACCGTGCTTATGGTCAAGCTTCCTCCCTGGGGCATGGCCTGGACCGCATTTAAGATCAGATTGGTAAATACCTGCTGCAACTGGCTGGCGTGTCCGGAGATCGGCGGAAGATTCTCCTGTAGGTTCAGGGACAGCTGCACCTTGCTCCTCTCAACCTGATGCCGGGTAAAGGTGAGGGTTTCGTTCACCACCTGATTTAAGTCTGTCGACTCGAACTCCTCCTTGCGGGAGGACCGACTGAACTTCAACAGATTCTGGATGATGGATCTGCATCGCTTGGTTTGCTGTTCTATGTCCTGCAGGTACTGCAGAAAATCGGCCGTGTCCTGGGGGCCGAATTGGCCGGAGGGTTTCTGGTTGATCTTCTCCAGGGCGAACTGGGAATAGCCCAGGATTCCTCCCAGAGGGTTGTTCAGCTCATGCGCCACGCCTGCAGCCAGCTGTCCCACGGCCGCCATCTTCTCCACCTGAATCAACTGTACCTGGGTTTCCTTGAGGGACTTCAAGGCGTTCTCTAGTTCGCGATTGGTCTTCTCCAGGTTACGGGTATATTCCTGCACCTGGGTCTCCAGCTTCTTCTGCGCCGTGACGTCCCGCATGGTTTCCAGGATGTACTGCTCTCCCTTCTCGTCCTGAAACAGGCTGGCGGAAAGCTCATAGTGATGGCCGAAAGCGTCCTGATCCAGGTACGTGAAGGTTTTCTTTCCCTTGACCAGAATCTCGTCGATGGGACAGACAGGACACTTCTGGTCGCGATCTTTGAACTTCCGGTAACACTTCTCCCCGATCTGATTTCCGAAGGTCTCGATCAAGAACTTGTTCATGAACCTTATGTGGCAGTCCTTATCCTCTATCACTATTCCCAGGTTGGGAGAGTTGATTATCGCCTCCAGCCGGTTGTATTCCACCTGCAGTAGTCGGGTGGTCTTTTCCAGCTCGGCCGTCCTCTCCTTGACCTTTCTCTCCAGGGTCCGGTTGTACTCTTCGATTTTCTGTCTGGACTCCTGCAGGGAGGCGATCATCCGATTGAACGAAGAGGCCAATGTCCCGATCTCGTCTTTGGTGGTGACGTTCACCATCTGCGACAAATCTCCGCTGGCCACTCTCTCCGTAGCCTGAACCAGTCTCCTGACCGGCCGGACGAAGAGGTTGACCAGAAAGACGGTGAGCAGAATCCCCACGGCCACGACCAGGGCCGTCAACAGAACCACGATCTGTGTCATGTCGGCTATTTCCCGGCGCATGTTCTGCAGGGACAATCCCACGCTGGCCGTGCCGATGACCTCCTCTGTGGCAGTCAAGTCTCTGTTGTCTTCCAGAATCCCCACCTCTTCTTTGGACCTCTCCACACGGGTGGTTTTGATGGGGCAGCTGAAGCTGTAGAACTCCATGCCGTGGGCCACAAAGTATTGTTTGGAAACCGCTCGACTGCTCGTGCCTTCCTTAGGCGACTCGAATCTCTCCCCGTAGATGCGACGATACTCCTGCGTCCTTCCCCAGTCCGCCAGCAGAGCCCCTTTGCGGTTCCGAATGGCGACCTGCATCACCTCTTCCTCCAAGAACAGACCTTCCATGAGATTGAAGAGCAGTTGCTCGCTCTCCACCAGCACGCCGTACTCGCTGTTATGTGCCAGATTCCGGGCCATGGACTCTCCCCTTTTCTCCAACTCCCTCTGGATCAGCTGGCTCTGTTTCTCGATCAAGAAGACGCTTAAGATCACAGAGGTGAGCAAAATCAGAAAAGAGATGGTCAGCACGAACTTGGTTTTCAGTCCCATGGGCAGGTGGCGAAGTCTCAAGGTCATTGGTAAACCTCCTTGGCCACGCTGACTATATGAGGAGGAATGTCCAGATTTATCTGCTCGGCCGTTCTCAGGTTCAGAACCAGATATATCATCCGGGGCGTGGTTATGGGTATATCCTGGGGATCCTCACCGGCCAGGACCCTCAAAGCCAGCTCTCCGGACTGTCTGCCGATGTCTTTATCGTCCCAGGCCAAGGTGAACAGCGCTCCCGCCTTGACGAACGAGGTAAACGGCCCCTCAAAGGGGATGCCGTTTCGCAGGCTGTAGAGAAGCAGGTATTGGGTGGACTGGGGAGTGAAAATCAACGTGTCGGCCACGGCCCACAAACCGTCCACCTTTTTTCCCAGACTCTCGATGACTTCGGGGATCTCCCTCTCCGAGGAGATGGCCGTTGCCATCAGCTCGAGTCCCATCTCCCGGCATACTCTCTGTGCTTCTTTGACCACGGGCTCCGAATCGCGCGTGTAAATCACACCCAGCCGGCGCATCCCGGGCACAATCAGCCTGAACTTGTCCAACTGGGTGCGGATGGGTATGTCCAGGGAGGCCCCGGTGAGGTTCCTTCGGGAAGACCCCATGCTCCGGGCAAAGCCGCTGGAGATGGGGTTTAGGACCTCGGAGAAAACTATGGGTATGTCGGTGATTCCCTGAGACAAGAGGGCCGTGGACCTGGAGCCTATGGTGACGATCAAGTCCGGTTTCAGTTCCCTCACCTTCTGCACAACCTGCTTCTCGTCCTGGGAGCCCAAGGAAAGATCATATTCTACGAAGACCGGATTGAACTGACCCTTGCGGACCTCCTTCTTCACTCCCTCCGTGGCTGCCTGAAACCCCGCGGAGTTGCTGCTTTTGACGATGACGATTCTCCGCTCCTGGGCATGGATCACCTGGGGAAGACAAAGCAGAATCACTGCGGACAAAAGTAGCCTTCTTGGGACGCGCATGGTTTTGCGATCTGGATGATTTTCTGGTGAAGAAGGGGGTTTCCGTTCTTTCATCTTGCTCTGACATATCTTCTTATCGACTGCATTTGGGGGTTCTTCATAGAATTCTTGGTCGACCGGCGGATAATCTCTTGACTCCGAAGCAGAGCAGTCGGCTCATGCGAACGCGAAGACATCCCGGCGGTGAAATCCGGGCAGCAGGCCGCACTTATCTTTTTTCGCCCACCGGCCGATACAAACAACTGTGGGATGCCGCCGGCGTAGTTCAGGGTCGAGGCTTCATTTCCGGACATCAATCTCTCGCAAGATTCTCTCAGGAGGCAGCTTGCTGAAGTTGGAGAAAGTGACCAAGGTTTTCCAGGGAAGTGTTTTGGCCCTGAGGGAGGTGAGCTTCGAGCTGCAGAAGGGGGAGCTGGCCTTCCTGATGGGTCCCGGCCGGGTGGGCAAAACCACTCTGCTGCGCCTGATAGCAGCCGAGGCGAAACCCACCCAGGGAGAGATCGTTTTCGACGGGCTGAGCAGCCGGGACCAAGGGGCAAAGAGGATTGCCCTTTGGAGGCGCAAGCTGGGGCTGGTCTCTGACCATCCGCGATTGGTGGACGACATGAGCGTATTCGACAACGTGGCCCTGGGTCTGAGAGTCTCAGGAGAAAGGGAAGGCCGGATCAAACGAAGGATGCCTGAGGTATTGGAGCAGGTGGGGTTGTTAGCCAAGAGTAGGGCCTTGGCCTCACACCTATCCTCCGGAGAGCAGCAGAAGGTTGCCGTTGCGCGGGCCTTGGTCAAGAATCCGGTTCTACTGCTGGCAGATGAGCCTACCTCGGGCTTGGATGAAAGCGACGCACAGGAGATCATGGATCTGCTAAAGAAAGTGAACATCTGCGGCACCACGATGCTCATGACCTGTAGGGAGTCGGTTCCGGGCGGCTTGAATCCGAACAGGGTGATCAGAATCGAAAGACCCGGCGTCATGTGATCCGGCTTGCTTTTCGATTCCCGGATGCGACGTACCACGGCCAGCCAGGAATAGTGGAAAGGGGCAAGAAAAAGGATAGTTACAATATGAGAATCTCCTATTCAGCCAGACTGGCATTCAGCAGAATCTTGGCCGGCGGACGCCGGAACCTGATGATGATCATCTGCATGGCTCTGGGTTGGCTGGCCCTGGGCTCGTTTCTCCTTCTGTTTCTGAACCTCAGGAACGCAGAAAACCAAATCAAGGATGAGGTGCAAATGGAGGTATATCTGAACGGCGATATAACTTCCCTGCAGCTTTACTTCTTGCAGAAAAGCCTCCTAGGCCTTCCTCAAGTGGAGCAGGTGGAATACCGGTCATGGCGGAACGCCTTCTTGCAGATGGAACATCTTCTGGGTCCGGAGGCACTGGCAGGGCTGAATGCGAAGGCATTGCCTTCCTCCTTTCTGCTTCACCTGAAGAGGGGACATCGTAGCTACCAGGAGGTCAGCGGGCTGGCCGTTCGGCTCAGGGCCTGGGAAGGAGTGGAGGATGTGGAGTATGGAGGGAAATGGCTGAAGCAAGCGGAGCAGGATACCCGGACATTCTCCCTGGGGATCACCGTTTTGGGGATGATGGTGACTCTGGCCTTGGCGGCCATGGTGATCGGCTTCACCAGATGGGCGGCGCGATCTCAAAAAAATATCGTTCAGGTCATGAGTTTGTTAGGAGCCAGCCGAGGCGACGCTGCGATTCTCCTTTTGATTCTGGGATTGGTCCTAGGAGGAGCGGGCGCCTTGATGGGATTGGCCGGCTTGCGGGTCCTGCACTGGCTGCTGGCCAGCGCCCTCTCAGCCCATGAATTTCTGCCCGGCCCCACCATTCCTTGTATGATTGCCGCCGGAGCGATCCTGGGGGCGCTGGGAGCCATTGCCCAAAGCAGCCGAAATCCGCAGCCGGAAATGTGAAAGACTCTCAGAAAAAAAGTTCCTCCGATAAACAAAGAGAACCAAATATCACCATGCAAAGTGCGAAGCGTTGGCTGTGTCTGTTTCTTCTGGCGTTTTCAATCTGGTTTTGTATATTTGTCGCAAAGGCCGAGACTGTGGTTGAACCTGCCCAGCCGGGTTCCGAGACGTTTAGGCTGATCCGTATCGAAAGAGAGCTGAGACAGAAACGCGAGTCGCTGGAAAGGCTGGACCTGGAAGAGAAGCGTACTTTCGAGGAGGTGTTGGATCTGGAGGAGAGTTTGGACTTGAGCGGGTGGCTGATTGGAAGGCTGATGCAGCGACAGAAGAGCGTAGCAAAGGAATTGGAGGACAAGCGGAGGAATCTGAGAACGATAGACTCGACGGTCTGCGACTACCGGAGAGGTGCCGATGTCAGGCTGAGGGAGATATACGAGCATGGCCGGACGGCCGACAAGGCGGCCGCGCTGGCTGCCTTCTCACCCGTGGATTTAGGGAGGATAATCCGGTTTACTGAGAGAATCCTGAGGACAGACGGAGAGTTCCTCTCGGCTGCCTGCGCGCAACGTTCGAATCTGACCCAGGGAAGCGAGCATCTGAACGCACAGAGACCGCGGTTGTCCCGCCAGCATGAAAGAATAGACGAGGAACGCCTGTACCGCCTCAGGCAACTGCAGGAGAAAGAGAGGCTCTTGAGAAAGATCGAATCGGAGAGAGGACTCTGTCAGGAGGCAATTCGGGATCTGGAGGAGGAGGCCTTCGGTTTGGGACTGATCCCGGGCTGGGACGACCAACGGGCCGGAGACGCGGCCGGGATCGATCCGGGAGACGAAGGCAAATTCGAGCTCCAGAGGGGCAGGCTTCCCTGGCCGGTTCAGGGAAGCGTGGTTTCGACGTTCGGCCTCCAGACGGATCGCACCTTTCACACCACCACCCAGAATTCGGGAATCGAGATAACCACAGAAGGAGATGCACAGGTGCTGGCCGTGGCGGACGGGACGGTGGCGTATCTCTCCCGACTGAGGGGATATGGGAACCTCCTGCTGGTTGCCCACGGCGGGGATTACTTCACCCTCTACGCCCGGCTTTCGGAGGTTTCGGTTTCTGCGGGAGAGACCGTGCGGCGGCTCCAGAACGTGGGCCGAGTGGAGGGGGATGGATCCAATGGTACTCCCGCTCTCTATTTCGAAATCAGAAAGGGCAGGCGGTGCCTGGACCCCTTGGAGTGGCTTAGATAATGTCCTTCCACAGAATCCTGGACCAGAAGGTCCCCAAAAGGATACTCACCGGAGCGCTCAAGAAGAATCTCCTGGCATCCTCTTATCTTTTTTACGGCGAAGAGGGAACGGGCAAATGGGCCATGGCGTTGGAGCTGGCCAAAGCCGTCAACTGTGAAGCCAATCCGGCGGATGCATGCGACCAGTGTTCCTCCTGCCGCAGGATCGACAGGCTGGCGCATCCGGACGTGAAGGTGATTTTTCCGGTGCCGTCGGCCAAGTCCAAAGATAAAGATGAGAAAGAAATCGAGGAATATAAGCTGACCAAGATCCGGGAGCCGTACACCCTAGCCGGGTTCGACCGCGCGGTCAACATTCCCGTGGAACATATTCGCAGCCTGCAGAGAGACGTCCTGCTGAAGCCTTTCGAGGCCAGGCGAAAAGTGGTGATCATCGCCGAAGCGGAGAAGATGAATAACTCTTCCGCCAACTCGCTTCTGAAGACCCTGGAGGAGCCGCCGGCCGATTCGAATCTGATTCTCACCAGCAACGATTTCAACAAGCTACTGCCCACCATCGTCTCGCGCTGCCAGCAGATAAGGTTCGGCAGGATACCGACGGAGTCTATCCACAACAAGCTGGTGGCCGATTATCAGTTGCAGCCGGAAAAGGCTGTCTACCTGGCCCATGCCTGTAGCGGCAGTTACGGGAGGGCGCTGGAGCTGCTGCATGGCGAAAAGGAGAGTCTGCGCCGGGACGGCTTGAGGCTCCTGTCCGCCGCCGTGGAGGGGAAGACGACTTCTATCCTGCAGACCGTGGACGAACTGCTGGGAACGTGGGATCGCAATTCCATCCTGGAGATGTTTGAGTTCTTGGCATCGGCTTTCAGAGACATGTATATGGAGCGGGAGGGACAAGCGCGGCTCTTTAACTCCGACCTGCAGGGGGATCTGCTCAAACTATCGCGGAGATTTGCCCGTCAAAATACCATCGAGCACGCCTTCCAGACTGTCGATCAGATCAGATTCGACTGCCAGGCGAGAAACGCAAGTCAGAAGCTGGGACTGGTGAGTTTATGTCTGAAAATCAAGGAACTGGTCAAGGAGACGGAAGATCCGATATAGCGAATCAGCAGAACTCCATAACGCAGAAGCAAACCGTCCAGGGATGCGACACGGGCGGGCAGGTTGACTCTGACATGTACTTGGTGGAGTTCAAGGGGGCCCGCAAGGAATATTTCGCCAACCCCCAATGCCTGAGCATCAAGCCCAACGAGTACGTCATAGTTCAGGCGGAGAGGGGAGAGGACATGGGCAGGGTGACCAAGAGGGTTTCCGCGGGCATGGTGAACCTGGAGAAAAGACCGCGCAAGATACTCCGGCTGGCCTCCCCGGAGGACACCGACAGACTGGCCGCCAACCGGGAGAAGGAGAAGGAGTGCCTCAAAGAATGCGCCAGAATGGCCTCCGACAGAAACCTGCAGATGAAGCTTCTGGACGCCGAGCTTCAGTTCGATAACAACAAGATAACTTTCTTCTTCACCGCAGAGAAGCGCGTGGATTTCCGCGAGTTGGTGAAGGAGTTGGCCTCCACTTACCGAACCAGGATCGAGTTGAGGCAGATCGGAGTGAGAGACGAGGCCAGACGGATCGGCGGATTCGGGGTATGCGGCCTGCCTCTTTGCTGCGCCAGTTTCATCAGGGAATTCGAGCCAATATCCACTCAACTGGCCCGCGAGCAGAATCTGTCCTTGAATCCGGCCAAGATATCGGGAAACTGCGGTCGGCTGCTCTGCTGCCTGCGATACGAAAAGGAACTGTACGAGAAAAGCCTGCCTCTGTTCCCCAAGCCGGGGGACAAGATAACAACGGACAAGGGCGAAGGCACGGTGGAGAAGGTCAATATCTTCAAAGAGTACCTGGTGGTGAAGTACGAAGGCGGAGACGAAGAGAAAATCACCCTCACCCAGTTGAGAAAGAGGAAAAGGGAACAGGCCAAGCGGCCACCAAAGCAGGGAACTGACCGCAAGCCGACTTCCTGATGCTTGTGCGTCGACCTCCCATCGGAATATCGACCTTCTGATTACATGTCGACTTCTAATCGTCTGACGTAGAACAAGTTATCAGTGCACAAGAACGGGCCGACTATGATCCCTCAGAAGTCTACCCGCCCGCATGGGGATTCACGACGTTAACTATTACTTTAGAGTGCTGTGGTATGTGATTGCTGAATCGCCGCTTATATGCTCTGACGGGTTGATCCCCGGCAGGAGAAAAGCCGGCCTGACTTTTCGATATTAGGAGGAACCGTTGCCCCAGAGATTCATGATTACCACTCCCATTTACTACGTTAACGACAAGCCCCATATCGGCCAGGCATACGCGACTATTGCCGCCGACATTCTGGCGCGTTTTCACCGGGCGAAAGGAGAGGAGACTTTTTTCCTTACCGGCACGGACGAGCATGGCTCGAAGGTGGAGGAGACAGCCAGAAAGCTGGGCAAGACGCCTCAGGAGCTGTGTGACCAGAACGTGGCGTACTTCAAGAAGGCTTGGAAAAGCCTGGACATATCCTACGACTACTTCGTGCGCACCACGGATCCCCGGCACCGCAAGGCAGTGGAGAAGCTGCTCACTGTTCTTGACCGGGCCACAACCGAGGAGGGGGAAAAGGTCATCTATCCCGGAGAGTACTCCGGTCTGTACTGTGTGGGGTGCGAGAAGTTCATCACCGAAAAGGAACTGGTGAACGGCCTGTGTCCGGACCATCTTCAGCCGCCGAAGGTGGTCACGGAAAAGAACTACTTTTTCCGGCTCTCCTCCTACCTCGAGAAAGTAGAAGAGCTCATTCGCAGCGATCGGCTGAAGATCTCGCCCGAGGAGAGGAGGAAAGAAACTCTGGGACTTCTCAAGCAGGGGCTGGACGATTTCTCCATCTCGCGTGAGAAGGTGACCTGGGGCATTCCGCTTCCCTTCGATCCTAAGCAGAACGCTTACGTATGGGTGGATGCCCTTCCCAATTACATCTCCGCGGTGGGCTACGGCGACGATCCGGAGCAGTTCGAGAGATGGTGGCGTGATGGCAGGGTGACCCACCTGATCGGTAAGGACATTCTGAAGTTCCACTGCATTTTCTGGCCGGCCATGCTTCTGGCTTTGGGCCAGGAGCCTCCAGACGAAATCTTTCTTCACGGGTACTTCACCGTGCACGGGCAGAAGATGAGCAAGACCCTGGGAAACGTGGTCGATCCGGAATATCTGGTCGGGCAATACGGGTCCGACGCCACCCGATATCTGCTTTTGACCCAATTCCCCTTCGGACAGGACGGGGACATCCAAGCCGAGAGGTTTGTGGAAAAGTACAATGCCGATCTGGCCAACGATCTGGGCAATCTGGTGAGCAGGGTCGCCAAGATGGTGAAAAGTTACTGCCAAGGTCAGATTCCTCGTCCCTCCCAGTACCAGCCTGCCGATGAGGAGATCAGGAAAGAGGCTACCAGATGTGCAGAAGCAGTCTGGCAGAACGTGGAAAAGATAAATCTGAATCAGGCCATCGACCAAGTCATGGCTCTGGTCAGGAGCGCCAACCGCTATGTGGAGAACCAAGCTCCCTGGGCCCTGGCCAAGCAGGGAAAAGAGGACAGGCTGGCAACGGTTCTTTACACCAGTTGCGAAACGTTGAGGATCATTGGGATTCTCTTTTATCCCGTGCTCCCGCAAAAGTGCCAAAAGATCGGAGAACTTCTGGGCCTTTCCGGCGGGAAGTGGGAGCCGAGTCTCAAGGACGCTGAGGGTTGGGGAGTGCTGGAGCCGGGAAGAAGAATCGGAACGCCGGAGGCCCTGTTCCCCAGACTTGAGAAGAAGACCAAAACCGAAAAGCCCGAGGTGATCGTGAACCAAGAGAAGAGTCTTCCGGAGATTTCCTTCGAAGAGTTCTCCAAGGTCGATCTGCGGGTGGCGGTGGTGCTGGAGGCCGAACGGGTCCAGGATGCGGACAAGCTCCTTAAGCTGAAGATCGACTTAGGGTCCGAAACCAGGCAGATCGTGGCCGGAATCGCCGAGCAGTACTCTCCTGAGGAGATGATCGGAAAGAGAATCGTGGTGGTGGCCAATCTGAAGCCGGCGAAGATCAGAGGGGTCGAATCCAAGGGCATGCTTCTGGCCGGAAAGGACGGAAAGCTTCTGAGCTTAGTCTGCGCGGACAAAGAGGTCAAAGGCGGTTCACCCGTGAGTTAGCTTCTCGATCTCGAGAGGAGGCTAAGTGTCAGACGATAGCCTGGTCCCGGGGCTGTAGATTCGGACTTGCGCGTCGCTGTTCACAGGCCGAGCAAAACCAGTATCTTACTCATACAAGAGGCACAACCCCTTCCCTTTTATGAAGTCAACGTGATAGATACACACGCCCACCTGGATTTCAGACAATTCGACAAGGACAGGACGCAGGTTATAGATTACGCTCTTTCCAGCGGGGTGGAGCAGATCGTGAACGTGGGGTGCGATCTGGAGTCCAGCCGGGATTCCGTTGCGCTGGCGCAGGAGCATGCGGAGATTTATGCCGCCGTGGGATTCCATCCCCACGATGCCAAGGACTTGACGGACCATTCTCTCCGACAGATCGGGGAGCTGGCCGCGCAGGATAAGGTGGTGGCCATCGGCGAAATCGGCTTGGATTTCTACAGGAATCTCTCACCCCGGCAGAATCAGGTCCGGGCTTTCGAAAAGCAGATAGCCCTGGCCCGGGAGCTCAAGCTTCCCCTGGTAGTGCACGTACGAGATGCCTGGGACGAGGCCCTGGGCATTCTGAAGCGAGCCGGTGCCGCCTCAGCGGGAGGAGGGGTGCTTCATTCGTTCTCCGGGAGCGCAGAACAGGCCCGAGAGGCGTTGAAGATGGGGTTTCTTCTGGGGCTTAACGGCACTCTGACTTATCCTGATTCGCGTGTGGCGCCGATGGTAAAGGAGCTGCCTCTGGAGTCGATCGTGGTGGAGACGGATTGCCCCTATTTGGCCCCAGTCCCGCATCGTCGCGAGAGAAATCAGCCGGTTTATGTCAAGTTTGTGCTCAAGAAGCTTTCCGAGCTTCTCTCTCCGCTCACTTTCGAAGACTTGGATCGGATCACGTCGGTCAATGCCCGTCGCCTTTTCAGATTAGGCCGGGGAACCGGTCCCCGGATAGCTTACGGCATCCGGGATTCCCTTTACCTGAACATCACCAACCTCTGTTCCAATGCTTGCAGTTTCTGCGTTCGCAATCACACGGATTTCGTCAAGGGCCACAACCTGCGCCTGGATCACGAACCTTCTTACCAAGAGGTTATCGATTCACTGGCGGATGTGAGAGGTTTTCGGGAAGTGGTCTTCTGCGGCTATGGCGAGCCGACCATGCGCCTGGATCTATTGAAATCCGTGGCGCGCTATCTCAAGGAAAAGGGCGCAACGGTAAGGCTCAATACAAACGGTCAAGGGAATTTGATCCACAAGAGGGACATAGTCCCTGAGCTGGTCGGACTGATAGACATTGTATCCATAAGTCTGAACGTGGACGACAGCGAGAAGTACGACCGGTTTTGCCGACCGCGCTTTGCCCGCGATACTTTCCACCAGGTCATTTCCTTTGCCAGGGAGTGCAAGAAGCTTCTGCCGCGCACCATCCTGACGGTGCTGGACATGCCGGAAGTGGATTTGAAGAAGTGTGAGAAGATTGCAAAAGAACTGGGGGCCGAGCTTAGGGTCAGACATTACGACAGCGTCGGGTGAAAGGGCCGAGAAACTCGATCAACCTCTGCTTCCCAGTCAACGGAGAACACCCTCTTCAAACTGCGGACTTGGAAGGTGAGACCCAAAAAGAGCCTCAGCCAGAACTTCCTGGTGGATGATGATGCGGCCAGGGGAATCGTGGAAAGCCTCGATCTCGGCCGGGAAGATGTGGTGTTGGAGATAGGGGCGGGCAAAGGCGCCTTGACCGGGCATCTTCTGAACCAGGCGAAGGAAGTGGTGGCCGTTGAGATCGACGGAAGGTTGTGCAACTATCTGGAACGCAAGTTTCGAGGCAGGGAGAATCTCAGGATAGTACACGGAGATATTCTTAAAGCGGACTTCACTAGTCTTTTCGCTCCACCGGTTAAGTGCAAAGTTGTGGGAAACCTCCCCTATAAGATCACCTCTCCAGTGCTCGATCTTCTACTGGAACAGAGGAAGTCCATAGACCTGTGCGTGCTCATGGTGCAGAAGGAGGTGGCGCTGAGAATCTGCGCCAAGCCGGGAAGCAAGGATTGGTCGCCCCTGTCCATTGCGATTCAGATTCACTCTCAGGTGGAAATCCTCTTTCATCTTGAACCCAATTCTTTCTCCCCTCCTCCCCGGGTGCGATCCTCAGTGATCAAGCTGGCTTTCCTCTCCCAACCGAGAATCCCCCTTCCCGACGAGAATGCCTTCTTCCGAATAGTTCGGGCGGCGTTTGGACACCGCAGAAAAACGCTGCTCAATTCCCTGGCAGCCAATTTGCATTTGCCAAAACCGGAACTGGAGCCTATCTTACACAGCGTGGGAATAGATCCGCTCCGCAGGGCCGAGACGCTCACCCTCAGCCAATACGCAGATCTGGCCTCGGCCCTGGGCGAGCAGGAGAAGTGAACTTCTTCCGGCGGCAGACGTGAAGAGTGGTTTCTGTATTCTGATGGGGGCCATCCTTCTCATCCTCGTCAATTCCCAGCCCGGCTGGACCTACGGGGTGAGAAGCGATTTCTCGCAGGATCACCGGACGTACAGCTGGGGCTTTGTTTTTGACCACGCCCGGGATACCACGTCGGATTTTTCCTGGAACTTCTTAAGTTCCGTTAACTCCATCCTGACGAAAAGGCCGGATGGTCCGGACTGGTGGCAGGAAGACGGCAGGCTGGACTTGAGCCTGGGACGTGATCTTAGTTCCGGGCTGAACCTGAGGGCCTTCTTCCTGCAGGACCGGTACTCTGCCGAGAGAATCAGATCCACCACCTCCAATGCCGGCATCAGCTCGGAGCTGCGCTTCGCCGGCCTCAGCCTGGTGCAATCGTTGGGCGCGGAGTTTATAGAAAACATCAACGATGCATGGCCCCAGCCGGATAGATCGGATCGGGGCATCAGCCTAAGTCAAAGCGTATCGTTTTCGCGCCGGATTCTGGGCCGGGCCAGAACCGAAGTGTCTGTCTCTCAATCCTTCCTGCAACTGAAGAAAATACCCATTCAGAAGAGAGACCTGGACCTCTCCTTCTCCCGTCCGCTGGGCGTTTCAGCAGCGGACGGCACTCAGGACAGCATTCGGATCGCCTACCAGGAGGCTTGGGAGAAAAAACGATTCTTCGAGGGCAACGTTCAGAGAAGGAGCCTTCGGGACCTCAGGGTGTCCGGATCGCGGAGATTCGGCCCGGAGATGAAACTGGAAGCGGACGCGAGCTATCTTTACGAGAAAGACAGAAGGTACTGGTCGGACCCCGATTCCCTTTACTACCACTTTCTTTCGAGCTCGCTGGTGGCCGAGCTGCGACTGGAAAAAAGTCTGTGGAATAGGATTGTGGTGGAAAGTTTTTACAAGTACATGATTTCGGAATGGGATTATCTGGGCGACGAGAGCGACGAGAGAATGGAGGCAGGCGATCTGGGAGGCAGGCTATCTGCAGGCGTCACGCCGTCGGACTCAGTCTATCTGACGGCTTCCGTGGGGGTCACCTCGTTTTTCGCGCCCGCCTCCGGAGAGTTTAACGATCGCGACAAGCTGACGATGCTCTTTTGGGGGCAGTACGTGCGTATCCTGAGTCCCTATCTAAGCATGAGATTGGAAGGCGGATTCAACCAGTTCCAGCTGACTTACATGTCGGAGCTGCACTCGTACGACAACAGTCATGACCTGACCTACTATCTCTCCCCTTCCTTCACCTGGATTCTTCACCGCCGGCTGACCTTGACGCAGAGTTACAGCATAAAGGCCAACTACCGGTATTATGATTATCAGAAGGCCAGCGAGAGCGGGCCAAACGCTCTTCTCCGACGGGCCAGCTCCTCTTCCGACGTGGCGTATCGAGCCGGCGAGAGAATGACCTTCTTTGCGGGCTACACTTACAGGTACGAGGACGAAGGCCCGCTCATCTGGAAGGACCAATGGGTGCAGAAAATAGGCCAGGATCGCCGGACCAATACCATAAGTCTATCGGTCGAATACAGGCCCAGCGGGAGACTGTCCTTTTCCCCGAATTACACGTATGAGCAGAGGAAGTCCTGGAATCACGAGGCCCTGGAGGAAGGCGGACCCGACCAGGCCACGATCAAAGAGAAGAGGGTCCTGGGGAACAGGTTCTTCAGAAAACTTATCTCCCTGACCCTGAAATATCTGGTGGATCGGGATCATTACATATACCTTTCGGCGGCCCACAGGATGCAGGACGACACCATGAGCGCGCAGGAGATATCCAACTATGTGACGGCGTCTTTGGCCTGGGTGTTCTGACCGCAAATACGAGAGGAGAGTTGGTACGAGGATGATATGTGTCGATTTGTTCGGAGTCGCAAGGGTGGCAGTCCGGTGATCCTTTTGGCCAAGCAAACCCGAGTGCTTTTCATCCTGACCAGCCTGGCCCTGATCTTCTGTCTGCTGGGCTGCAAGAACCCGTTTCGCACCAGAGAATCTCCCCCACCGGTGAGGGAAACAGGCGGCACCTGGAAGACGCCGTCGGAGCCCGAGGACGTGGTGGATAATCTGTTCTATGCATATAACGAAATGGTGGTGGCCAACTTCGACCGTTGCCTGTGCGATTCGTTTCGATTCTCGGCGCCCGAGGATTCGGCCCAGGCCGTTCAGGACAACCGGGCGGAGCTCTTCGCCGATTGGGACAGAAGGGTGGAACTCCGGGTGGCCAGCCAAATCTTTAACCTGCTTCAAACCAGGTCGGATTCGGTCAGCCTGGAGCTTAGATTCTACGCCGATCCTTCCGCGCCGGACGACGTCACCGACAGTACTGCGGAGCTGTCAAGAGACTATGAGCTGGTGATATTCGACTTGAAGGCCGATCCCTGGAGCACCGATACTGCCGAAGGGACGGCCACCTTTCAGATGCGACAAACGTCCTTGAACTGGTGGTGCATTTACTTCTGGAGAGACGTGCCGAAGGAACCAGGAGATTACGACTGGGGTGACTTCAAGTCCCAGTTCAGATGATTGTTACAATTTTGTGGGAATGAGTATGTTGCGGAGAGCCTGTATACCGACATTGACAGTCCTGTCGGTGATATGTCTGGTGGGCTGTTTCAATCCCTTTTCCCCGTCGGTCATAGGGCCGAGCACCGTAAAGCCGATAGCCGCGCAGACCGATCCGGACAGCGTGCTGCACAACTTCAAATATGCTTACGAGCACCGGGACAGCCTGGTTTACGAGAACCTGCTGGATGAGGGTTTTGCCTTCATATATCGGGATTTGGATAAGCTGGTAGGAACCGAGGTGATGATGGAGATCCCCAGGGACGGCAGAGGAGGGGACCTCTACGTCACCCGGGCCTTGTTCAGAGCGTTCGACGAGATCAGGCTGGAGACTTGGATAGTGAAATCCGCACCGGACAGCACCGGGGAGGAAACCTGGAAAGCAAGAAAGGTGATCTTTCATCTTTCGCTTCAGGACACGGACGGCGATTACGACTATCTGCGCATGGAGGCCACCGGATTCGCCGAGTTTTATTTCAAACAATCGGACAAGGACAAGCTCTGGAGAATCGTCCGGTGGATCGACAGATCGAGCTGAACCCAAACCATTGATGCCATCCGAGGGAGGAGTAGCATGGCCAAGCTGAGCATAAACGTAGACCACGTGGCCACAATCAGACAAGCCAGAGAGGCAGACGAGCCGGATCCGGTGGCGGCGGCCTTAGCGGCCGAGATGGCCGGGGCGGACGGAGTCACCATTCACCTTCGGGGAGACCGAAGGCACATACAGAATCGGGATCTTAAGATTCTCAGGCAGGTGGTCAAAACCTCCTTGAATCTGGAGATGGCCGCCACCGACGAGATGCTGGAGATAGCGCTGAAGGTGAAGCCGGATATAGTGACTCTGGTGCCGGAGAAGGAAGGCGAGCTGACCACCGAGGGTGGTTTGGACGTGGAGTCGCATTTCGAGCCGATCGGTCAGGCGGTCTCCAAACTGCAACTGGACGGCCGACTGGTCAGTCTGTTCGTTAATCCGGACGAGGAGAGCATAAAGGCGGCGGCCAGGTTTCGCGCGGATTACGTGGAGCTAAACACCGATACTTACTCCCTGGCAAGAAAATTGGGGGACCAGATCGCACAATTGGAAAGGCTGGAGGGCATGGCCACTTTGGCCCATAGGCTGAACCTGGGCGTGAACATGGGGCACGGTTTGAACTACAGGAACATCTCCAATCTGGTGCAGGTCAAACACGTGCACGAGTTCTCCATCGGACATGCCATTGTCGCCCGGGCGGTTCTGGTGGGCTTCGAGAAGGCGGTCCAGGAGATGCTCTATCTGGTAAAAGGTCCGCGATAGCGGCTGGGGCACCGGGAGGTCGACAGAGCATAGATGGAGGCGGCAAAGGAGATTTTTTCCCTCCCGGAAAACCATGGAACCTCCGAAGAGGCCGACCGGTCGGAGTACGCCAAGCCGAAACGCTCGTGGGATTCGACTCACCTGCTGTCCGCAAGCATCCCTTGTCAGACAGCTCGCAGGTTAAGGCCGGATGCGCAGGCATGGCGGTTCGGAATGCCGATAACCGGGCACAACTTCCGGCGAAAAAGGGTTTGACTTTCTGCAAAAATCAGTTTACTTGGTGAATAGAGACGGAATCAAGCACACAGCGGTTCCATCAGAAGGAGATCTCTTTATGGTAGAATTCGGTGTGGCCAGTAGGACGGATGTGGCCAAGATCACGCTGAAGTCTGCGCCCGACCGTCCCGGCGTAGGTGCGCGGGTCTTCGGAGCTTTGTGGTCCTACGATATCAACGTGGAGTTGGTTTCCTCAACCAGCGGGATAGAAGAGGGCCAGGACATAACCCTGGTGGTGGGTAAGGATCACTTAAACCCCGCCATCCTTAAGCTCAACAAGATAAAGGAAGAAATAGAGGCCAAAGACCTGCTGGTGGATCACGATGTGGCCATCATCTCCGTCACCCTCTCGGGGATCTCCAACACGCCGGGCGTGGGAGCCAGGATATTCTCCGCCCTTTCCAAGGCCGACATCAACGTGGAAGCGGTATGCAGTTCCACCAACGCCGTTTCCTGCGTGGTGCGAGAGAAGGACGCCCTGAGGGCGGAGGAGGCCTTGCGCCGGGAACTCGCTGGCTCGGCTTAAACGCCGGCTTTGGGATCTGTCGGAGAATCAACTCCCCGCATGCCGCTCAGCCTTAGGGTTTCCCTACAGGAATCCAAACTTCTTCTGCAACTCCTTTCTCACCATCTCCGGAACGAAGGACCGGATGTCCCCGTTGAAGCGGGCGATGTCCTTGATCAGATTGGAGCTTAAGTAGGTATACTTCTCCGAGGGCATGAGAAATACCGTTTCGGTCTGAGGGGCCAGCTTCCTGTTCATCAGGGCCATTTGAAATTCGAACTCGAAGTCCGACACCGCCCTGACCCCCCGGATGATGGCGCAGGCCCGGCGTTCGTTCACCAGATCGGCCAACAGGCCCGAGAAGAGGATAATCTCCACTTCCTTCAGATCCTGCACCGTCGAACGAACCATCTCCAACCGCTGCTCACCGGTGAAGAGGGGCCGTTTGTCGGGGTTGTCGGCGACGGCTATCACCAGCCGGTCGAACAGACACAGCCCCCGGTGGATCAAGTCCAGGTGGCCGTTGGTTACCGGATCGAAACTCCCCGGATATATGGCGATTTTCATAGACTCTCCTCGCAATGGTGAGGGCCAACCGGATGCGTCACGTCTATCGTGGTTTTCTTTTCATCAGGAAAGATACGACCGTATCTCCGAATCTCCTCTGTTTGAGAATGGACAACTCTTGGGAGCAGCCGAAGGTCTCCTTCTTGTGATGCTCCAAAACCAGAATCCCCCCCTCCTGAAGAATCTCGGACAGGACGACGGAATCGACTATCTGTTGAACGAATCCCCTGTCGTACGGTGGATCTGCGAAGATCAGATCGAAGGTCTCCTCCAGCCGCTTGAGTGCTTTCATCCCGTCGAGTTTGATCACCGTCGAACGGTCATTCAGACTCAGTTTCTTCAGATTGCTCCTCAGCAGGTTTATGCTCCGAGGCGAGGAGTCCACGAAGGTGACCCATGCGGCACCTCGCGATAAGGCCTCCAAACCCAAGCCCCCGGCGCCGGCAAACAGATCCAAGATCCTCTTGCCTTCCACCTCCTCACGCAGCACGTTGAAGATGGACTCGCGGACCCTGTCGGAGGTGGGTCTTATCCTGGCACTTTTGCCCGCGCTGATGCGTCGGCCCTTTTGCTGCCCGGAGATAATCCTCATCTTTTGACCTCGCCGGTATCTGAGCCTGCGGATATTTGATCCTTAATCCGCTGGAGAGTTATGGGCCCGATGCCCTGGACCCGGACGAGGTCTTCGATCCTGGCGAAAGGCCCGTTGATTTTTCTATACTCGACGACCCGTCGACTCAGGGCCGGGCCCAGACCCGGCAAAAGCTCGATCTCCTCGGCAGTGGCTCGGTTTATGTCGATCAGGAGTCTTTCGCTTTGGGCCTGGTCCGAAAAGTCGCCGGTAGCCTGCTCGGCCGTGAGATCCGTCTTTTGGAGCACCAGCTCCGGAGCAAACCGGGGATGGTTTCTTTTGTACAAGGTTATCCCGCTGCCCACGATCAAGGCCGCCAGCAGAAAAATAAGAGCTTTGGTTTCCTGGGAGGTGAAAGTGAAAAACTGCATTTCGTTTCCGCTCCCGACTTCAATCCACAACGGACGTTCCAGACCAGATATCGCATCTCGGCTGGTTGAGCGGCCGCCGATTCGGATTCTCGACGGCGTCTTGCCCGGAAGAAGGGGGAGTTTCCCTTTGGGAAACGGATTCCGCCCGGTTCAACCGCCGTGGTAGAGGACGGCCACCAGCACGTCCCCGATCTTCTGCAGGCTTTCCGGGCTGCACTTGTCCGGCGTATCCTCCATGGTATGCCAGTACGGATAATCCAGGTCGATCAGGTCGACCGCTGGAATTCCCGCATCCTGCAGAGGAACGTGATCGTCATATACGAAATATCCCACCGAGTCAACGAAACACGAAAGGCCCAGGGCTTTGGCCTCAGACCAGATCAGCTCGACGTATTCCGGTGCGTCGCCGTAGGAGTAGCCTTCTTTGTATAATCTCAAATCCCTGTCCCCGATCATGTCCACCACGATGGCGAATTTGGGCCGGTAGTTCCCCAGGTGCGCCGCAAAGTAAATGGAGCCCAGACAGAACCCCACCAGATCCTCCTCCCGTCCTGAATCCTCCCCGTCGAAAAACACGATGTCCACTCCCCAGGCCGGGCTGCGCTGCGAGATGACCCGGGCTATCTCCAGCAGCACTGCCACACCGGAGGCGCCGTCATTTGCCCCGGGTATCGGCTCTTTTCGCAAAGCCGGGTTTGGATCGTGGTCTGCGATGGGACGGGTATCCCAGTGAGCGCCGAGCAGGAGCCTTGTGCTCTTCTCGGGATAAAAGGAGGCGATTATGTTCGTGAGGCGTAATTGGCCGCCCCCTATCGGGTCGGTCTCAACGAACTCCTGAGTCTTCACAAAACCGGTACAGCCAGACAGGCGGTCCAGCAGGTACTGCCGCAACTCGGCGTGCCCCGCTGAATTGGGCTGACGCGGACCGAAGTCACATTGCTCCCTTAGAATCTGGTAAGCCCTTTGGCCCTCGAATCTGGGCGGGGGAGAGGTTCCACACCCGAAGATGGTGACCAGCAACGAGCCCGACCACAGCAAGCCCGCCAGTCCCAAAACCGGGCCGATTTTGGTAAAGCTCGATGGGTGGGTACGCAAATATCTCACCGCCGTAACATAACTTCCGGGATCCGGCTTGGCAAGGCCTTAGTGCGATGAGTTCAGGTTTTTCCGGCGCGGCGGAAGTCTGAGGGCCGGTGGTCCGAGACAGAGCCTTCGGTCCGGACATCAGGTGAGATTTCTGATTCGGCTTGAAGGCTGGCGTTTTTCTTTGGATAAGAGCCGGCCGCAGCTTTAGAAGTTGATCTGAATCCAGATTCCCAGTTCCCGGGTATGGGTTTTCTTCTTGGTCTTTTTGTCATTGGTATCTCCCCACCGGGCCTGGAAGCCGCCTGTCACTTGGGAGGAGAAAGTGTAGCTGGCGGAAGTGGAAACGGTGAGACGGTTATTGTCCGCCGTGACATTGAACGACTTGCCCCCCACGGAACTCTCCGTCCTCCCGGAAGCCGTGGTAATGCCCAAAGACAGCCCCATGGTGCTTTTGAACCTTATCTTTCTGAGAAAGGGAATCTTGATGCCACCCGGCGCGCTGAAGGAATAATTGTTGGTGACGTTTATGGAATTGTCGTAGGTCTTGGTGATCGATTGGTTACCGGCATAGACTCTCAGGTTCTCGTCGGTAGTGGTCTTCTGGTCGAGTTTGACCGTGGTCCTTACGCCGTTTTTCCAGGTGACCGATACCGAGGCCAGAGGAGAGAAGTTCTTGGATGTCTTTCGAGAGATGTTCTCGCCCGTTTTCTCGTTTCGCTGTTCGTCCACCTGTCTGAAATAACCCACGTTGCAGGCGAACGCGGTGAAGAACCTCTTCACCATCCCCAGGCTGCCCAGCTTGCTTAAGCTGAAGCCCACGTCCGGAAAACGAGTGCTCAGGGTTTTTGTGTTATCCGTGGCGGTTATGGTTTGGCCCACGTTTCGGGCATAATTCAAGTCGAAGTGAGTGGCCAGGAGCAAGAGCCCGCTTCTGGCGGTGTATCCCTGGTTGACCGTCTCCCGATCCGTGGATTGGGACAGGCCCTGCCGTTCCACCCGGGGATCGCCGGAGAAGCCCAGTCGATACCCCCAGGCGGGCCGGGCCAAAAGGCCGCTTTTGCTGAAAGTCTGGCTCTGCCGCCAGGAGATGTTCACCGGGTCGAATCTGTTGGTGAAGGCCCTCAGGAGATTGAACGGATTGACCAGGGAGGCCTTCTTCTTCTCGTCTTTGGGCGCGGCAGCTCCGCCCAATATCTTCCTCCAATCCAGCGTGAAACTGGCTCTTTTGTCGTTGTTGTTGGTAACCTTGCGGGTACCCCCGATGTTGTACTGGTCCAGCCTGTCCGCATTCTCATCGTACTTCGACTCGAAGCCGAAGTCTGCGCTCAGAAACGAAAGCCAGCGCGGCGCGTACTTGGCGGAGAAGCTCTCGCCGAAGTTGGTTTCGAT
Source organism: uncultured Ignavibacteria bacterium (assembly GCA_964588675.1). Classification (GTDB taxonomy): domain Bacteria; phylum Zixibacteria; class MSB-5A5; order MSB-5A5; family SM1-73; genus SM23-73-3. The sequence continues at coordinate 28,775 of CAZPRG010000005.1, forward strand.
TCCCAGCTTGGCCTTCCTGGGATTCAGCGAATAGATGATGGTCTGCGGGTCTTGCAGGTCCCTGCCGGTTCGCATGTTGTAGGTCAGGGGAATCGCCTTCACCGGGTTGGCCGTGGCGTTCAGATTCCCGGAAAACGTCCGGGTATAGGTGTCGAAAACCCTTCCCACCCGGTCTACGCTGTGGCTCTGGGTCCGGCTCAGACTTCCGTTAACCGAGAGACTGGTGGGCAAAAGCGACAGGCCCAACTGGGTGAAGCTGCTCGGTATCAGGGCTCCTTTGAGCCAGCCAAAAGGCTTGAAATTCAGACCACTGGCCAAGGGGAAGCTGTATCCTCCGGTGAAGACCGCGCTCGAGCTTCTCTGCACCGGGCTCAGCAGGCTGGTGCTGCGACTGGTGCTGTAATTGACGCTGTGGCTGATCCTCTTGAGGGTGGCTCCCACCAACCAGTTTTCGGTGGGATACTCGAATCGTGGCGTGAAGCTGATGCTCTGGGTGACGCTCTCCTGTTTTTCCCTATCCCGAAGATCCTTGGGCAACACTATGTCGGAGTTCGCCTGCCACTTGGGCAGGGTCAGGGTTCGACTGTAGCTGTAGCTGACGGGAAGAGAATATCCCAGTGAAACCGGAAGCAACCGGTGCATCTGAACCCCGCTTAAGCTGAACCGGTAACTGCTGGTGGATGCGGTGTTTTCATCCTTCTGATCCAGACTGCGAAATTGGCTGTCCTGCATCTTGAGGCTGAAACTCGCGGTAGCCAGATCCGCGAACTTGGCGGTAAAATCCATACTGCTGGCCATTCCGCTCTGCTTCCGGATGCCGGTCACCTGCAGTTCGTCCGCCCATACCTCCCCGGATACGGGTTGTCCTGACGCATTGACTACCCCCATGGAGAACCATCTCACCCGGTTGAGCGCAGGACTGCCCTTGACCCGGTATGGCCCCTGGGTGACGTCCAGACGCCCATCCACCAGTTTGGTGGAGTCTTCCGCCGCGTAAGCCTTCAAGCCGGTAATGGCGTCGAAGTCCATGTTCACCTGGTTTCGCTCGTCCCAGCCCGGATAAACGGTGGCATGGTATTCATAAAAGTTGGAGGAATCGGATCCCAGTCGGAAGTAAAACTGCAGGTCCGACAGAAGAGAGCCGTCCTCCGGGCCATGAACATACATCTTCAGGTAACGATAGTTGGTGTAGTCTTCGGTGGAGGACAGTATGCGGTAAAGTACGCCCTGGTGATTGTGCTTTAAGTTGTCGAATTTGAGCACCAGGGACTGCTCTTTTTCCCTTACATCGGTCTGACGGTCCAGAGTTCCCGCCACTCCGGGCGGGGGATAATACTCCGGGTCCTCATGTGTGTTTTTTACAAAAACGTCGAACTCCTCCTCCGGTAGGGTTCCCACCGGAATGGGTGTCTGGCGGCCGGTGATACTGGAGACGCCCTGGTTCTGCCAGCGATTTCCCACCAACTGAAGCGATGCGATTCTTACGGTGCACTCGTTATCCGAGGTGACCCACAACCGGGAGAATCGTATATTGGTCCAATCCGGGTCCCCCACTTGGACGTAGTTGACCGGGTCGGCCAAGGGTATCCGATACAACTTCCAGCCTTTTTCGTTTTCCGTGGCCAGATATGTGTTCCGGCTCAAGTCTACCGTAAACTCGAAGTATCTGTCGGTCAGATCCAGCACGCTGTTGGAATTGATGTCTTCCGTGTCCGGCCTTCTGCCCCGGTCCGGATCCTCCCGGTTCCCCTGGGTGCCATTTATGCGGGAGTAATCATAGCGGTTGTCATAGTTCCAGTCGTCGC
>CAZPRG010000006.1:0-27816 GCA_964588675.1 uncultured Ignavibacteria bacterium
CGGGTCTTGAAAACAGTTCGCCGGATTACTCAGATTCTTTTTCTTCTGTTTTTCTTCTTTCTCTTTCTCTCTGCCACCTATCCATTGAAGATCAAAATCCCAGTCGATCTTTTCCTGCGGGCAGACCCGCTCATCGCTCTGTCCGCCATGGTCTCTGCCCGCGTTTGGATAGGTTCTTTCATCTGGGCTGTTTTCGTATTGGCTCTCACCATACCTTTGGGAAGATACTTCTGTGGCTGGATTTGCCCCCTGGGAACCAGCCTGGACGTGACCAGCTTCGTCTTCAAAAACAGGCCGGGGAGAAGCTATCGCAGGCTCAGATATTTGAAATACATGATCTTGAGCTTCCTTGTGGTGGGGGCGGTTTTCTCGTCCCAACTTTTTTGGATGTTCGATCCAATAGCGCTTTTCACCCGATCGGTGGAGCTCTCCGTTTGGCCTATTGTCACCTTAATCTCCACCGGGATATTTGGTTTCTTTTTCAAGCTCTTGTCTTTTCCCGACTGGCTCAGCAGCGTCAACAACTTCTTCTCGTCCACGCTTCTGCCCGACCAGCTCAACTTCTTCCGCATGTCGGGATGGGTACTTGTGATCTTCGCAGCCATTTTGGCCGCAGAATTCGTGTCGCGCCGATTCTGGTGCAGAAACCTCTGTCCCTTGGGCGCTCTTTTTGCCCTTTTCTCCAAGTTCCAGATTTGGAGAAGAAGGGTCGACTCCGACTGCACGAATTGTGCGCTTTGTCAGGATGTCTGCAAGATGGATGCGATAAAAGATGATTTCAGGCAGACGGATTATGCGGAGTGCATCCAGTGCTATGATTGCGTGCCGGGCTGCGGCCAAGGCGTTACCACCATCAGCTTCAAGGGCAAAGTCGAGCCGCACAAGTTCGACATCGGCAGGAGACGGGTGGCAAGCTCGGTGGCTGCAGGACTGGTATCGGTGGGAATCCTGAAGACCAACCTGGTGATCCGCAACCAGACTTACGCCCTGATCCGGCCGCCCGGATCGAGCGAGGAAGGGGAGTTTCTCGACCGATGTATTCGCTGCCACGAATGCGTGAAAGTGTGTTCCACCTCCGGTCGATTCTTACAGCCGGCTTTTCTGGAAGGCGGGCTGGAGGGTCTTTGGACTCCGGTGGGAGTGGCCCGTTACGGCTATTGCGAGTTCAACTGCACCATGTGCACCCAGGTTTGCCCGACTGATGCTATTCATCCCCTGGACGTGGACACGAAGAAGAAGTGGGTGATTGGCTTAGCCTACATCGACAGAAGCCGCTGCATCCCTTGGTACAAGAACGAGAACTGCCTGGTTTGTCAGGAACATTGCCCCACCTCCCCCAAAGCCATCGAATTGAAAGACGAGAAGGTACTGCATTTCGACGGCTCAGAAAGGCTCGTCAAGCGCCCCTACATGAAAGAAGACCTCTGCATCGGCTGTGGAATCTGCGAAACCAAATGCCCGGTTGCAGGAAAATCCGCGATAATAGTTACTCCGCAAAACGAACAAAGGTGGACCAATTAGTTGGGCCTACCAGTCGTTGGGCAAGTTCTGGGAGTGCATCACCTTGGTGATGCCGTCTTGGCTCCAGAAAGAGCGGAAGCCCCGCTGAGCAGGATCCGAAGGACAAGCTTCCGCACTCCGAAGAATTAAGGTGCCCGCCAGGTCCCCAGACCTGACGGGTGCTATCGTTTCCTGAGGAAGCTTTCGCCTGTCGGGTCGGGGGACCCGACAAGCACATAAGAGACCCGCTGGGCAGGCATCAGGACAAGATACTGAAGCAAACTCATCCACAGCAAGCTGTGGACCACCCGCCGGCCGCCGGGAATGAGTTGCTTGTCGGGCAGTCTGACGACAGCTCGACCTACGGCTTGACAATCCCTCCGTTCAGCCATAGATTAGGCAATTTGAGGAAGCGTTAGGCCGACCAGAATAGGAATCTCTCATGTTCGCCCAGGTGGCGTTACCTTTACCTTTATCCGAGCCATTCACCTACCGAATCCCCTCGCATCTCGAGGGCAAGCTGGATTTGGGCTTCAGGGTTTTGGTTCCCCTGAAGAACAGGATCGTCACCGGGTTCGTGGTCGGGCTAAGCGCGACCTCGAATGTTTCCGGGGTCAAAGAGATCACTGACCTTCTCGATCCCTATCCTCTTTTTTCCGGCGAGATGCTCGAACTGACCAAATGGGTGTCCGACTATTACCTGTGCTCCTGGGGCGAAGCCTTGAGGGCGGCGCTTCCGTCCGAGTTGATGCTGAAAAGCGAGATGTATGTCAGGAGGAAGAGGAAAGACGAGGGGACGAAGATGTCGGCAGAGGCAGGAAAAGGAATATCTGCGCGGCAAAAGAAGATCCTGGAGGTTCTATCAGATGGAACCGAAAGAAAGCTTTCCTGGATTTCCCGAACGCTCAAGGCCAAGGGGTTGTATGCTGATCTGTATGATCTGAGCAAGAAGGGAGAAATCGAAATCGACGAGCGGCTGGGAAAACCCGGCGTACAGGTTCAGCATGAGAAGACGGTCAAGCTGAAGGATTTTGATGGAAGTGCGGAAGGCGCTGAGCTACTTCAATCGGCCATCTCCGGCTTGAGGAAAAAGTCCTCCGGACAAGCCAGATGCCTGGAAGTCCTGTTGGAGAATCAGGGAGAGCTAGCCTTAAGAGAGCTTACAGGTCAGCACAAAATAGGCAACTCCTCTCTGGCCACTTTGGAGAAGAAGGGCTTGGTCGAATTCAGTCAGATGGAGAAGATAAGGGAGTCCGAGTGGGGGCTTGATCTACCCGAAGCTCAGCCCGTGTCATTGACCAGAGAGCAAACCGAGACTCTGAGCAAAATTAAGGACGCTCTGGAAGAAGGCACATACTCGCCTTTCTTGATACACGGCGTGACCGGAAGCGGCAAGACTCAAGTTTACATCGAAGCCATCAAAGAAGTCCTGAAAAGCGGAAAGCAGGCTCTGGTCCTGGAGCCGGAAATATCGTTGACGCCGCAGATCATATCCAGATTCAAGGCCAACTTCGGGCAAAAGGTGGGATGTCTTCACTCGCGCATGTCGGCAGGGGAAAGGTTCGATACCTGGAGACGCATCAGAAAGGGCGAGCTTCCCATCGTGGTAGGGGCCAGATCGGCTATATTCTCGCCCTTTGAGAATCTGGGGCTGATAGTCGCGGACGAGGAACACGTGGCCTCCTACAAGCAGGACGACCCCGCACCCAGATACAATGCCCGGGACGTGGCGGTGATGAGAGGAAAGCTTAATAACGCCGCAGTCATTCTGGGATCGGCCACACCCAGCCTGGAATCATACTATAATGCCCAGGCGGGAAAGTATACGCTGTGTCGACTGACAGAGAGAGTGGAAAAGCAGAGGCTGCCGCAGGTGAGGATAGTCGATTTGGGCCAGGAAAGGAGTCGGGGCAGTCGGAGCCTGCTCTCTGCCAACCTTCAGTCTCTCCTGCGCGATAGAGTCGATAAGGGAGAACAGGTTCTTCTGTTTCTGAATCGCCGCGGTTTTTCGACTTTCGTGAAGTGCGAGGATTGCGGGCACGTGGAGAAGTGCCCGCGCTGCGACATCACCCTTACCTTCCACAGAACCGATTTCTCGTTAAGATGCCATTACTGCGACTATCAAAAGAAGGCTCCAGATTCCTGTCCCAACTGCCACGGTTTCAGGTTCACTTACAGAGGAGCCGGCACTCAGAAGATCGAAGACGAGCTTAAGAGGGACTTTCCGAACGCGTCCATGCGGAGAATGGACCTGGACACCACCATGAAGAAGGGGGCACACCGAAGGCTACTCACGGATTTCGGCAGAAAGAAGTTCGGCATACTGGTGGGGACCCAGATGATCACCAAGGGCCTGGATTTTCCCGGCGTCACCTTGGTAGGGGTGGTCTCTGCCGATATGGGTCTGGACTTGCCGGATTTCCGCTCAAAGGAAAGAACATTTCAACTATTGACTCAGGTAGCGGGGAGAGCGGGAAGGGGCGATAGGGAAGGGGAGGTGGTAGTTCAGACCTACTATCCCGAGGAGAGAACGGTCAAGCTGGCGGCGTCGCACGATTTCGAGGAATTCTACAAGACCGAATTGGAACAGCGCAGGGAGTTGGGCTACCCTCCTTTCAACCATTTGATCCTGTTGGATTTCTCCGGTCGGACCCTGAAGGGCGTGACCGATGGAGCACGCAGGTTCGCGTCCAGATTAGCAAGAAAGACCAGGAGTCAGGCGACCAGGGGCGTGCAGATTCTGGGTCCTGCTCCGGCGCCGCTGCCCAAGATAAAAAACCAGTTCCGATGGCAGCTTCTGATAAAGACGAAGGGCATCATTGCCACAACCCGTCTTATCAGGAATCTCCTGGAGGAAGAGAGAACCTCAAAACAAAAGCCTGCTGTCCGTATAACCGTAGATGTGGACCCGGTGGACATGCTGTGACGATAAAGCGGACAGATTTGCACCTCGGCTTTGTTTGAATTGAGTAATAATCGCCCTGCGGTTAGCCAGGTGTCGCGCAAAGTACGGAGTCTGAGTTCCGATAAGAGTGTATGGGGGTGAAAACATATGATCACAGTCGAGGACGTTAAAAAGAACGAAGAGGTGAGGCGGCTCATCCAGAAGTCGGATGAGATTCTGGGAGTCATCGGCTACACCGAGCACGGCGAAAGGCATGCCAGCCTGGCCGCCAACATCGCCTTCAACATTCTCACCAGGCTGAAGCACCCGGAGAAGCGGGCTCAACTGGCAGCCATCGCCGCCTACCTGCACGACATAGGCAACGTCATCAACCGGGATTATCACGCCCAAACCGCAGCCATCCTGGCCCGCTTTATCCTGTCCGGTATGGGCATGCCTCTGGACGAGATTCTGGAGATAATGGCTGCCATCGGCAACCACGACGAGAAGGACGGCCAGCCGGTGTCGGACATCTGCGCGGCCATCATCCTGGCGGACAAGTCGGACGTGCACAGTTCCCGGGTGCGCACGCTGGAGGCCATCAAACAGGACATCCACGACCGGGTGAACTACGCGGCCAAAAGCTCATTCTTGAGAGTGGAAGAGGACAAGAAGCTCATAACCCTGGAGATAAAGATCGATACTTCCATCTCCCAGGTGATGGAATACTTCGAGATATTCCTTTCCCGTATGATTGTCTGCAGGAGAGCGGCGGACTTTCTGGGACTCAAGTTTCAGCTGGAAATCAACGGCCAAAGACTACTTTAGGGCCTCTTCTGATATTGGATATCGCTTCCTTTTGATCCACTTGAACTACCTGCGTTTGCCCCTGGGAAGGCGAACCGACCAATTGTCGAGGTGTAAATGAAAAAGCTCACTTACAAGGACTCCGGAGTTGACATCTCCGCGGGCGATCGAGCCAAGGAGACAATCAAGAAGCTTGCCAAGTCGACTTTCAATCCTCGTGTGCTCAAGGGAATCGGCGGCTTCGGCGGTTTTTTCTCGCTTCGTGGCCTTAAATACAAGGACCCGGTTTTCATCTCCAGCGTGGATTCGGTGGGCACCAAGCTGAAAGTGGCCTTCCTGATGAAAAAGCACGACACAGTGGGACAGGACATTGTGAACCACTGCGTAAACGACATCCTGGTGCACGGTGCCAAACCTCTGTTCTTTCTGGATTACATCGGTATCGGCAAGCTCGACCCGAAAGTGGTGGAGCAGATCGTCAAAGGTCTGTCGGTGGCTTGTAGAAAGTCAGGATGCGCGCTGGTCGGCGGCGAGACTGCGGAGCTGCCGCAGTTCTATAATAAGGGAGAGTACGACCTGGTTGGCTGCATCGTGGGCGTGGTGGATAAAAGGAAGATCATAGACGGTTTAGGGATTCGACCCGGGGATCAGATAATCGGATTAGGATCAGACGGGCTTCACACCAACGGGTATTCTCTGGCGCGCAATGTACTCTTCCAAAGGGCCGGCTTGAGCGTGAACAGACACGTGAAGGGTCTGAAGAACACTGTCGGGAAAGAACTACTGAAGGTACACCGTTGCTACGCACCGTCCGTCTTACCGCTTTTGGAGAAGTACCGAGTCAACGGAATCGCGCACATCACCGGCGGCGGAATCCAGGGCAATCTGAGGCGCGTCCTGCCCGCACACTGCGACGCACACATTCTGACCGATCTATGGAAAGTCCCGCCGATATTCCAGGTCATCCAGAAGCTCGGGAATGTCGACATGGACGAGATGTTCAAGGTGTTCAATATGGGAATGGGGTTGATCCTGGTAGTGCCAAAGACTCAAACGGAACAGGTTTTGAAGCAGCTTTCATCCGCCGGAGAAACTCCCTATTGGATTGGCTCCGTAACCCAGGGCCGAGGTCAAGTGATACTGCACAGCGCGTGAGCGTAGCGCTGCACACGCCCAGCTTCCACTATATGCCCTCCGCAGGTCTTCGATACCCGGGTCGGTTGGCGCGGTAACCAGAACCTAACTTAAGTTAGGTTCCGGTCCCCAAGTATCTGCACCTGATTCGTCAGCACTGCACCATCTTGTTTTCAGCAAACTTGACAAGGCTGCTTTTCCGTCTATATTGAGTAAGTTTCGATGACTCAAGCAAAGGAGCGCACCCATGGAAAAGCAGGAACGGCTGTTTCAGATCGTGAAGGATGCCATTCGGGTGGAGAACGACGGATACCAGTTCTACCGCATGGCCGAGGACAAGACCACGGATCCCAAGGGCAAAGAAGTCTTCGCCTCGCTGGCCAGAGATGAGACCAATCACATGCAGATACTCAAAAGCCTGTACCAAAAGGTCAAAGAGGATAAGCAGTTCAAGTTCGATGAAATAAAGGACATGAAGCATATCCTGGAGACCACCTCGGAGAGCCCCATTTTCTCCGAAGCGTTCAAGGGAAGGTTGGACCAAAGCCATTTCGAGATGAGCGCGCTCTCCATCGGGATCCTGCTGGAGAAGAACTCGATCGATTTCTACAAACGGTCCGCGCAGGAGGCCGAGGAGTCGGACATCAAGCAGCTTTTTGCCTACCTGGCCGACTGGGAAGGGGAACATCTCAGGGCGCTGGTCAAGCAGCAGAAACTGCTTCAGGAGGATTACTGGACCGAAGCCAGATTCTATCCTTTTTAGGTTTCGCGCATCGGCTCGGATGATGAAAGCAACCCAGTCAGGAAGGGAGCAAATCAATGCTCGAAAAACCAGCCCAAATCATAAGCGTGTTGAAAGAGGCCACCCAGGCAGAGAACGACGGTTACCACTTTTACAAGAGCGCCGCCGCCAGGACCAGGGATCCGAAAGGTAAGGCCGCTTTTCGCTCTCTGGCCCAGGACGAGCTGGATCACGCCAGCGCGCTGAAAGGCTTGCAGCACGCGGTGAGAAGCAAAAGCAAGTTCAAGTTGGGCAGAAAGCGGCAGACCAAAAGATCGAGTCATTCCACCAAGAGTCCCCTCTTCTCCACCCAGTTCAAGAAGAGACTTAAAGAGCACAATTTCGAGCTTTCCGCCTTAAGGATCGGGCAGATGTTGGAGAGAAACTCCCTGGAGTTCTACAGCAAGCACGCTAGGAGAAGCAGAAATCCGGAGATGAAGTCTCTATTCGGCTACTTGGCCGAGTGGGAGAAGGATCATCTGAGGGCGTTGGTCCAGCAAGAGCGTTACCTGAGAGGAAAACTGTAAACTCACGCACGCGCTAGTTTGAGATATTTCCAAAAGGGGCCCTGGCGCTTCCCGGTTTTTTGCTTCACGAGGGTTAGTGCGATGCCAGCCAACCTTCCGCCTCAATACTACGAAGCCGAGAGAAGATACCGGCACGCGAAGGATCCGCAGGAGAAGCTGAAGATCCTGCACGAGATGTTCGCCATCATGCCCAAACACAAGGGCACGGACAAGCTTCAGGCGGATGTAAAACAGCGGATATCCAGGCTCAAGAAGGAAGTCCAGCAAAGGAAGAAGGCGGCCAGAAGAGGGGACCAGTATTTCGTGGACAAGGAGGGGGCGGCTCAGGTGGTGCTGATAGGTCCGGTCAACGCCGGCAAGTCTCAGATCCTAGCCTCGCTGACCAACGCTACGCCCGAAGTTGCTGCCTATCCATACTCCACGGTCAAGCCGCTGTGCGGGATGATGCCCTTCGAGAATATCCAGATTCAATTGGTGGACACGCCTCCCATTGCAGCCGAGTTCATGGAGCCCTGGCTGGCCGGGATCATCCGCAACGCGGATTTGGTGTCCCTGGTGGTAGACTTGGGTTCCGAGAAAATGCTGTCGGATGTGGATGCGGTGCTGGCCAGGCTGGAAGGCTACAAGATAGTCTTGGAACCGGAGGAGGGAGAAGTCAATCCTCTGGATGGAATAGCCCGAAAGAAGGCCATCATCCTGGCCAACAAATCCGACCTGCCCGCTGCGGAGAAAAACCTGGAGGCACTCAAAAGGCGATTTGTGGACATGCTCCTGATCTTTCCGCTTTCGGCGCAGCAGGGAAAAAACACCGAAGAGTTGAAACACTTCATCTTCGACTGCCTGCATATCCTGCGCGTGTACACCAAGACGCCGGGAAAGAAAGCGGATTTGGAGGACCCGGTGATCCTGAGAGTGGGCAGCACGCTTCTGGAGGCCGCCAAGGAGATTCACAAGGATTTCGCCAGAAATCTGAAATATGCCAGGGTCTGGGGCGAGGGCGTGTTCGACGGCCAGATGGTGCAAAAGGACTTCGTCCTCCAAGACGGACACGTGGTCGAATTCCATCTCTGAGTGTAGCCCCTTCCCCAGCCAAAGTCCGATTTCCCCTAATCTCAACCGCAGTCTCTCTCACATCGGCGTCACTCAAATAGCTGTTGACATTTACTCTCTGCCCGCTATTTTGCCCATATGTCGGACGGGGATTTTCCAAGCTCAAGAAAAGGGAGCGAAATGACGAGACGAATCTTGTTCTTCAGTCTGGTTTGCGTGCTGGTGGGTGTGTTCGCATGCAGCAAAAACCCCAGTCCCAGGGTAGTGGTAATGGACTTCATCGAGGCGGTCAACACGGCCGACACAGCCTCGCTGACCCAGTATCTGGACCTGGACAAGTTCACCCAAGAGAAACTCAAAGAGCTTCCCGATTCACAAAGGGCTGCGGTTTTCTCCGGCATGAAGGAACAACTGTGGCAGAATTTCCTGGGAACGGGAGGCACTCGTCTGAGGTGGCAGAACAAGATGATTGTTGTGAATAAGGAGGACATCGAGGGGGATTCGGCTTCGGTGGAGGTGACCTTCGTGGATCAGAAGACAGGAATCACCCAATATACCCGGGCCAGGCTCTATCGAAAAGACGGCCGGTGGTGGATATACTTCATTAAAGACTGACAAACTCAAATTGAATCTGCCTTCTATCATCATCAAAGACGAAACTGAGTCGTAACCTCACCCCCTTGTTGCTCCTTTCCATGGAATGGAGAGGGGGATGCCGGGGGAGAGGTTTGTCTCCAAAGAAGGAGGTTAAAGATCATGAGGCTGAAGACCCTGATTCTTGGTTCACTGGTGCTGCCTCTGGCGGCTGCAGGTTTGGTGTCGCCGGCTCGCGCCGTGACGGGCGACGTGGAAACGTCTTTTTCGTCTCCGGCGTCCTGTCCTACCGGTCTGACGTTCGACGGCCAATATCTATGGAACTGCGACCGCAAGACGGACATGATCTATAAGATCGATCCCCAGGACGGAAAAGTGGTGGATTCCCTTTCCAGCCCCGGATACCGCCCGATCGGCTTGACCTGGGATGGGAAATACCTGTGGAACGTGGACGTGGAGGAGAATGCATTCATCTACCAGATCGATCCGAAAACAGGAGTCGCCTTAAAAACGCTGTGGTCTCCATGCAATCAGGCGGAAGGGCTGGCCTGGGATGGGCAGTACCTGTGGATCGCGGATGACGGCGAGAACAAGCTTCTTCAGATCAGCACGGACGACGGAACTACAATCAACAGTATTCCCTCACCATCGCGCTATCCCTGCGGCCTGGCTTATGATGGGAAGTACCTGTGGGTCTCCGATCGGATCGCAAACATGATTTACATGGTGACTCCGGATAAGGGGGAGGTGATTCTGTTTTTCGAATCGCCCGGCGAATACGCCCGGGGTTTGGCCTGGGACGGCAAATACCTGTGGAATACAGACTACCAGACAGATCAAATCTACAAAATAAAGATAGAGGATGAGGAGACCTTCTCTCGCTGGGAGGAGAAGGAAGAGCTGATGGATTACACCAACCAGGTGAGGAACTACGGTCCGGGCGTGGTGAGGGATCTGGACGTCTACCTGGCCGTGCCCGAAAACCTTCCCAACCAGGAGCTTCTCTCGGAAATAGAGTATTTCCCCCAACCCGCCGGTTTTCTCACAGACAAGTGGGGTCAGAAGGTAGCTCACTACAAATTCCAGGACGTTGGGGCCACCGAATTCGTCACAGTGGGCATGAAAGTCAAAACCAAGCTCTTCAACGTGAGATACTTCATCTTCCCGGAGAAGGTGGGAGCATTGAAGGATATCCCCAAAGAGATCAAAGACAAGTTCCTGGCAGACGATGCCAAGTACTCGATCAACGATCCCGTCATCCAGCAGGGCACCAGGCAGGCCGTGGGAGACGAGACCAATCCATACTGGATTGCCAGGAAGATATTCAACTACGTGATCGACCACGTTGAATACCAGTTGGCGGGTGGTTGGAATATCGCGCCCACCGTGCTGAAAAGGGGCACGGGCTCATGCTCCGAATATACCTTCGTCTACATCGCCATGTGCCGGGCAGCAGGTCTGCCGGCCAGATACGTAGGCTCGGTGGTCATCAGAGGAGACGATGCCTCCGACGACGACGTGTTTCATCGCTGGGTGGAGGTCTATCTTCCCAATTACGGATGGATACCGGTGGATCCCTCAGGCGGAGACTCTCCCGAGCCGGCGGCACAAGCCGCAGCCATCGGCAACTTACGCAATCGCTTTTTGATAACCACCACGGGCGGCGGCGGGTCCGAATATCTGGAATGGTCGTACAATTCCAACGAAAAGTGGACTTCGGTGGGCAAGTGCAAGATTTATGTGGAGCATATAGGCGAGTGGTCGCCGTTGAAATAGGTCAAGGCAAAGAGCGGTCAACGGATTGAGAAGAAGCGTCGACGGATGAAGCAGATTAAACGGATGCCGTGTTTGTCGGGATCTTGTACGGAGTGCATTAGCTTGTTAATGCTGCCTATGCTGATACCCTGCGCTTTCGTCGCACCCTGAAGGGTGCGGCTACAAAACCAGTCGGGCATCTTTGTGCGACCTGCAGGTTGCATGACCGGGCGGCCCCGTCCGGGAATCGAATCCTTACGATTCGCACATTCCTTGTCGTATCACTCTGTGGGTTCACCACAAACCGTGAACCACGAACTATGAACTGATTTTTCCGGGGGCGATTTGGTTTCGACGGAGGTAATGGGAAAAGATAAGCGTGCCGAGGTGCCCAGTTCCCTCGTTAATCCAATTGGGACACAAATTTAAGTGCAGACTATTCATATGCACTGGCTGCCTAACTAAAGGCGGCTCGTCTGTCCCGGGCTTGCTTGTTGGCCCGGAAACAGGCGTCGACTCAAACAAGCTGGTTTGATCCTGTTCCTGGGAGGATCGGACGAGATTTCACCGGGATAGCGAAAAGTGAAACCTGCCGCTTGGTGTTGCCTTTCGCAAAGAAGGAATAAACCGGCTACGCACGTAGAAGGTCTTTATCTTGTGCCTTCGGACGGGGGTTCGATTCCCCCCGCCTCCATTAAAACCGTTCACAGTTCATGGTTCATCGTTCATAGTCAAACTCTCCCCGCGCTCCCCCAAGTCGTTTGCAGTTGACAACTCATCCGTGCTCCTATTAGAAAGCAGCGGACTGCAGACCGCGGACCGCGGACGGCGGTCCGAGTATTTCCCCAACAGATAAGGGCTTACCACCGTTTCTCTTTTCGGATCTGTCGCAGAATGGCAGTCGCAGAGGGGATCAAGCAATTGTCGGCTTTGCCGATAACAAGAGTGTAACTTTTTTGAACAGATTGGACTCACAAGTTCATTCTGCAGAGGCCAACGCTGTTTGGCGGGAAGTCAGCATGGATATCTCCCGATATCTAAAGCCGGAGTTGATCAAGCTCGAAATGAAGAGCCAGGTCGAGTGCGATCCCGAGTGCCAGCTTCATCCGGACAAGGTGCTTTGGAGCAGAAAGAAGACCATCCTGTGCGAGCTGGTGGAGCTTTTGGAGAAGTCGGGCAAGGTGGGCAATTCCAAGAAGCTGTTGGTGGACTTTCTGAATCGGGAGAAGAAGGCTACCACCGGAATCGGACATGGGATAGCCGTGCCGCACATAAGGTCCATGCAGGCCAAGGAATTCCTGTTGGGCTTTGCCCGGTCTACCGAAGGCTATGATTTCGATTCGTTGGACAAAGGTTTGGTGCATTTGTTCATCGTTATGGCTTCTCCTCCTTACGACGACAATCTCTACCTCAAAGTCTTCAAATCCCTGGCCGAAACCCTCCAGTTCGATTACTTCCGCCGCGAGCTTCTCGACGCTGCCTCGGAATACGAGATAATCCGGGCATTCAAGAGAATGCAGTAGTTCCCCCCGGCGCGCTTGCGCGCGCTCAGCCCCACAGTGTTTTGCTTCAGATCGATAAGGTCTAATCACCCACGCAGGCTTGATCCAACAAACAACAGAGTGCTACAAGGGCAGCGACTACACTATTCTTCCAGCCTCTCGAATTCGTCTTTGCCCGCTCCACACTCGGGACAGGTCCAGTCCTTGGGAAGATCTCCGAAGCCGGTGCCGGGATTGACATTGGCGTCCGGATCGCCCAGTTTGGGATCGTAGACGTAACCACAAACCATGCATTCCCACTTTTCCATTGATTGCCTCCTCTGCTATGACCGACCTTGCGCACGGATCGGTTTCGCCAAGCGCGGGCAGCTCAGAGAACCTCTTGTCGTTCCGTGACGTGTCCGCGATAGCTGACAGAGACCTAAGTCTGCTTGATCTTCGCCACCGCCAGGGTCAATTCGTCCACCACCGGCTGGTCTCCGGTGAAATCCCTCAGGGCCTCCAAGATTTGGCGGACGATCTGGGCAGAATCCTGCGTCCTATTCTTTTCCACTACGGGGATCAGATTCCTTCGACCGAACTCCTCATCCTTTGGATTCAGATTCTCCACCACGCCGTCGGAGAACAGAAGCAGAACCTCCCCGCTTTCGATTTCCTCGGAGCCCTCGGGATAGGCGCTGTCTTGGTCGATGCCCAGAAGCAACCCGCCTTCGGTCAAAGATCTGTACCCGTCTTCTCCGAAAAGAAGCGGGGGTTCATGCCCGGCAGAGGAGTAGACCAATTTTTTCTTGGACGGATCCAGGATGACATATACCATGGTGAGGAAGCATGCCAACCGGTGGCATTCGGTCCAGACGAAGCGATTCAGATGAGCCAGCACTGAAGACGGCTCAAGCAGCATGGAGTGGGCCTCCTTCTCCAGATAAAGCTCTTTTAGCTTTCCCCACTCCGCCCGGGTTTTGGCCTTCAACTCGGTGGCTTCCAAGCCGTGTCCCATCACGTCGAACAGGAGCAGCCCCAATTTCCCTTGATCCTTGACGACGAAGGTATCGAAGAAGTCGCCTCCTGCCAGTTCCGAAGGCAGGCTAACAGCTGCCAGGTCCACCGACTTCAGCGACTGGGCGCGTTTGAATACCGGTTCTCGCGGAAGGTGGAAACTGATCTCGCTTTCTCTGATGAACTCCTCCGAATCCTTGCCCGACACCAGCCTGGTCAGGCTCTGAAACTCCTGCATGAGGATGATTCGATGCCTTCGCTCCTCCTCTGCCAACTGCACCAGAAGAGACTTGGTCTGCTCCGAAGGGGCCTTCTGGCTGGCCTGGTGATAGTAGTTGAAGGCCTCGGTTTCCTTTCTGATGGCCCCGAGCAGAATGTCAAAGAAGTCTTGGCTGTGTTTCATGGGAGGTTCTCGAAAGGTGGTTGTCAGGATCGGTCAAACATCCACTGCCGCTTTCCATCCACAGCCCAACCACAACGGCTTCGCATAATTCTAATTCTCCGTCTGACCTTTGTCAAGGCTTATCTCCGCCGGTTTGGCAACGAAAGCGTGCCGGACCCGCACGAGTCCGAGACGAAAGCCTTTGACATCCACTTCAGGCAAGCCTATATTTGGGCGCAGGGAACTTGAGAAGGGACCGACTCGAGCAAGGAGTTGTGAGACAAATGAAATTCGTCGACAAACTCTTGAAGATCGCCAGGGAAAACGATTCTCTGGTATGTGTGGGACTGGACACAGATCTGGACAAGGTGCCGAAGCACCTTCTACGAGAAGACGATCCCATCTTCGCCTTCAACCGGAGCATTATCGACTCCACTTCGGATTTGGTCTGCGCCTACAAACCGAATCTGGCCTTCTACGAGGTTTTCGGTTCCCGGGGCTGGGAAGCGTTGAAGAAGACCTGTGAGTACATCCCCCGCCAGATTCCCATTATCCTCGACGGGAAGCGGGGAGACATCGGCAACACGGCCAGGATGTATGCCCGGGCCGTGTTCGAGACCTTGGGCGGGGATGCGGTCACGGTAAACGCTTACATGGGAAAAGACGCCTTGCTTCCTTTTCTGGAGTATGAGGACAAATGTTCTTTTGTCCTGTGCTTGACCTCCAACCAGGGCGCCCAGGATTTCCAGCTTTCCAAGGTAGAAGGTCAGCCTCTCTACGAAATGGTCGCTCGGAAAGTAGTTGGCTGGAACGAAAAAGGCAACTGCGGTCTGGTGGTGGGCGCCACCTATCCGGAGCAGTTGAGAAGCATCAGGGAGATGGCAGCGTCGCTTCCCATTCTCATTCCGGGGGTGGGGGCTCAGTCCGGAGATCTGGAATCGACCGTGAGATTCGGCACCGATAAAAACGGTGAGCTGGCCATAATCAACTCGTCCCGAGCCATCCTCTACGCCTCCTCAAAGGAGGATTTCGCAGAGGCTGCGAGAAGCGAAACTGCGAAACTCAGAGATTCCATCAACCGCTGCCGCAAAGGATAAGTATCTTCCACTTGCCTGCGTTTCCTTGGGGTTACGTTCGTCTGCCTGATGAATCAGGCAACTACATGTTCGGTTTGGGTGGCTGTAGTTGCTCGATTTATCGAGCTTCGATGCTTTGAATCAACAGGCTGGCCGGGAATATTTCTTGGCCTGATGAATCAGGCGACTACGTCTTCCGCGACGGTCACTGGGGGTGGGGCTATCAAGCCGGAGGAGGAAGCTTTTTAAGACTCGGGCCTGGGCAGGAAGTCCTCGGCGGTCTTGTTCAGCAGCTTGAAATTGTATTCATACAAGGTGAAAACGCCCTGGTACTGATCGGTGGTGACCCAATACTGTTTTGCTTCTCCCGGACTCTCGAGGGCAAACAGTCTCACCTGGCTGCCATCCTGCAAGGTGATCACCAGCAGGGGTTCACCTGCTCGAAGGTCCACTCTACCGAGTTGGGTTTTGAAGGGGAAATTGTCCGCTCTCATGTCGGCCAGCGTTCGGGCATAGGCTTTCGCCGCCTGGGCATCCGCCGCCGACACGTCCTGGTATGGATAGCGGCTCAACTGCCACAAAGAATCGGCCTTAACCAACCGGAAACCATTCCGGCCCTGGCTCCACCGAATCTCCTCTATTTGGTCGGCATCGAAGGTGAAAAGCCGGGTATCCCTCCATTGGTTGATGCTCCGCTGCGCCATGCGGACGAAATCCACGTCGGCCAGATACACGTCGTCGGAACCCGTCTTTCGCAGGTAGCCATTGATGCCGTCCTCGGACGTTTTTCCTATGACCACCGACGCCAGTAAACGCCCCTGGGAGAGGAAGTCCAGGCTGGTGCCGGTGAGGCTGTCCACCTGAAACCAGAACTGCTTTCCGGGGTTGGACGAGATTATCTCGCCCACCTTAAGATGACCTGCCAGGCCAAGGAATCTGCCAACGGCATCGTTATTGGCCCGGTAGGAATCGGGTTCGACCACGTACCACTGCGGCCCCTCCTCCTCAAGAACCATCCGGCTGCCAAACCTCCGGAACTCGACTCGGTCCACCGAGGCGCTGTCCAACTGAAGGAAATTCTCGGTCACGCCCACAGAGAACGTGCCCTTTTCCCTGCGGAGCAGAGACAGGTATATGATCACGAAGATCGCCAGAATACCGACCAGGATGTAGATCCACTTTTTCATAAGCACATAATCCGAGGTCCGTCAGCAGGGCCGGGACTTTAGGTCTGATAGTCCCTTCGAGTTGCTCGTTTCCTGATTTGCCACCTGGCCACGCCGAACAGAACCACCAGAAAGGGCAGTCCCAGCGTGCTGCCATATTTGATGGCTTTCTTGGCACCGGAGGAGGTCTCCGTAAGCGGCCTGCTGGTGACCTGCTTGGATCGGATGGTTATCAGAGCCTCGTCCTGGGCCAGCCAGTCGACCATGTTCAGAAAGAAAGCCAGGTTGTCGTTACCCCTCAGGTTCTGATCCAGGGCGAAATCTGCATCTCCCACCACCACCAACCTGGTCTCCGGACTGACGACAAGCGTGGTCTCGACGAACCCGATTTCCTCTTCGATCCGAGACTGGTCCCAGTCGGCATAATAGCTACGGAAGCTTCCTTGAACCGCGGCCGCCAGAATCTGTGGTCCGTCGGCGAAGTCAGTCTGGGTGAACTGTCTGTAGGGATTTATGTCGAAAGGAGGCTTCTGTATCCCACTGAGATCCGAGGAGAAGACCAGGGGATCGAAGGTCAGATCGGAAGACCCGCCGCTGGAATCCAGCGAGCTGACGAAGTTGAAGGTCACCGACTCCAAATCCTTGACTATCAGGTTATCTTCGTTAAAGGTCCTGGCCGTGGGGAAGAAGGGATAGTTGATGATATCGGACATGGTATAAGCGCCGCGCTGCTGGCTGACCCCGATTCGACTACAATTCCAGTCGATCACCAGATCGTCGTCGATCCGGACACCGCAGTTGGCCAGGAAGTCGTCTATTTCCAGATTCTGCTTCTGGGCGATTCCCTGCTGAAGATCGGCGTCCACGTAATTCAGAAGAAAGGCCAACCTTCCTCCGCCCATCAGGAACTGATCCATGCGGTATTTCTCCCATTGGGAGAATTTCTTCTTGGGTCCCAGGATGACCAACACCCTGACCTTGGCGGGAATGCGCTCTCCCTGGTCCAGATTGATTCTACGGATCTGGTAGTGCCGGGCCAGCTCCTGGTTGACCAGCTTCAAATCGGTGTCCGGGTCCGGTCCATCCTTGCCCACCAGAAATCCGACCGAGGGCAGCACCTTCTCGGAAATTCTCTTGATGGTGCTGGTGAGATCGTATTCCAGATCCCCTATGCCCTGGAATACGGGTATGACCTCTTTTCTGTCCTCGAACAGAAGCACCATTCCCATGTAGACTTTCTTTATTTCTATCTTGTCGTTCTCCAGGGCATTCACCTGAAGCGGGGGGATGCCGTACCTCTGGGCCTCCAGCTCCTTCTCCGGATCGTCCGGTTCGATGAGCTCCAGCTTTAGCTTGCCGCCGGAGTACGCCTGGTATTCCTCCAACTGGTCCTTCAGATAGCGAACATAGCCGTTATAGGGCGGAGGCAGATCCCGAGTGAAGAACATCTTTATGATCAGAGGATCGTTTAAGCTGTGCACCACTTCCTTGCTGGCTTTGGACAGGCTGTATACCTTTCCCTCGGTTAAGTCCAGGCGTCCGAAAAGATTGACCGAGATGAGATTGAGCACCAAAAGCACCGCCAACAGCAGAACCAGTACGGCGGCGGACCCGGCGCCTTTTTTGAACCTGTCTTTCATCTTTCTAGCTTACCTCCACTTCCTGCTTTCCAGCGATCTGACGGCCAGAAAGAGGAAGAAAAAGATCAACGAGAGATAATAGATCAAATCCCGGGAATCTATGACCCCCCGGGACAGGTTGGAGAAATGATAGCCCACGCTCAAATACTCAAAGAAGGATGCCAAAAATCCCGGCACAAACAGCAGGATCTTGTCCAGCATGAACAGGGCGAAGATGATGACGAAGCCGATGATGAAGGCCACTATCTGATTCTGAGTCAGGCTGGAGGTGAACAAGCCCACCGAAAGATATGCCGCTCCCAGAAGGATCAAACCCAAATATCCCGCAGCCGCCGAGCCGAAATCGACATTTCCCAGCGCCGACAGTATCAAGACGTAAACCCAGGTCAACGCCAAAGCGACACCCAAAAGCGTCAGCCCGGCCAGGAACTTGCCCAGGACGATCTGGTAATCCTTCACCGGAAGGGTAACCAAAATTTCGATGGTGCCGCTTTTCTTCTCCTCGGAGATCTGGCGCATGGTGATGGCCGGCACGAAAAACATGAAGATGAAGGGAATGATGCTGAACAGGTTTCGCACCGAAGCCTCGTTCACCAAAAACAGGTCGTTGAAGAAGAACCAGCCGGAGATCAAGAGAAAGATGGTGATAACTATGTAAGCCACCGGGGAATCGAAGTAGCTCTTCAGCTCTTTCTTATAGAAGACGGCTGTGTGACTCGGCATCTTGCCTCACCCTCAGGAAGTGGTCAACTGGCGAAAAACATCCTCCAGGCTGGCCTGTTCCCTGCGCATCTCCAGAAGCACCCAGCCGTTCTCCACGGCCATGCGGAAGAGTTTTTCCCGCAGATCAGTGCCCTGGGCGCACTCGACCGTGAACTCTCTCACCCCGTCCCGATCCGGGCCCAGCTGCTCCACCTTGTCCACGCACTCCAAGCCGGACAGCTTGGCTTGTACGTCCCCAGCGGTCGTCTTCAGCTGGAGGTAGACGGACTCTTTTCCCTGAAAGCTGGACTGCAACTGGGCGGGAGAACCGTCCGCCACGATCCGGCCTTGGTTTATGATCAGCACGCGGCCGCAGGTGGCTTCCACTTCCGGCAGAATGTGCGTGCACAGAATAACCGTCTTTTCCTTTCCCAGCTCCTTGACCAAGCCCCTGATCTCGGCGATCTGGTTGGGATCCAGCCCGCTGGTAGGCTCGTCTAAGATGAGAATTTCTGGATCGTGAACCATGGCCTGCGCCAGTCCGACCCGCTGCCTGAAACCCTTGGAAAGCTCCCCGATGTTTCTGTTGATCACCGCGCCCAGACCGCAGACATCCACTATCTCGCCGGTTCTCCGGCTCCAGCTGTGCCTGTCGATGCCCCGGACCCCCATGATGAATCGGAGATAGTCTAAGACGGTCATCTCGGAATAAAGCGGAGCGTTCTCCGGCAGGTATCCGATCTTCCTCCGAATTTCGAGCGAGTGCTCGAAGACACTAAGCCCCTCGACTTCCACCTGACCCGAGGTGGGGAGCATGTAGCAGGTGATGATCCTGACCGTGGTGGTTTTCCCTGCCCCGTTGGGACCCAAGAAGCCCAATATCTGGCCGGTGGGGACGTCGAAGCTGACATCGTCCACCGCCTTCAAGTTGCCGTATTTCTTGGTTAAGTTGTTTATTCTAATCATCTTAGACTCAAGTGCCGCATTGTAGATAAATACGGCATTTGTCCCGTTGCAGTTAGCACTTATGTTAATCCATTTTCGAAGGATGTCAACCCATAAAATGTAAGGCTTGAGGACCTCAGGGTTTCTTCCTCGGCGACCCTCTGGTCCGCCGAATCGGTCGTCTCTTGAGCAATCGACGTGGGACTCCGGGCAACATTTTCCTTGACATCACGTAGAATGACGATAGATTAAAGAGAGGATAGTGAACAAGCGACTCGCGGATTTAACCGGAAAGGAGGCGTGATTCGTGAAAGCCGAGGAGAGACAGATCGGGGGATCATCACGCCCGGGGAGGAGTCGCTTCTGAAGTCATACTGACTGACAAGACCGAATAGCGGTCGGCCCTCGAAGGCAGGCCGCTTTTTGTTGACTATGAGCCGCGGGCGTGATACGTCCGCGGCTTCGTCTTGGAGGATCACCGAGCCGCGGCCAAAGTTTCGCGGCTCGTTTTGTTTCCGAGGGGCGGGCGGCAATTGCAGTCGATCAAACGAAGTCCAAATCTATAGCACTTCATGAAGATTCCGTGGAAAGGCAAAACGACAATGAATGTAACGGATTTAGGCTGGAATGGTTTCTTCGAGCAACACTTCGAGCCTTTCAGAAACCAAGGTCTTGTTCCTGCCAGAGTGGCCCAGGAGCACAGGCACCGTTACGTGGTTTACTGCGAGAAGGGCCAGATGCAGGCAGAGGTCTCAGGCAAGTTCAGGCATGAGGCCGGCTCCAGGGAGGGATTCCCGGCAGTGGGTGACTGGGTGGCTGTTTCGACCAGGCCGGCGGAGCCGAAGGCCATCATAAATGCGATTCTTCCCAGAAGGAGTTGCTTCTCGCGGAAGGCGGTGCTCTCCGGGGGAATGCCCGATACGGGCGGAAGAACCGAACAACAGGTCCTGGCCGCCAACCTGGATGTGGTTTTTTTGGTCAGCGGGCTGGACGGTGAATTTAACCTGCGCCGCATCGAACGCTATCTGAGCGTAGCCTGGGAAAGTGGAACCACTCCCGTCGTGATGCTGAACAAAGCAGATGCCTGTGATGATGTGGAGCGGCATGTCCGGGAGGCGGCGTCCATCGCGCCGGGAGTACCCGTCCATACGATCAGCGCGGCCAAGAACCAGGGACTTGAAGTCTTTCAGCAATACCTAAGCAGCGGCAAGACCGGAGCATTTCTCGGTTCTTCGGGGGTCGGCAAGTCGACGATCATAAACGCATTACTGGGAGCAGAACGTCTGAGAGTGACCCCGGTGCGTGACTATGACAGGAAGGGACGTCACACCACCAGTGGGCGAGAGCTTTTTGTGCTTCCCTCGGGAGGTATGGTGATCGACACTCCGGGAATGCGCGAGCTCGCCATGTGGAATGACCAGGACGGATTGTCCAGAACTTTTGACGACGTGGAGGAACTTGCAAGGGGGTGCCGTTTCAGAAACTGCAAACACCAAGGAGAGCCGGGATGTGCCGTGGAGCAGGCCATGGACGAAGGTCTCCTGGATGCCAAGAGACTTCACAATTATCTCAAACTGAAGAAGGAACTGGCACACCTGGCCGTTCGCAAAGCTCAAAGAGCGAGGCTCAACAGCAAGAAGAGGTGGAAGCAGATCGCCATCGCACGACGCCGAGCGAAAAAGCCGCAATAGAAGTGGGGCGCGTGGGGCACCCAAACTACGAGAAGTGCCCGAACCACGAGGTTTGTCTGCGTCAGTCTGCTTGAGATTGGCAACGCCACGAGTCTGGCTGTGGGCCATCCCGCAGTCCGGGATTGCCGGGATTCCCCTCCTCATTCTCTCATTTCTTCGGGGCATCCAGAGGAAGTCGGCGATTCCGCTCGGCAAATCCGGTAATGCAAAAAGGGCGCCGAGAACGGCGCCCTCAGAGTTTGTCTTCGCCTTGGCGAAGAGAAATGGCATAGGCCTCACTTCAGCAGAAGCGTCTGGAAGTTGTTGACCAAATTGGCAAACAGCTCCACCATATCGTTCACCGGCTCGGGCGAGCTCATGTCCACCCCGGCTTTTTTTAGCAAATCAATGGGATAGTCCGATTCGCCCGCATGCAGAAGCCCCAGGTAGGCCTGAAGGGCCTGCTTGTCGCCGGAGAGTATCTTCTTGGAGAAAGCCGAAGCTGCAGACAAGCTGGTGGCATACTTGTACACGTAGAACTCGCGATAGAAGTGTGATATGCGCATGCCGGAGAGGTCGTCCAGGGAGTCAACCACCAGATCGGGTCCCATGTACTTCCTGTAAATGTCCCCGTAAATCTCCCTGAAGGTGTTAGCGGAAAGGGCCTCTCCTGCCTCCGCCTTGGCGTGGGTCTCCCTTTCGAACTCGCTGAACTGCACCTGGGTGTAGAACGTACCCCATATCATCTCGATGTAGTAGTTGAGAAGATAGAGCTTCTCCGCTTCGTTCCGGGCATGTTTGAGCATGTAGTTCATGAGGAGCATCTCATTGGTGGTGGAGGCCACCTCGGCCACGAACAAGGAATGCCCGGCGTAGATATAAGGCTGCGAGCGGTTGGAGTAGAACCCATGCATGTTGTGGCCCATTTCGTGGGCTACGGTGAAGAGATTTTCCAAGGTACCGTTGTAGTTCAGAAGCATATAGGGATGAGTGGTGTATGCGCCCCAGGAGTAAGCCCCGCTGCCTTTGCCCTCGGTCTCATACACGTCCACCCAGCCGGAATTGAAGCCGTTCTTCAGATCGCTTACGTATTGCTTCCCCATTGGTTTCAAGGCATCAAGAACGATGGCCACGGCCGAATCGTAAGGGATTTCCATCTTGGCCTCGGGCACCAGCGGAACCCACAGATCGTACTTGTGCAATTCGTCCAACTTCAAAAACTTCTTCCTGAGACTGATGTACTGGTGCAGCGCACTTAAGTTGGCATCCACGGTCTCGATCAAGTTGTTGAAAACCTCCGGTGGGATGTTGTCGGCGAATAACGACTGGTCGAGAGTGGAATTGAAATGCCGGGCCTTGGCGAAGAACATGTCCGTCTTGATGCTGCCGGACAGGGTCGCTCCCAGAGTGTTCAAGTATGCCAGCCAGGACTGATTATAGGTCTCCATGGCCTCTCTTCTGACCCGGCGATCGGTGGACTCCATGAGTTTGGAATAGCGCTGTTTGGTCAGCTGGATCACATTTCCATCCTCGTCGGTGATGGAACCCAGCTTGAGATCGGCATCGTCTATCATGGTGAATACCGTCCGGGGAACGCGAGCCATGGGGCCGGCCTGAGCCAGAAGCCCCTCCTCCTCGACGGAGAGGGTGTGCTCTCTGTTTCTCAGGACGTTGTCCAGGTAGTGCCCATAGAGAGCCAGACCCTTCTCTTGGTCCATCAACTCGTTCAGCCTCTGCTGGGGGATGCTCAAAATCTCGGGTTCGACAAAGGAGAAGGCTTCCCTGATTTTGGAATTCAATGCCGCGGCGCGGTCGGACATCTCCTGGTACTTGGAAATACGATTGTCTTCATCCAGCTTCATATAAGCATACACGTACATGGGGTCGAACATGATCCACATGCTGTCCTGCATAGCCAGGCAGTCCAGCAGCATCTTGCCGGACTCCGCCAAGTGCCCCTTGAACTTCTCCGCCTGCGGCAGAAGAGCTTCCACCTTGGAGAAGTCCTGTTCCCACTTCTCGTCCGATGGATAGATATCCTGCAGCCTCCATTTGTATTTCTCGGCTATCTCCGAGCGCTGAGGTATCTTCTTGACCTGGGATTGGCCAAGTATGGGCGAGAAAGCGAACATCACCAACATCCCCGCCAACATCACGACTCTTAAAGATTTGAACATCTACTCCTCCTAAGCTTGAGGTTAAAGCTCGGCCAAAGAACATCAATTATATACGCAAGCCTTCCCCCGCCGAAAGGAGAAAACCGGCGATTCTGGTCAGTAATACGCGAGTTGACAACCGGAAGTTCCAGTAGACGATCTGCCGGAAGAGGATACGGCAGAACCTGGCTTAAGCCAGGTTCCGGTCTTGGCCGCCTCATTCCCCGGATACGCCGTCTCCGAAACGCGGACAGGAAGTTGAGCCTGACGTAGAGTCGGAGCCGAACTTTGCGCTTGCCTCTCTATGCAGTTTACGGTTAATTGCAGGCAGAAGGAATCAATAAACAAATGCACTGCAAGTTCACGAGGGAAGCCAAATGCAGGCCATGATACTGAAGGATCCCGATTCCGTCGAGAACGGTCCACTTCAGCTGGTGGAACTGGAGAAACCCAAAATCAAGCCGGACGAGATTCTGGTCAAGGTCAAAGCATGCGGCATCTGTCATACCGATCTGCATACGGTCGAGGGTGAGCTTGTGCTTCCCAAGAAACCTCTGGTGCCGGGGCATCAGGTGGTGGGCGTGGTGGAGGACTGCGGCGGTCAAGTGACGCGGTTCAAAAAGGGCGACCGAGTGGGATTGGCTTGGCTCAATTGGACCTGCGGCAAGTGCAAGTACTGTCTGGCGGGCAAGGAGAACTTGTGCGAAAACGCGCGGTTCACCGGCTATCACGTGGATGGCGGCTACGCCCAGTACACCGTCATCTCGCAGGATTTCGCCTACCCCATTCCGGAGGGGTTCTCCGATCTAGAGGCTGCGCCGCTTCTGTGCGGCGGGATCATCGGCTATCGCGCGCTCCGTCTCTGTGAGATCAAGCCCCAAGGGGTCTTGGGACTATACGGCTTCGGCAATTCCGCTCACGTGGCCATACAGGTGGCCATTCATTGGGGATGCAAGGTCTTCGTTTTTACCCGCTCCAAGGAGCACCAGAGGCACGCGGAGAGTTTGGGCGCATTGTGGACGGGTACGTCCAAAGATAAAGCCCCCAAGAAGCTGGACTCCGCCATAATCTTCGCTCCGGCAGGCGAGCTGGTTTTAGATGCCCTCCAAGCTCTGGACAAGGGTGGCACACTGGCTTTGGCCGGGATATACATGACGCCCATCCCTCAGATGGATTACCTAAAGCACCTTTATCACGAGAAGACAGTGCGAAGCGTGGCCAACGCCACTAGGCAGGATGGGAACGAACTGCTCAAACTTGCCTCTGAGATCCCGATTCATACGACGGTCACGACCTTTCCTCTAAAAGACGCGAACCAGGCTCTTTTGTTGCTCAAGCGGAGCAAGATAGACGGCGCCGGGATTCTGGAGATTTCACAGTAATCCCGAACGCAGGTATAGGGGACGTAGTTGCTCGATTTATCGAGCCGGGGAAGGGATAGCCTGAAGCTCAACGAATCGAGCAACTCTTCAAGAACGTGATCAAACATCATGGGTTGGGAGGTTGAACATGCGACATCCGAATTTGTTGAGAAAAGGCGATGCGCTTTTGGTGATCGTGGACATTCAGACCAGACTCCTGAACGTGATGTTCCAAAAGGAAAGGCTGGTCTCCAGCTGCAGAAAGCTGATTCAAGCCTGCAAGCTGCTGGAAGTCCCAATGCTCTTGACGGAGCAGTATCCCCAGGGCATGGGGCCGACCGATCCGCAGATTCTGGAGGTGCTCGACGAAAAGGAAAGGATAGAAAAACTCTCCTTCAGCTGCTGCGGCGCAGAGGATTTTAACAGAAAAGTCTCGGAATTCGGCAGAAAGCAGGTGGTGGTGATCGGAATTGAGGCACACATTTGTGTGCTGCAGACGGTTCACGACCTGCTGCACCAGGGATATCTGGTTTACGTCCCTTACGATGCAGTCGGCTCCAGAAAAGAGCCGGATTGCCTCAATGCATTGGACAGAATCAGCCGCGTAGGTGCCATCGTCGGCTCCGTTGAGTCCGCCGTATTCGAGCTCCTGGAAAATGCCGGGACGCCGGTCTTCAAACAGGTCTCAAAGTTGATCAAGTGATGAGCCGTTTTCCGCCGAGGGGCTCCCTGCGCTTCGACTCCTTCCGCATTCCCCGATATAAAGACTCGACTCGGGAAAACACATCGAGCCGCACATCCCCCAAGACGCGAGGATCTCGGAGATTACACTTTTCCTGAATTTTGTGCTTGACTTCTCCGACCGGCTGCATTATTATAGTATCGAAGGATAGGGGGAAACTCACACGACATTGTTATTTTAGTATTCCGGTGTGTCTTTTGCGCGCAGGTAGGATGCGTTTTTACCTGCCGCGTGGGAAGGTCGGGGTAGCGGCTGTTTGACTTCTTCTCTTCTGGTGGCGACGGCTCGTGCTGTTGGAACACGAGTGCTGGAGCGGGTGGTGGTCCTTCTTTTAAGTCTTGCAGAGCTACGCTAAAGCCGGATTCAGCCTCACCGTCCAGTCTCTCGGCCTGAGAGACGAGGCTGGCCGCGCAACCCTCAGTTTGTCCGCCTAGACATTGCGAAAGGAGGTGAATGCCTACTGCAGAGCTGCAGAAGATAGGTTACTGTGGTGCGTTGGTTATGGCTCATCTGCAAAGGTGAGCCCTCAAGAGCTTTCATCCACATGAAAGGAGTAGACAAATGTCAAGGAGATTGACCATCGCTGCCATCGTCTGCATGTTTCTGATGTTCCTTTTTGCCGGCGGAGCGTTTGCGGCCGCCAAGGCGGACAAAAAGTCGGATGCGGGTTGGAAGCGCCATATTGCCGAATACAACCGCTTGGGCTTCGAAGAAGACCTGCTGCAATCCTCGGCGCCCATTGCCAAGTATCCCGCATATGTCGGCAAAGGTCCAGAGGTCACATGCGACGATATCGATCCCCAGCTGGGATCGAGTTACATCATCACCCACGAGCAAATCGGTCATACCTGGTACGACTTCCAGAAGAACGCGGCCATGGCCCGGATGATATCCGTGACCACCGCCGGTTACCGTCACTTCTCCTGGATGTTCACCGACGGCCCTTACGGCGTATCGCACTATCGATACGTGGACGCCAACTGCAAAAACCCGGCGGGTGCGTTCATCGGTCAGGTGCACGTGGACGGAGGGCAGTACAAGAATGCAGGTTATAGCTGCCAGACGCACTTCAGCGACGGGAAGTCGCTGGTGGCTTATCATCGGGCCGCAGGCCAGGCCGGCGATCCGGTCACCAATAGCATGCTGGCCACCGAAGACGCACTCTGCAGCGGACAATTCAGCCGGCACTGGGACATCCCGGACTCAATTTTGAACGAGCCGTCGGGACAGAACGGTTCCTGGCCCAAGGTCGAGATCAGGCATGATGGGGAAACCGGCAGGGATTACATTCATGTGGTGATGACCGAGAGCAATCTGGCAGGCGGGGCGCCGGTCATGGTAGCCTACGAGCGCTGCTACCTGGACGCAGACCCCAACTACCTCGTATGCCAGGCTTACGTCGACGGCGCCACACAGACCTACACCCTGAACAAGAACACCAATTACTCCAGCCCCTCCAGGCTGGTGGCTCACTTCGACACCTCTTGCGGCATCACGCCGGTGCCGGTGGTTTCGCCCGTGTCGGAGAGGGTGGCCGTGGCCTATCTCAAGTCGGCGTGCGACGGGTCCTGCAGTTACCTCTCAGATGTGGCCTACATCGAGTCCATGGCAAACGGGGACGACTGGATTGATGGAACCAATTATCCCCCCGCGGAGTTCAACATAACCAACTACGGGTGCGGTTATCCCGAGGAAGAACGTGCCTATCACGACCTGAATGCCTGCTACGATTACAACGACAGCCTACATATAGTCTTTCTCACGGTTGGTTTCCCGGAACCGGACTATCTGCAGCCCGGAATAGCCAAACTGCATCACTGGAGCAAGGCCACCGGCAAGGGGATGATCACCAGCGCCATCTGGGGCGGAACGGATGCGGGAGCGCATAATGCCAACATCGCCAAGATGAGCATTTCGGCCAAGGATCCGGTTTACCATCCAGGCGGCTCTCCGGACTCGGCATACTTGTTCTGTATCTGGACCCAATTCGACACCAACACCACGGTGGGCGGCCTGCAGGACAACTCGGACGCCGCTTTCACCAACGGAGAGCTTTACGGCGTGGGCAGCAACGACGGCGGGCTGACCTGGGGTAACGTTTGGGATCTGACCCAGACCCGCACTCCGGGCTGCACTCCGGGCAACTGCGTGAGCGAGCACTGGTCATCTATGGCCCAGAACATGTACAACGGCGATCTGCACATTCAGTACGTATGCGATAAGCACCCGGGCAGCGCGCTGGGAGGCGACGACGTCGGCAGCGTGTGGGTGGACAATCCCATGTACTATCTCCGACTGGCAGAGTGGGAGGTGGGAGCCAGGTGCGAGGGTCATTACACCATGTCGTCCCCACAGAGCTTCTGGAGGCCGGCGGTGAAGGTAACCCCGGGTGGCAGCAAGGTATTGACGTTGAACATAGCCAACGTTGGGAATCTGCCCATGCCGT
>CAZPRG010000007.1:0-27634 GCA_964588675.1 uncultured Ignavibacteria bacterium
AAAAGTGTAACCTATGTCTCCGAACATGTGTTACCCATGTCCCCGGTCCGTACAGAGACGAGATGCTAGTGGTTCATTGTCGAATTTGAATAAGGATATTCCCAGCACTACGTCCTGATCATCCACAAGCAATAGTCCGCCTTCACGATCGTCACCAGTCTGCCTTAGCTCGCCCGTTTCGGCTCTGTATATCAGGACAGTGACTGGAAATTCTCCCAACGGCGGATAGAGAACATGAAACACGTCAGCAAGCACCTCACTTCCTGACGCCAAGCGGTACCTCAATTGGCGGGACTTCTTCGTGTCTTGATCCAGCATGAACACCCTTCTTCTCGGATTGGTCATTATCTTGCGCAGGAGGTAGCTGTTGGCCAGTTCTTCCTGGACCGTTTGAAACCGGGGAACACGAGGTTCTGCCTTGAAATAGGCAACAGTACCGTCAGCCGGAATGCCGTGTTGGACTCTCAACTCGGGTGTGGCTGGTCTTGGATCGTCGATTTCATACATGGGCCTCCTTCCCTCTATGAAGAGCCGGCATTGCGCGTACTGACCATCCTTGAAGGTGCATATCCGTCCATCCGTCATGCTCGCGAGTGCATCTTTAGCGCCTTGTCCGAAGTATCCGCGCACTCTGATTCCATCTTTCATTCCGCTCGTGGCGGCCCCATACTTCTTGAAGGCACTTCTTACTGTCTCCACGGACATACCCTCCGCGTAATCGCGCACTCCGAAGACGCCCCGACGGCCATCTTTGCCGTAGAGAATCTCTATCACACCGGTACTTGGTCGACCATGGTATTCCAATCTGATGTAGCTATCATCAGCATTTGTGATGAGTTCAACCAGCGCACGGAGAGCGTTTCCCTGCATGGCTGTCTTGATGCGTCGCATTGTATGCCGTGGATCTGCCTCAAGTATGCCTCGCTCCATCTCATCCTCCTAATGGTCACTTACCGTCTAGCAGTCTTCGAAACCGCCCCTGTTTGCTCAACCACTTCAGAAATTCCGTGATTTCCGGTCGGGTCAGTTCCTCCGCAAACCTCAACAATGATGAGAGGTTCTCTCGGAGCGTTTCGCTAGTGGAGTCCAAAGTCCCTTGGAGCAGATAACAAAACTCGGCCTCAGAGATCGTGCTGCCTTCTCCCCGGGAGTATTTTGAATAAGCCGACGACTCAGTGGTCTCCTTCAAAATGCTTTCCTTTCTTCGTCCGCGAGACGGGGCCCTCCTCAATTTGCTAGGTGGGCCCTTCGACAATTCGCTTTCCGTCTCGGACGCGATTCTTCTAGTCCTCTCAGTTATCAAGTAACCGTGTGGGGTTTTGCCTCCGATCCATCGTCTGTTGGCTCCCTTGCATCGCCATAGGGCCTTTTCGACCCGCGTGGCATCAGGGTATTCGGGGTATCCGACTAGAGAGAATTTCTTCGGAAAAAGCCTGAAAGCTCCGACTATGATGTTCTCCAGACACAGTTCAATTCCGAGCCTGCTGAGTTCAATCGCCGTGAAAACCACCAATCTGTCAAGATCGACTGATTCGTAGACCTCTGGGTCAAAGGCATTAAGTTCGATTATCCTATTGCCTGTCAAAGTCCCCTCCCAAGTTGGGCCGATCGGGCGTATTGTGAAGGCGTTAGTAGCGACTAATTCGCATTTCGATTACATGCTTGCCTTGCGACCGATTGTCGGCAAAAGCGTGCCACTATTTGCGGTATTGGACATACCCAATCTAATTCTAAGCTTTTTCGTAAAAATGTCAACGAATTTTCTGTTATACTCGCGGGTCGTATTCGCGATGGGGGTCAGGCAAGGAAATCCAGCTGATTTTCGCATTCATCGAAGGAGTGACCCGGCTGCCGATTCCAAGCTATGAGTCGAACGCTAGATTCCTAAAGCGGTACCCGAAGAGCCACCGATAAAGCATGCGCACGCCAAGCTCATCCTCTGCTTGGAAGGTACTTTCTAAGGGTTTGTGGATCAATACTGAGTTGGCGGGCGCGTTCGGAAGATCGTTGCCAACTATGCCCGAATGAAGCACAGAGGAGGCTCTTCACACGAAAGCAGAGAGATGACGCCGGTGGCCCTGCCTGCTTGTCAGGCCGGGTCTATCACGGTATTGCTGTGGCCAGCCAAACTGAAATTTGTGAAGCAGTGGTTATTTGCGGTCGATTCTTTCAAAGCAGGGGACGCAAACCGTCTGGAGGTATGCACGGTTCGGCGCATATCAGGGGAATTTCAAATGGCGGGATTAAAAGAAGCTAGAGATCTCTTGTGTCTATTGGGAGCTCTTGGGGAGATTCACCAAATCAAATAGCGGGGGCAGGATTTGCGGTAGTGTCCTGCACCGTAAGGTGCCGGGCAGTGCTGAACTCTTCAGTCGAAGCAGACCGGCGGCCTTCGGGTTGAGAAGTCGCCCTGGGGTACTTGAATTTCGGGAATGACTTGGACCATCAACTTTTGGATGCTGCGGGCATCGAAGGCAAGGAAAGATGGTTCCCACCACTTCGTTGTCAAAGGACTCTCAGACACAACATGGTCACATCATCCTCGAATGTCTCTCTGCGCGTGAACCTCTGAAGTTCACGCAGAAGCTGCCCCGGCACATCCTTGGGTGAGCTTGGCAAGGTTTTCTCCAAGTACGTCTTGAGCCTTTCCTCGCCGAACTGCTGTTCAGTGCCTGCGATTGCCGCCTCCGTTACGCCATCCGTATAGACCAGGATCAGATCACCGGCATCCAGTCGGATTTGCTTATCCTCCCAGCGGGCCTCGGGAAATGGCCCCAGGAACAAACCACCTTCCGACAGTTCGGTCACTCTGCCACCTGCCTTGCGCCAGATGGGATAAGTGTGGCCGGCATTGCAGTAGGTGAACTCTTTGGTCTGCCGGTTGAGTATGCCATAGAAGAAGGTGACGAACCTCCCCATGGTGACGATCTTGGCCACGGCCTGATTCAACTCAGCGAACAACTGGGATGGCGAGGCCAGTTTGGGCGCAAGGCTGTGAACCAGCGACTGGAAATTGGACATGACCAGCGCTCCGGAGATGCCTTTCCCGGACACGTCCGCCACCATCACGGCCACTTGGTTGTTCCCGACTTCGATCACGTCGTAGTAGTCACCGCCGATCTCCTTGCACGGTATCTGCAGTCCGGATATCTCCACCTCTTTCATCACCGGTATGCTCTCCGGCTGGAGCCTCCTCTGGATCTGCTGGGCTGTTTTCATATCGGAAGAGATCTCCTCCAACTGATCCTCCTGCTGCGAGGATTTGGCTTTGGTATGGGAGAAGTTGATCAATATTCCCGCCACACCGGTCAGCAAGGCAACGGCAGCCAGCTTGCCCGTCGGCAAAATCGTGATTCTCAGCGCAACAAGACAGATGCCTGCCACCAGGATCACCATAGCCAAAAGCACCAGTATGGTCAGACTCAGCCACAGACGCCTCCCTGAAACCACAAAAGAGATGCCCACAATCAGAAGAGAGCACAGCAGAAAGGATAGCAGGACGGGGGTAGGAGTTATCATGTCGTTTCTCAGCAGGGTCTGTATGGCGTAAGCGTGAAAAAGCACCCCGGGAAGCTGATAACCTCCGACGCCGCCCGGCAGGTCGGATACCGGCGATTTATGCACGTCGGTCAGACCACTCTCCACCACTCCCACCAGTGCGATCCGCCCTTCCACGGCTTTCTGCCAACCCTCGCCATTCAAAACGTCCGCATAGGTGACCCGGGGCAGGCCGTCTTTGGGCGGGGAAAAGTCCGTGTAGAACGATTCGGATTTCTTCAGATTCCGGGACCTCTGGGGAGAGAAGGCCGACACCGCAGCCGCTGCCAGGGATGGATACCAAGCACCCTGAAGCTCCCGGCCGAAATAAGATCGCCTGGCCACCTGGTCGGCGTCCAGCGGCACGTTGACCAAGCCAACCCGATAAAGCGACGGGGAGATGCGGTCAGACGGCAACACCAGGCGCTCCTCCCGAACTCCGGTCCTGGTTCCCCCGACCAAAAGAGTCTGTTTCTCGATCACGCTGGCCAGCACGACGTTTCCCGCTTCTCCCAGAGCTGAGAGCAGCGGCTCAAAATCGAGCTTCGGATCCAGATGGTCGAACAACAGGTCGAAGGCGATAACCCTGGCCCCGGCCTCCTTCAGATGGCTGACGGCCAGGGCGTGCTGGGCGATGTGGCTGGAGATGGGAAAGGCCGGAGGCGGAAAACAGACCTCCGTAGAGTACCTGTCGATGGCCACCAGAACGACGTCCCCTTGCGATTGGGCCGGTGGTCTGACATACAGCCCCAGGTCGTATGCCTTGAGATCGACCGGAGTGAACCAACCCGAGCGGAAAGCCGGGATGGCCAAAATGGCTCCCGACAGGACGGTCAGCCCGACGCGGACAGACCAGCTGTGAAGCAGCCTCAGCATGAAGCCATTCCGTTGTAAGCCTACCTGACGCAGGACATGCGTGAAGCGTTCTTGTAGTCTATGAGGGCGTCCTCGAAAAGCCCCATTTTCTCCTCAATGCCGGCACGGAGCAGGTAGGCTCTTCGATCCAGAGACTCCCCCTTCCAGCTGGAACTAACCAGCTCCAGCGCTTTGTGGTAAAGGCCCGAATTCATGTACAATCTGACTTTGACCAGAACACACAGGTCGGAATCAGGAAGGGAAGCATTCGCCCTCTGCAAGGCATCCAGCAATTCGGAGCGGGAG
This sequence comes from uncultured Ignavibacteria bacterium, assembly GCA_964588675.1. GTDB lineage: Bacteria > Zixibacteria > MSB-5A5 > MSB-5A5 > SM1-73 > SM23-73-3. Next base: position 4,699 of record CAZPRG010000007.1, read on the forward strand.
TCCGAGGAAAGAAGCTGAAAGTCGGCAGCTTCCGATCTCAGGGCAGAGCCGCCGATCAACGCTTCCACCACCCAGTGATACCTCTCTCCGGGCTGGAAAGTGCATTGCTCCGGAGGGCATTCGATGCGGTCCCCGGATGTCGTATCCTGCCACAACAGGCGATCCCAGGCATATGCCGATACGCGGTAGTTCTCGACTCCCTGTATCTTCTGCCACTTGAATTCCGTCGGCCCTTCCAACAAGCACAAGCCTGGTGCAGGAGTCAACAGCACAAGAGGTCGACCTTGGCTTTCCGAGGCCCGCACCGCCTGTCTGGTGGCCATCATGGCCTCGCCGCCCGGCGTCTCCGGAACCAACAGCAGGTTCACTATGGCCGAACTCAAGCGCGCTAAAAGGCTTCCCTCGGTGGGCGGAAGCTCGGCCCGGAGCGCAATCGTAGCGGGGCCGCTGAATTTTCGCACGGTGCTGTCCGCCAAGGTCAACACCGCCCAGCTTCCGGCTTTGAGACTTAATTCCTCTCCGGTTTGCATAAGATCGCCCGGCTCCAGCAGCCGGATTGTTCCTCCCGGCATTCTGGACTCGGCCGCTCCCCCGATTTCCAGCACGCTGGCGCAGATGGAATGCGAGGCGTCAGGCTCGGTGGCGGCGCAGGCTCCGCCTGTGAAGGAGGAAACCACCAAAAGAAGACAGACCATGCCACTTAGGCACCACCCCCACGCAGCCTTCCTGGATTTCATGCGACTACCTCCAGTCTCCGAGAGCTATGAAAGCTCCCCAGTTGAAAGGGTGATCGGCTTGCTTATTTGCGCGCAATGCACTGATACTCGCCAGCTGCATCTCTCTCATTATCTCGGGCAGGCTGCGCCCGCCGGACCGGTGAATCTGCGACATCATCTCTGCGGTAAGCCGATCCGACACGGGCCAGAGAGCGCTGACCACGGTCCTGGCACCGGCCATCTGAAAGGCGCGCCTCAGACCGTATACTCCCTCTCCGTCCTTTACCTCTCCCAGGCCGGTCTCGCAGGCGGAGAGCACAACCAGATCGGTCCCGTCCAGGTTCATGGCGGTCACCTCCTCCGCGGTCAGGATACCGTCCTCGGCGTCCGCCTCATCCGCACCTTCCCCGTGGAGGTTGGCTCCGGCCAGGAACAGCCCGGAAAGCAGCAGAGGATTCTCCCCCACATAGCCTACGTCCCGATCGTAGCCCCGGCCTGTGCTCACCGGCTGACACTTGTTCTCCAGGAAGTAACCGTGCGTGGCCAAATGGATCACCCGCTTGCCGGGAGTCTCCTGCTTGAACCTTTCCTCGCTGGCAGACCGGCCGTAATATACCGAGGTCGGGCCCCCTTGGGCACTCCAATTCTGGGCCACCTGTTCCACCTCCCTTTTCGTTCCGGGCAGGGGAATCAGAGTGATGCCCCGCAACTCGGCACAGGCTGTACGGACGTTGCGGGTGGAGCCGTATGACTGCTGAACGGAGGAATCCGCGCCTGCCGCGGCGGAAAGGGATAATCGCGCGGCCGGGCCGGCGTCGTAGTCCGGATCGCCCAAGGCAAACAGGCCCGTGCCCGACTGGGCCCGCTCCTTCAATCGCATCAGGTCCCGGCCGGAAGAGAGGTAATGAATGGTGAAATCCTCGACCAAATACCTCCCCTGGTCGTCCACCAGACCCGCGAAGGATACCAAGTTCATTCCCCCGTCGGGTGCCACAAACACCAACTCTTCCTGCGAAATCTGATTTTGTATCGGCCGCCAGACTCTCTCATAGATGGCGCTGCCGATGGCTTTGTAGTCGGTGAGATCGACGATGGACGGCAGGTGCTCGGTTGACGCCACGGTCAACACGTGCTGGCGATACCTGTCTACCAAAGAGTCTATGCCCTCGGCCTCCCCCAGGTCCTGTATGGAGATGTCTCCGTAACCGTTTAAGGTGCACACCAGATAATGCCCCACGGTATTCTGGGAACCGGCGGGAAGATAGTCGTACTTCATGTACTCCACCAGAATGGAGGTAACCGGCAGCACGCTTAAGACGTCCACCACCTTCTCCGCGTCGATGTCCAGCGCGTCCTGCAGGCTGCGAAAATCATCGCTGCGGCGGGCCAGTTCGCTCTCCAGCCGGTCCTTGTCTTGGCTGGCTCGGTCCAGCCTCTGCCTGAGAGCCGCCGGGTCCTGCTCTTCACTTCCTTCCACGTAAAGATTGGACAAAGCGGTGCGCGCCAGTCGCAGTGAATCGGCCAAAGCTCCCAGCTGGTCCAGCATTAGAATCTCGCGGGCACGGGCAAAGGCGGCTTCCGAAGCTCGCCCTTTGACCGCGAACATCACGTCGGCCGCATCGTAGATCGACCGGTTGTCTTTCTGGGCCAGATCGAAGTAAGCCGAGAGGAAATTGTTGGCGGAGTTGCGCATGAACTGAGAGTAACCCAGGGCATCCTTTTCCGACATCACCGATGAGCCGTCGCGGAAGTTTCTCTTGCGGATTTTGAAGGCGCGCCGGCTCAACTCCAAGGCCTTGGGAATGTCGCCCTTGAGCCGGCAATCAAGGCTGAACGATTCCAGGCACAGGGCTACCTTGGGATGATTGGGACCCAGGGCTTCCTCGAAAATCTGCAGGGCTTCCTGGTAGAGGGTGTCGGCCTCGGCGTATCTTCCCTGATCGCGCCTCAGGTTGGCCAGGTTACCAAGACCGGTGGCCACGTCCTGATGATCATTCCCCAGCGCCTTCCGGAAGATATCCAGCGCCCGCTTCAGCAGAGGCTCCGCCTCCCAATACCTGTCCCGGTCCAGGTAGACGTCAGCCAGCTTGTTCAGGCTGTAGGCCGTCTCGGGATGATCGGATCCCAGGGTTTTTTCATTGATATGCAAGGCGCGGCTGAAGCAGGTTTCGGCTTCGGCAAACCTCCCCTCGCGCTGATAGAGGTCTCCCAGGCTGTTCATGCTGTAGCCCACATAGGGATGCTCCGGCCCCAGGGCCTTCTCGAAGATGGCCAGCGCCCGCTTGTGCAGTTTCTCGCATTCCTCCTGGTTGCCCTGCTCATAGTACAGATTCGCCAGGTTGTTCAGGCTGATGCCCACGTAAGGATGGTCCGGGCCGAAGCTCTTCTCCGCGATGGCCAGGCAGCGTTTGTACAGCGGTTCGGCCTGGCGATACTTCCCTTGCTCATAGTAGAGATCAGCCAGATTCAGCGCGCAGGATGCCACGTTGGGATGATCGGGTCCCAGGGTCTTCTCGAAAATGCCCAGGGCGCGCTGGTAAAGCCGGACGGCCTCCTGATATTTGCCCTGGTGATAGTACAGATTTCCCAGGTTGACCAGGCTGGCCGCCACGTCCTGGTGATGGGGTCCCAAGGCCTTCTCGCGGATGGCCAGCGCCCGCTGGTGGAGAGGCTCGGATTCGGCATACCGGCCCTGATCATCATACAACGTGGCCAGATTGTGCAGGCTCTTGGCCACCAGCACGTGATCGGGTCCCATGACCTTCTCCCTGATGTTCAAAGCCCGCTTCCAGGACGCCTCGGCCGGCTCATATTCGGCCTTCTGATAGTGATAGGCTCCCAGCGCATCCAAAACCAGAGCCACCAGCGTGTCTTGGGGACCAAACTGCTCTTCGGCCCGCTCCAGAGCCGCATTGGCCAGGACCAGGGCGGAATCGTAATGGGCCGAGCTGGACAGGGAATCGGCTTGGTCGAGAAGTGCCTTCCAGGACCCTTCCGTCGCCGGCCCCCTGTTTGACAGACACACTACGGCCATGCAGGCGATGAAGAAAATCCCCGATGTTCTCATGCGGAAATCACTCCCCTGCGATCAGGGAAAACCCTTCCTCAACAAGTCCAATGAATATAACAATGGAACGGCTCGACTGTCAAGCGAAAAATCTGTGGGACAAGAACATGCCGTGGAGTGTTCGGGTGTCGGTTAAGCCGCCAAGCCGGTGATTCGGCGTCACGGGGCGGCAATCGCCGGAGGCCGGAGCATAGATTGTGCTTGACAAAGAGTCACACGTGGCTTATTTTAAGAACAAAAGAAGCCTAATCTCTCTTGCTTGGAAAACTCAAAGAACTGCATATATTTCACATGCTCCCTCATTGACGCATGCGCAGTTCGGCAACACGAGAAGGGCTCCCGTTGGAGAAATCAATACATTCCCTAATGCACTCATCGTTTCACTAAGGAGGAGAACCATGAGACGCGTTCTTCTTGGTATTATGGTATTGTCCGCCTTCGTGTGGACGCTCTCTGTTTCGGCGACCGCCGGTGTTCCCCACATGATTTTCTACCAGGGGCACCTGACCGATTCGGATGGATCGCCTTTGGACACCACCATCAACATGATTTTCAGGATCTATGACGATTCCCTGGGAGTGGCTTCCTTGTGGGGAGAAGTCCAGTATGGCGTGGAGGTGAGCAACGGCCTGTTCGCCGTCTCTCTGGGCTCCAACTACATGATACCCGATTCGGTCTTCTGGGGGACGGACAGATGGCTGGGAGTTCGAATCGGCAGCGATCCGGAGATCGGTCCGCGCACCCGGCTGCTCTCGGTACCCTATGCCTACCGGGTGGCCACCATCGACGGAGCCAGCGGTGGTGACGTTTTCGGCAACATCATGCTCCACAGCACGCTCACCATAGGCGAGCTGAACGAAGAGGGATGGCCCGGTCATCTGGCAGTGACCGACGGATCTCAGGAGGTGATAACAGCCGACGGCGAGAGCGGCCAGGTGGGTATCGGGATGGTCGATCCGAATGCCGACTTCCACGTCGAAACAACTAACCACCTCTTCTCGGGAAGCTTCAGTTCCAACTTCCCCAACACCTCAACCAGAGTGGTCCAGTCTGAGTACCTGGGAACCGGCAGCTACGATGCCACCGCAGTCTACGGTAAGTGCTCTCCGCAGGATTACTACGGTTACGGTGGAGTATTCGAAGGTGGGTTCATCGGCCTGAACGGAAGGGTATATCCAACCGGCAGTGACATCTATGTTGGAACTTACGGCGTGGCCTATGGTGGTTCCGGAACTAATTTTGGTGTCAACGGTATCGCCGTTGGCTCGGGCAGCAAATACGGAGCCTTTGGTGAGGCCTCCGGGGCTGGAACCAACTACGGGATCTATGGACGAGCCATTGACAGCTCGGGCACGACAAACTACGCTGTCTACGGACTTGCAGCTAACGGATCCACCAACTGGGCTGGATACTTCCAGGGCGATGTGAGAGTCACGGGGGAGTTCGTTCCCGGAAAGGCCGGCTTCATGGTCGACCATCCTCTCGATCCGGCAAATAAGTACCTGCGTCACTCAGCTGTAGAATCACCCGACATGAAAAACGTGTACGATGGAGTTGTGACCCTCGACGCCAGAGGAGAGGCGACAGTTCAGCTTCCCGGGTACTTCCAGGCACTCAATGAGGATTTCCGATATCAGCTCACCGCCATCGGTGCACCGGCACCAAATCTCTATATAGCGGGTAAGATCTCAGACAACCGATTCACGATAGCAGGCGGCCAGCCGGGAATGGAGGTGTCGTGGCAAGTCACCGGCATTCGGAAAGACGCTTATGCAAAGGCGAATAGGGTTCAGATTGAAGTGGACAAACCGGCGGATGAGCAGGGCAAATATCTGCATCCTGAGGCTTACGGACTGGGTCAGGAATTCGGCGTGCACTATCAACAGCAGAGAAAAATGAGAGAGAACTGGGCCAAGGCCCAGGAAAAAGGCCTTAGGAAGTGACAGTCGGCGCGGCAGACCGACCCGACCATAGTGGATGGCGTGAGAAATCGGTTTCTCGCGCGAAATCCGAATACGAGGAGGAAGGAAACATGAAAACGCTGATTCTGCCAACTATCTGTTTGTCGGTCGTGCTGCTTGGGCTGACACCCACGGCCGCCGCCGACGCTCCTCAGCAGATGCTGTACCAGGGCCATGTGACCGACTCTGGCGGAGCGCCGTTGGACACCTTCATAAACATGACCTTCACCATCTACGATGATTCAACCGGAAGTGGCGTACGGTGGACCGAGACGCAGTCGCCGGTGGGAGTCACCAACGGTCTGTTTAACGTGCTTTTGGGATCGGTGAATCCCATCTTGGATACCGTGTTCTCCGACACGGTAAGGTGGCTAGGAATCAAAATCGCCTCTGATCCTGAGATCAGCCCCCGCACCAGATTGGTCACAGTGTCCTATGCCTACCGGGTATCGACCATCGATGGGGCTTCCGGTGGAACTCTCAACGGTTACCTGGACGTTAACGGCGATGTTTCCGCCGGCATGTTCATGGGTGGAGGACTTTACACGCCCGGCAATGTGGGTATCGGTGAGTGGCCAGATCCAATTGCCAACCTCTATGTAATGCAAGGTGAAATCTATGCGGCGATCTTAAACGGCGATGTCTTGGTTACCGGGTTTTTGGATAAGGCCGGGGGCGGGTTCAAAATCGATCATCCGCTTGACCCTGAAGGCAAATACCTTTGCCACTCCTTCGTCGAATCCCCCGACATGAAAAACGTTTACGACGGTGTGGCAACAATGGATATGAGGGGAGAGGCGGTGGTGGAGCTTCCGCACTATTTTGAAGCGGCCAACAAAGATTTCCGTTATCAGCTTACCTGTATCGGTGGGTTTGCTCCTGTGTATGTTGCAGAAGAGATGTCGGACAACCGGTTCAAGATTGCCGGTGGAGAACCCGGTATGAAGGTCTCTTGGCTGGTGACGGGGATTCGCAAGGATCCAGTTGCTGAGTTGAACAGAATTCAGGTTGAGATTGAGAAGAAGCCTGAGGAACAAGGCAGATATTTAAGCCCAGAGGCTTACGGACTTGGCGAGGAATACGGGATTTATAATAAAAAGCACTAGCGCGTGGAAGGTGAGACACAGGAAAAGAGCGCTCCACAGACGGACTGAAGACTGTCGACGGATTCAACCGATCAAACGGAACTCGTTATATATCCGAAATGCTGAAGCAATAACTAAAGACACAGCGGATGGGAGATTCTAAATCCAAAAAGGAGTGACGCATGAGATGCAGCTCTTCTGTAACGCTTATCTCATTCTTTTTGTTTCTGGCGGTGGCATCGGTAGTTACAGCTGATGTCCCTCACCAGATGCAGTACCAAGGACATCTGACCGACTCTGGCGGAACACCGCTGGACACCATGGTGTCCATGACCTTTACCATTTACAATGATTCCAGCGCGGGATCGTTGGTCCTGTGGACCGAAACTCAAGCGGGCGTGGAGGTGAGTACAGGTTTGTTCAACGTTCTTCTGGGATCGGTGACTCCCATTCCGGACACGGTATTTGCCAGCGACTGGACCTGGCTGGGAATCCAGATCGGATCTGATCCCGAGATTGTGCCGCGCACCAAGCTGGTCAGCGTGCCGTATGCGTTTCGGATTGCAACAGTCGACGGTGCATCCGGAGGGGTCATCTTCGGTGGCCTGGGTATCGGATCGACGGGAATGGATGTAGATGGCAAACTGGACATATCCGGCCCCGAGGATACCGACCTCATCATTCTTGAAACTGGCGGCGCCAACAGGTTCTCCATGACAGCTCACTCTTCCGGAAGCGATTACCTAAGCATACGATCGAAGTTTGAGAATCCAGATAGCGATATCGTCGTCTTCAGGGGAGATGGCAGGGTCGGCATTGGAACGACAACTCCCTCCACCAAACTTGATGTCAGCGGAGACATCAATGTCAACTCCGTCTACCGGATAGCAGGAGATCAGGTGCTTTCCACCTCGGGCACCCGAAACGTCTTCGTGGGTATCCAAGCTGGAGAGAACAATGGGGCATCAGATGGAACCTTCGTGGGATACCGCGCGGGTCGCAACAACGAGGGGAATTTCAACACATTCTTGGGACGCAACGTGGGTGCCTCAAATACCTCCGGCTATGGCAACACTTTCGTCGGATATCTCGCAGGGGGATCGAATGGAACGGGCTACCGCAACACGTTCCTGGGGCAAGATGCCGGCTACTTCAACACGACGGGCAACGTCAACACGTTCGTGGGAGACTACGCTGGTTTCTCAAACACTACGGGAAATCGGAATACATTCTTGGGTCAGCAGGCAGGCGGCTCCAACACCACCGGCAATTACAATACGTACCTGGGATACCAGGCAGGTCAATCTGCCGCAACAGACTCGGGGAATGTCTTCATCGGGTACATGGCAGGATTCTATGCCACCGGCTCCAGCAAGCTTTACATCGCCAATGGTTCATCTGCCAGCAATACTCTAATCTATGGGGATTTCTCGACCCGCCGACTGGGCATCGGAACAACCAGCCCCTCGGAGGAGCTGCACGTGGTCGGAGACATTTACTGCACCGGTAAGCTGACCAGCGTTGGCGGGAATGACCCTCCCTATGTGCTCTACAACAAGGAAACCAGAAAGGCCATCATAGAAAGGGTGGCCCATGAGGTTCCCAAGGACAAGTTGGACGGAGCGGTGCTGTTCTGGAATGGCGATGAGATGCGGTTCGAGGTTTACATGCCGGAGAGAGGGGAGTTTCGAGACTTGCAGGGAAACCTCCTCGCAACGGTCTCAGAGCTGCGAGGCGAACAGTGAGCCTTAAAGGAGATGCGTTGACCATCTATTCCTCCAGGAGATGGAAGACGAATATACACCCCATATCGGGCGGGGTGGAGAAGGTGAAGCAAATCAGAGGCGTGTATTTTGACTGGACCAACAACGGAAAGCGCGACCTGGGTTTGATGGCAGAAGAGGTCGGTAAGGTGCTTCCCGAGGTGGTGGCATATGAAGAAAATGGTAAAGATGCCAAGTCGCTTGATTATGCCAGGTTGGTGGCGGTTTTGGTGGAAGCGGTGAAGGAGCAACAGAAGGAGATTGAATCGCTGAAGGGGGAAATTGAATCTTTGGCGAAGACGGGCAGATACTTATGCCTGGTAGTTGAGAACACGTAAACCGAGAAAGGAATGAGACATGAGACGTGTCGGTTCACTAACAGTTCTTCTCTTTGTTACGCTCTTGACAACGGCACCCGCGGCCACAGCTGATGTCCCTCACCAGATGCACTACCAGGGACACCTGACCGACTCTGGCGGAACACCGCTGGACACCATGGTGACCATGACCTTTACCATTTACAATGATTCCAGCGCGGGATCGTTGGTCCTCTGGACGGAGACTCAGACCGGCGTGGAGGTGAACACCGGCCTATTCAACGTTCTTCTGGGATCGGTGACTCCCATTCCGGACACGGTATTTGTCAGCGACTGGACCTGGCTGGGAATCCAGATCGGCTACGATCCGGAGATTGCCCCCCGCACCAGGCTGGTCACGGTGCCTTACGCATTTCGGGTGGCCACGGTGGATGGCTCGACCGGCGGGGTGATCTCCGGGAACGTGTCCATTCAGAGTGATCTGGACCTGGACGGCGATCTGCGGGTTACCGGTAAGGCTACCATTGGAGAGTATAACACCAACACCGGTTGGGGTGCATTCGTGGCCGGAGGCAACAACAGCGCCACCGGGGATTCCTCAGCCATCGGCGGGGGACAGATGAACGTCGCTAGCCAATTCTGCGCCGCGATCGGCGGAGGCATGTTAAACACTGCCAGTGGTGTCCTGTCCTCAATAGGTGGAGGACGTGATAACCAAGCCAGCGGCGACGGGAGCACAGTCAGCGGAGGATCGAGCAATATCGCCAGCGATTACGGTGCCGCTGTCGGTGGCGGCACTGGCAACGCAGCCAGCGGAGACAGAAGTACAGTGAGCGGGGGACACTCCGACACAGCCAGCGGAACTTATAGCACGGTGGGCGGGGGATATGGAAATGCCGCGAGCAACAGTAACAGCACCGTAGGCGGGGGATATGAGAATACCTCCGACGGAGAGGGCAGCACGATCAGCGGTGGACAGTACAATGTGGCGAATTCCGCTATAACCACGGTCGGTGGCGGCTGGTGGAACGCTGCCAGCGGCATTCGGAGCACGGTAAGCGGCGGACAGTATGATACTGCCGGCGCCGACGGAAGTACGGTGGGTGGGGGAATATACAACGTTGCTGGCGGGAACCGCTCCACGGTCGGTGGCGGCAATAGGAACAGTTGCAGCGGTGATTCGGCAACCGTGAGCGGTGGCTCCCGCAATTTGGCCACGGGAAACAACTCTACCATTGGCGGTGGCACGAGCAACGAGGCTTCGTTCATTGGCGTAGGTCCACCCCCGATTCAACTGGGGGGCTGGTCAACCGTCGGCGGGGGCAGGCACAATAGAGCTCTGGGCGACTATTCGGTAATCAGTGGCGGACGGGATAACACGGCGGCGGCAGGCTGGACAGCTGCGTATGGCGGTTACTCCACTGTCGCTGGCGGGGAAAGCAACCATGCCTTCGCCATGTGGAGCACTGTCAGCGGAGGTCGAATTGATTCTGCGCTCGCTCAATACGCAACGGTGGGTGGCGGATATATGAATACGGCGGGCGCAGGTTTGATGGCTGACCCGGACTCAGGGACGGGTGCGACTGTGGCAGGCGGATACAGCAACAGGGCTACCGGCCACTACTCCACCATAGGTGGCGGAGAGTCCAACGCTGCCAGTGGCTGGTATTGCACTGTGAGCGGTGGAACCAATAACGATAACTCAGGCAGCTACTCCGCCATCCCCGGAGGCGATAATGTCTGGCTGACCTCGGGTGCTAATCTCTCGTTTGCCTTTGGGAGAGACATCTACCTCAATACCTCGTACCGGGCTGTGTTTTTCGACAGCACGTACTCCGGTCGGCTGGGAATAAACCGAGACGACCACAATGGGGTAGGGATAGCTTATCCCATACATGTCGGCACGGATGCAAGCAATGGTAATGGAGCATATCTGACCACCGGCGGAACCTGGACCAACGGCAGTAGCCGGAGCTTCAAAGAGAACTTTGAGTCATTGGATCCCGAGGACTTGTTTGCAAGAATCTCTGGCTTACCTGTTGAAAGATGGAACTACAAAGGAACCGATGAGCAACATATCGGACCGGTGTCCGAGGACTTCGTCGACGCCTTCGATGTCGGTGTTGTGCAAGGTGGACGAAGAGACAACAAGTACCTTTCGCCGGGCGATGTGGCCGGTGTTGCGCTGGCGGGTGTTAAGGAGCTCATTGAAGAGAATCAAGAGCTGAAAAAGGCTGTCGAGGACCTGAGGCAGCGGATAGCGGATCTAGAGAATGCGAAGGCCTCGAGAGGAGGAAAGTGAAGATGAAGCGAATGGCGATGATTCCTGCAGTGGTTCTGGTCCTGGCCTTGGTTTTGTCACCTCTGGGCTTTTGCCGGGACTTGAGCCAGGCGGAGAAGGATACTGGCAAGAAGGCAGGTGAAATGAAGGACGGCAAGAAACAGTCGGCCCCCGTCCAGGCACAAGAGAGGGAAAAGAAGGAGCATGAAAAGGGGCAGACATCCGTTGCCTCTCCGGCGAGCCTTCCCGGTCAGCCGGAAAAACAGCCAGCCCAAATCGCACCTGCCCAGCCCCAGCAGCTGGACCTCTCGTCGGCCCCGGCTGCAAGGGAGAAGGGTCGGCAAATCAAATGGCAGATCGTTTGTACCGGAGGCGCCTGCGGCAACAACAACCAAGCAAAGGGATTGGTGATAGGGGATGATTATTGGGTTGTCTGCGGTTCAGTAGGACAAACCGCCGTAGGTCCGGGCAGCTCGCCCTCCTTCGGAGTGAACTCCGGTTACTGGCAGGAGACTCTGTACGGCTTCCTACGCGGTGACGCCAACGCGGATGGACAGATTAACCTTAGCGACGCCATCTACCTACTGAACTACCTGTTCAGGGGCGGCCCGGCTCCCGATCCGATGGCGGCTGGGGACGCGAACTGCGACGAGTCGGTGATCATCGGTGATGCCATCTATCTGTTGAACTACCTGTTCAAAGCAGGTCCTGAGCCTTCCTGTTAGTCGCCGCAAGAGCGTCAGAGGCAAGCATTCGGCCGAATCTCTTTTCGAGATTCGGCCTTTGTCATTCTTGCCGCCAACCAACCCACCGCAGAAAGGTTCCACCGGATGCAAGGCGAATGCAACTCAGGCCCTTTGGCTGCCGGCATAGTGCATGCGAGGGAGATGCCTCGAGTCGTCTTGGGCATGGCATGCCCAAGGGCGAGTGGAGCACCAGCAGATTACCCGGGGGTAGTCCTTTGTCAAGACCCCTGATGTGATGATCTGAGTGTCGAAACCGACTTCTCTTGTCGTACCCTGTGAGGTCTGGATGCTCTCCAATACGGACCTGATTCCCCCCTCTCGTGACTTGTTGGATTATAATAGCAGGGGCGGGATTTGCGACAATGCTGAGGCTTCAAGTCGAAGCAAACCTGAGACCTCCCCCATTTGGGGGCGAGCTACCGGCCTTCTGACGGACAAAAAAATAGCGGGGGCAGGATTTGAACCTGCGACCTTCGGGTTATGAGCCCGACGAGCTACCGGCCTGCTCCACCCCGCGATCTTTTGTCCTATTTCCTACACGTCGCTATTCTTCTAAACGACGAATTGCTTTCTCTATAATCGAACTTGACTCGTGGCCTTTCCCCGCCTTCGGCTGGGGACGAGGTACTCCCGCCTGTGGCGGGACTCCACCCCGCGATCGTGGTCAATATATGCTATACGGAACAATTGTCAAGCGATATAACCGAAAAGAAGAACTATCGGCTTCCTCCGACTTGTCTGATCCTAAGCTTGGCGTTGTTATGTTGTCTTAGGGTGGTGGAGAAAATGTGTGTGCCGTCTCCCCGGGCCACGAAATAAAGATAATCCACGTCTGCGGGATACAGCGCCGCCAGGATGGATGCCTTTCCGGGATTGCAGATGGGTCCTGGAGGCAGACCGGCATGCTCGTAAGTGTTGTACGGCGAATCAACCTCCAGGTCCTTGAGCAGAAGCGGCCGGTCCAGATCAGGCAGGGCATAAGCTACCGTCGGATCACACTGCAGCAACATGCCCAGCCTGAGGCGATTGTGGTACACGGCTGAAATCAGGTTTCTTTCTTGACCATCCCTGGCCTCTGCTTCGATCATGGAAGCCAAGGTCACCGCTTTGGCCACAGAGAAGCCGATTTTCTCTGCGCGCCGGCGAAGGCTGTCGTCAAAGGTTTTTTGAAACTGCCTCACCAGAACCTCAATGGCTTCCTCCGGCGTGGTTTCCCAGGAGAATCGATAAGTGTCGGGAAAAAGATAGCCTTCCAGGTTGTCCGCGGGAATCTCCAGACTTCGGGCAAACTTGCGATCAGTCGCCAGACGGATGAACTCTGCGGAGTCGATCTCCAGACCCTGTTGGAGGATTCCCGCGATCTCCCTTATGGTCAAACCTTCGGGAATGGTCACCTTCCTGAGCGTCACCTCTCCGTGGGCCAGCTTGCGGAAGATGGAGTACAATGTCACGCCCTTATGAAAATCATACCTGCCGGTCTGAATGTGCTTGTCCTGGCCCAGTATTTTGGACAACAGCAAAAGCCCGGTGCCGCCTCTTATCAGATTCGCCTGATTCATCCTGCCAACCACCCGGACCATGCTGTCTCCCGGCTCAATCAGGATGCTCACCGAGTCCGCCTCGGCCCGCCAGTGAACGGGAAGGACCGTCCACTTGACGATCACAAGCAGGATGATCAGCACCGCAAGGGAGACGAACGTGAGAATCGGTCTTCTCTTGAGCAGACGGAGCAGGCCGAAAATCACCGTGGATAGGATCAGCAGTATGGATGATAAGAATATCAGAGTGGTGGAAAGGATGAAGAGAATCCAGTCGCCGGCCGTTATGTGTTTTGGCTCAGATTTCATCGGTCGTAGAATCGTTCTGGCTTTGGCTCTGTCTGTCCAGATAGCTCTGTAATATCAATGTGGCCGAAATCCGGTCGGCTGTGCCCTTTTTCTTCTGTTTGACCCCCATCTCCCTCATGCTCCTCAATGACTGAACCGTGGTCAGCCGCTCATCCCAAGTCTCCACATCCATTCCGGTTCTCTGTGTCAGTTCGCGGACGAACTTGTTGACTTCCTGGCCCTTGACACTCATGCTCCCGTCCATATTCACGGGCATCCCCACCACTATCTTGGTCACCTGCTTGTCCTCTATGATGGAGAGAATCTCGGAGAAAACGTCTCGGGATTTCCTGGTGTCGATCGTGGGAAGCCCCTGCGCAGTGATGCCCAGAGGGTCGGATACCGCCAGCCCGATTCTTCTTTCACCGAAATCAATGGCCAATATTCTCGACACGACTTCAATCCCCGTGTTTGAACCTGATGCCAGTCGACAAGACGGATGAACTTAGTCGAATTTGAAGCGCGACCGCGGTCAGATTTTCACGTTTCTCAAATTCTCCGCGGCCTTTTCCGGAGTGGTGGCGTTTATGTAAAGCCCGGTTCCCCACTCGAATCCGTCTATCCGCACGTACCGGGGCATGATCTCGATGTGCCAATGATAGTCTTGGCTCAAGGTTTTCCAGGCGCCCTTTCTTCTCTCGGTCCGGTTGGGTCCGGAATGGAGGATGTAATTGTACGGCGGGTCGTTCAGAAGGACCTTCAATCTGAGCAAAACCCCCTTGAGCAAAGCCGCCAGGCTGTCGCTCGCCTCCCGGCCGATGCCCTCGAAGTCGACCGAGTGCTTCCGGGGCAGAATCCAAACCTCATGGCTGAACCGGGAAGAGAACGGGGCCAGGGCGATGAAATGCGCATCCTCCAGAATCAGGCGTTTCTTGACGGACAGCTCCTGCCTGATTATGTCGCAATAGACGCATCTCTGCTTGTAGTCGTAATAATCCCTCGACCCCACCAGTTCCTCTTTCATGTTTTTGGGGGTCACGGACACGGCGATTAACTGCGAATGGGCGTGCTGTATGGCCGAAGACCCTGCCCGCTCGCCGTAATTCTTGAAGATGAACACGGACCGCAGCCTTCTGTCCTTTTTCAGATCCTGAATTCTCTGCTTGTAAATCTCGATGACCTTGGAGATCTGCGAGACCTCCAAATCGGCCGTGTTGGATATGTGTTTGGGGGTCTCTATTATCACCTCGTGCGCACCCACCGCATTCATTAAATCGTACATCCGCTCCGCTCTTCTATCCAGATCCAGCTCCGTTCTCAGGGCGGGAGAGACGTTGGGCACGACCCGCACCTGCCAACCCGGTCCGTCTTTCTGCGACCCATCGTTTCTCAATGCGAATATCTCGGGGGGAGTATATTTCTCATTCCCTTCGCAGAAAGGGCATATCCCCTGCTTCATCAGCTTCTCCATGTCCAGCAGACTGGAGTGGGGGTCGTCCATGCCGGTGGGATTTATGACCCATCTTCCGGAGATCGGATTTCTTCTGATGGTAGACATAAGAATTGAGGGTTCAAGGGTTCAAGGGTTCAAGGGTTCAAGGATCTAAAAGTCGAAGAGTCCGACTAAGGCCGGTTTGTTTACGGATAATCGTTCCGGCAATCTCTGCCTTCACCTTATACGGTCGCAAGTGGTCGAGGTGCACAAGGCAAATCCGCGAGGTTGTTGCTTGCCGTCTTTCCACTGCTTAAGGGTGATCTCAGAAAAACACCTCTCTTAAGCCGCCCCCGCCCTTCTCCATCTTTATCGCCGGCAGGGCCTTGATGTTTATGCGGAAATAATAACCCTGGCGGACACCCGTGGCAATCCAGGTGACTCTCGCTTCCCAACAGTGCAAGTCGCGGTAAAACTCGAAAGTCTGCTCGATGATTTTCTTCTCCGAAAAGTCATAGCGGTTGAGGTAGCGCATATCCCAACCCTGGGTCAGCGGCAGGCTCAGGGTGGCACTGACCCAGTGCGTCTTGCCTCCTCCCCTGGTTTGGCTGTAGCGGTGGCTCACATCCAGGCTCCAGGACCGACTGCGGGCCGGGGAGTAGTCCTCCGTTGCGCCGGCCTCGTATTGCGGCGGGCCCAACTCGCCATACGACACCTCCTCCGTTGGCGCACCCAAATCGCCCGATTCCCTCCAGGTCCCTCGCAGGTTTACCCGGGTGTCGAAGCTGAAGGACAGCCACCGGGGCGACAACAGATCCAGCTTTCCGGACTGGTCGTAGAAATCGTGCGTGGTAAAGAAGGCCAGGTCTAAGTTTCTCACTGCCTGCGAACGCAGGGAGGTGGAAAGGATGGATAGCTTGTGCTGGTCGGCCACGAAATTGTAGCCGGAGGAGAAGTTCAAGTTGAACAGGTCCAGCTTCTTCTCCACCGGCTCTCCGTTTTGGATCGACCTGGTCTTCAGCTGGACCAGATTGTTCAGGTTCAAATTCATGGACTTGCGTTCCGCGCCGGAGCCCCCCCGGCCGGTATAGAACAGATATTGGTCCTTGCGGGAGAACTTCGGCTGCCAGGAAAACCCGACGGTGGGCGTCATCACATGCCTTATTCCCACCAGGTTTCCCACCCGGGGATGAAACGTCCCATAGAGAACTGTGTTGGCGGAGACACTGGCCGAGTATGTGCCCCGCCGGGCGGCACTGTTTCCGGCAATGGGAAAACCCTCGGAGAGATTGGTTCTGAACACGTAGTACCAGGTCTCCTGATACTGGAAGCCCGGGTTTACGACCAGCCAACCCATCAGCTTCTGGGCGGCGGACAGGGAAAGATGGTTGTCCGACACCGCGAACTTCTTCCGATCGTAAGACCCCTCCTCCCCTTTTGCCCGATACTGATAGTTGACCAAATTCGAGGAGAAGGAGTAGTAGACGGAGTTATACCACTTCCGCTCGAGCTGGCCCTCCTGATTCTCCTTGGCCGCAACCAGAGGCAGGGAGGACCGGGTGAAGCTGACCACCGGAAGGCTCAGCGTTCGGACGTCGGTATCCAGGTTCCAGGTGTGATCCAGAGCTACTGTGGCGCTGGCCGTGCTCCATCTTTTGTAAAGGCTGGCCTGGGAGTGCAGGGAGCGATTCCGCCTCTCCACCGGGTCCAGATTCAAGTCGCGCCAGTAGTCTTTATCGCTCAGGAAATTGCCCGAAGCGGAGAGGGAAGTCGTGGGAGAGATGGTCTGCTGGTGATAGAAGTTCAGATCCCAGCGATCACTTTTTCTCTTGGTCAGGGTGGCCAGATTCCAGCTGGACTGACGGTTGAACGATCCGGCCACGGTCCCGCTCAGGACGTATCGCTTGGCATAGCGGGCCTGCGATCGTACCAGCCATCCCGATCCCTCGTAGTAGTCGAAAGCGGCTTTGAGGTCCCAATAGTCGGAGGCCGCCCAGTAGTAACCCAAATTCCGAATGAACCTCTCCGATTCCAGATTGCCCAAATCGAAAGTCAAGAATCCCGAATGCCTGCCGGGCTTGATGGGGAAGACGTAAAACGGAATGGCGGCCACGGGAAGATGCCCGATATACATCACCACCGGCTTGGCGATCACCTTATCCTTGGCGATGATCTTCATCTGCCGGGTGTAAAAATGATAATGAGGATTGGTCTCCCGGTCGCAGGTGGTGTAGGTGCCCTCATCCGCCAGCAGCACCTGATCGGTTATCTTCCTCAAAAGCTCCCCCCGATAGATGCCCTGCTGAATGTCGGTGACCCCCTGGGTGATCTTCCCTCTTTTGCTCCGCAAATCGTAAGTCATCCGTTGGCCTCTGATCTCCTCTTTTCCGTCCTGAAGCACCGGCGGCCCGACCGAGACCTTCTTTCCCTCCTGCTCCGTGGTTTCCGGCTCCGCCACCAGAATCTGCTCTTTAGTCTGGTACAGGATTTCGCCCGCCGAGAGCGATATCTGTTGGTACTTTAGACTGCTCTGCTTTTGAAGGGTGATGAGGTCCTCCTTCACTTTGTAGTCGATGGTCTCCGCCGAATACAAGATGGTATCCTCGGCGCCGGATGTCTCCTCCTTTCCCTCCGGCTGAAAGGTGTAGGTGCCCATGGCTCCGCCTTTGATCACCACTTCTTGCAGTTGCTGGTCGGAGAGAAACAGATTTATGGTGTCGCCCGAAGCCACGTTCTTATCGCCCGCCAACCGGCTTTCCTGCTCAGAGCTGGATCGGGGATAGTAAGTGCTGGTGGCGTTTCCACAGGCCTGCACCTGGCTCAATTGTTCGTTTTGCAGGAAAAAGAACATCTCCCTGGATGCCAGAAAGCTTTCCCTGGTGATCTGGTTGGCGGAATCGACCAGTTCCAGGTGAGCGGCCCTGGCGCTGCCCTCTACCTGAATTTCCCTGATCCGGTCTTTCTCCATCAAAAGCTCCATCCGGTCGCCGTCGAGCCGATCGTTCTGTTTCTCCGCCTGGGGGTCCCCCTCAAGGACGATCTTATCTTCCTCGCCTATCCAAGTGGCCTGCCTGCAGGTGGCCGTCATGTCGGCCTTGGTAATCCGTACGTTATGTTTGGCCGTGCCCTCTTTCGCCTCCACCATGTATTCCAGCGTGTCCGCAATTACGGTAATGGAGCTGTCCTCCCTGTCGGGTTTGACCGTCAAACAGGGGGAGCCGGTGAAGACCACCAGTTTTCTCATCCTATCGTACCTTCCGTGATCGCCGGTTATGCGGGCATCTTCTTTTCGACTATACAACCTCACGTTACCCTCGGCTACCGCAGTCCTGGAGTTCCGGTAGTAGGTGACCCGGTCCGCGGTAAGCACCTGATCCGGGTCCTCTATCTTCACGCTGTCGATGAAAACCACCTGGCCGGCCGTTCTATACCACACTGCCCGTCTGCTCCTTAAGTTCAGATCGCCGTGCTGGAAGATGACATTACCGATCAGATTGACCATCACGTTATCCTTCTCCAGGCGCAACTCGGAGAAATCGGCATTCAGAAGCTGGATAGGCTCCTTGGCGGTTTCCTGCGCGGCAAGCAGAGAAGGAAATGCGAGCAGGAGCACACAGGCGAGAAAGATGTATGTTATGGCCGTTCGGATCACTCTTGCCATCTTAAGTGTCGCTTTCGCGCGGAATGTTGCCAGGAGGTCGGTTGCATGTCCCGTTGCTCGGTCCGGTCACCATTGTTGATTTCGGCCTTTTCCCCAGGTTGTTATACAGCCTAAAGTAAATGATTGATGCTGCCAGAGCAATGAAAAAGCCGAGCATCGGAAGAAGAGGCTCGGTCAGCCCACGAGTGGAGGCTCGTGGCAAGGACGCCAAAGACACTGCCATGACCTTCCCAGACCGGCCGTCCGGCAGGTCGTGGAAACGAGAAGGGCGAAAAACCCGGCTGGGATTTCGCCCACAAGGTTGAGGGGTTAAAGCCCCAAGAGTTCTCTCAGATTCCAAACCACGAGCTAAAGCTCGTGGCAATCATGCTGAGAAACAAAAAAAACCGGAACCTAGCTTGAGCTAGGTTCTGGTTTGTCGTTTCACTTACAGATAAAGCGGAACGTGGTAATCTCAGGAGATCGCTTCGTCGTCACGTCAAAGGCGGTAGGGGCAACTCTAGAGTTGCCCCTACAAAAACGCTCCTACAAAAACGCCTCTACAAAAAGAAGCCCCAACAAAAAAGGCTTCCCTCGTTTTGTCGGGAAACCTTTTTTTGTCGTTCGAATTCGATATTAGTACATATCGCCGTATCCACCACCGGGCGGCATGCCGGGGGCAGGACTACCCTTCTTCTCCTCGGGCTTGTCCGCCACCAGACACTCGGTGGTAATTAGAAGCGAGGCGATGGAAGCGGCATTCTCCAGGGCAATTCGGGCAACCTTGGTGGGATCCAGCACTCCGGCCTTCATCAGCGGTTCGTAGGTTTCGGTCTCCGCGTTGAAGCCGAAGTCTCCTGAACCCTCCCTCACCTTGTTGACCACCACGGCGCCGTCCGCTCCTGCATTCTCCGCGATCTGACGCATAGGCTCTTCCAAGGCCTTCCTCAGGATGGCCATTCCGGTATGTTCATCGCCCTCGAGCTTGAGCTTGTCCAGAGCGGGTATGGCTCTTAAGAAGACCACACCGCCGCCGGGAACGATGCCTTCCTCCACTGCGGCGCGGGTGGCGTGCAGGGCGTCTTCCACCCTGGCCTTCCTTTCCTTCATCTCCGTTTCGGTTGCAGCGCCCACGTTGATCACCGCCACTCCGCCGGCCAGCTTGGCCAGCCTCTCCTGCAGCTTCTCCTTGTCATAGTCGGAGGTGGTTTCGTCTATCTGCCTCTTGATCTGGTTCACCCTGCCCTTGATGTCCTCGGTCTTTCCGCCGCCTTCGACTATGGTGGTGTTATCTTTGTCGATGGTCACCCGCTTGGCCTTGCCCAGATCGGAAAGCTGGGTGTTCTCCAATTTGAATCCCATCTCCTCGGAGATGACCCTTCCGGCGGTCAGAACCGCGATATCATCCAACATGGCCTTTCTTCTGTCGCCGAAGCCCGGGGCCTTGACCGCACATGCTTTCAGAGTTCCTCTCAGCTTGTTCACCACCAGGGTGGCCAAAGCCTCCCCTTCCACTTCCTCGGAGATGACCAGAAGCGGCTTGCCCATCTGAGCTATCTTCTCCAGGACCGGCAGAAGGTCTTTCATCACCGAGATCTTCTTGTCGTGAATCAGGATCAAAGGCTCCTCCAACACGGCCTCCATGGTGTCCGGATTGGTGACGAAATAGGGAGAGAGATAGCCGCGGTCGAACTGCATCCCCTCCACCACTTCCAGGTCGGTGACGGTGGTCTTGGCTTCCTCCACGGTTATCACGCCATCTTTGCCCACCTTCTCCATAGCATCTGCAATTAAGTCTCCGATGGACTTGTCGTTGTTGGCAGAGATGGTTCCCACCTGGGCAATCTCCGTCTTTCCCGGGACCGGCTTGGACATCTTCTTTATCTCTTCCACCACCGCCGCCACGCCCTTCTCGATGCCTCGTTTGAGGGCCATGGGATTTGCGCCGGCGGTGACGTTCTTCAGTCCCTCCCGGCAGATGGCTTGGGCCAACACGGTGGCCGTGGTGGTGCCGTCTCCCGCCACGTCCGAGGTCTTGGAAGCCACTTCCTTCACCATCTGGGCTCCCATGTTTTCAAACGGATCCTCCAGCTCGATTTCCTTGGCCACGGTCACGCCGTCTTTGGTGACGGTGGGGGAACCCCACTTCTTGTCCAGGGCCACGTTTCTGCCCTTGGGGCCCAGGGTGACCTTCACCGCATCGGCCAATTTGTCTATTCCCCTCTTCAGCTTTTCGCGTCCCTGAGTATCGAATTCAATGATTTTCGGCATACTTGTCAACCTCCTGATCTTCTGAGTCCACCGTCCACTGTCCGCCCCGACGGGCGGACTTAAGACGGCACGTCATTCATCCAATCACAGCCAGTATATCGCTTTCCCGCATTATCAGGTACTCGACATCGTCGATGGTGACCTCGGTTCCCGAATACTTGCCGTAGAGCACCTTGTTGCCCTTCTTGACCTCCATAGGAACCTTGTTTCCGTCATCGGTAACCCGGCCCGGCCCCACCTCCATGACCTCTCCCTCCTGGGGCTTTTCCTTGGCCGTGTCGGGGATGATGATCCCTCCCTTCTTCATCTCCGATGTCTCCAACGGCTTGATTAACACCCTGTCTGCCAAAGGCTTAACCTGCATAGCTGTACCTCCTTTTGGGTTGGTTGTTTCATGGTTCCGACTATATCTCTGAAGTCTGTTAGCACTCTACGCCGGAGAGTGCTAAGCAGTTTGCAAAAAAAATACCTGGCTTTTGTTCAAACCTCCGATGCAGGCTCGATCCGATCACCAGTCGCCCGCAATTCGACGGGCGTTGAATATAAGTAGGGGTTTACTTTGTGTCAACTCTTTTTTTGGATTTTTTCGCCCGTCCGAATTTGGATCCCGTGGAAAGGTGGATAATCCTCAAACCCTCCAAAGTGAGCGTCGGGTGCAGCTTCTGGATCGTTTTCGAGTCCTTGGAGACCAGACCTGCCAAGCCTCCGGTGGCGATCACCCTCGGTTCTTCCTTTATCCGATACTTTTTCTTCAGCTCGTCCCGAATTCTCTCGACTATGCCGTCTATCTGCGCCACTGCTCCGAAGTAGATGCCGGATTTGAGGCTTTCCTCGGTGCTTTTTCCGATGGCCTTTTGCGGCTTCTCCAGGCTGACCTTGAAAAGCTGCGCAGCCCGGTGGAAAAGATTCAGTGACGACGTCTCCAAACCCGGAGCAATGGCGCCGCCCAAGTACTCCCCTCTGCTTGAGATCACATCGAAGGTGGTGGCCGTGCCCAGATCCACGATGATGGCCGGGCCCCCGTAAATCCGATAAGCCGCCACCGCATTGGCCAGCCGGTCCGCTCCCACCTGCGAGGGATCGTCGTACAGGATTTTGATTCCCAGGGGAAGGTCCCAGCGAACCAGCAGGGGATCGATCTTGCAGAACTTCCTGCAGGTCTCCTGATACACCGGCGTCAGCGGCGGAACCACCGAGCAGATCACCGCGTCTTTCAGCTTCTTGTGGTCGGGGAAAAGCTGTCTTATCATTATCCCGCACTCGTCCACGGTCAGGGCGTGATTGGAGCCGACCCGAAAGTGATCGGACAACTTGTCCTTGCGGAACGTTCCCAGAACCGTATGGGTATTTCCGATGTCGATGGCCAACAGCATTGTCTGAAATTCCTCCTCGGATGATCTTTCCGCCCATCATCGCATGGAGCCAGCCAAGAGATCCGGTCAGCCGCCCAAGTTATACCGTTCCCCCGAAGGCTCTATTTGGGATACGGCAAAAAAGGAGGCCCAAATCGCCAGGATGGGCACCAGTGGGAAGTGGAACCGGTCGATGCCGAAGAAGACGAAGTGAATCGCCAGCCAGTAAGCCAAGATCCCCACCAGCAGATACAGCCCCGGTTTTCTTCTCCTTTTATCTTTCAGCAGCAGAACCAACCCTCCCGCCGAGAGAACCAGAACCACCAGATAGAAAGTTTGCCCGACCACGTTGATGATGACGAACCCATCAACTCTATCGGCTTTAGCCGCCAAATCCAGCTCTTTGGCGATAGGCCCGAAGTCCGTGGCGAACATGTACACTTCCTTCTTTATCCCCCGGATGATGAATCCCACCGGAT
>CAZPRG010000008.1:0-26912 GCA_964588675.1 uncultured Ignavibacteria bacterium
GTCTCTGGTGTCGTATCCCATGCTGTACGAGTTATCCAGAAGTATCACCACCGAGGTTTTGGCATGGGCGCCCACTTTTGTGGCGAAACCTCCCCTTATGGCTGGCCTGGCAAAGGCGGCCACCACCAACAGGATGATCAAGGTGCGGACCACCAAAAGCAGGTATTCCACTATCTTGACCCTTCTCATCCTGGTCTTCTCCAGAGATCGCAGGAACAGAAGAGAGCTGAAAGGTATGGTTTTCACCTTCTGCCGGTTGAAGATGTGAATCAAGAGCGGCAGAAGAATGGCGGCACCGGCCGCCAGCAGGATGATGGGATTTAGAAAGCTGAACACTTTTCCCCGTCGGTCTACTTGTTTGGACGTCGACTACTGATTCGAGCCGGCCTGCTCTCAGCGTGGAAAAGACGCGAGAAGCTTCCGCGCTTCTTTTTTCTCCTCGTACCCCGCAGGCAGAGCCAGGACTTCTTGCAAATAACCTTCCTCCGCAGATCGATCGTTTTTCTCTCGGTATGCCAGCGCCAAGGCCAGAGACACCCTGCTCTGGTACAGAGGCCTCTCTTCTAGAAACTCGGCTATCTTGTAGAAATGGATGGCTGAGTCCACCTCGCCCACGTGGAAGAAGGACTCACCCAGCCTGAAATAGGGAATGGGCTTGCCCTCGAATTCGACGATGAAACGCCTGCCGTAAAAAAGGGCATTTTCGAAGTACGGCCGAGCCTCCTTTTCCCGGTCCAGCTTCTGGTAGATCGACCCTAAGTCAAGGTAGATTTCCAGCTTAAGCTGTGTGCCGGGATCCCGGGCCAACGCCCGCTCCAGCTGCTTTTCCGCCGGAAGGAGATCTCCGTTTAATATCTGCAGTTCGGCCAACCTGACGCGCGGCTCCACGTAGGTGGAGTCCAAGTCTATGACCTTTTGGTAATAGGCCATGGCCCGGCCGTACTCACCCTTAATCCGCTTGATGTTTCCCAGGATGTTCAAATACTCCAGGTTCAGAGTATCGCGGCTCAAGACCTCCTGGTAGTATCTCTCGGCCATGTCATAGTTGCCCTGAAGGTAGTAAACGTAAGCCAAGCTGCGGAGAATCCCTACCTCTCTACCGTACAGGTTCAACATGTCCTCATACAGCTGCGTGGCCTCGTCATAATGCAGGTTGGCCGTTTTGACCTGGGCGGCATAATAAAAATCCGATATGCTGTCTCGGTATCCTTCCAGGAAGGAAAGCCATTCTCTCTCCAGCGTACCCAGATTCTTCTGGTAAACTTCCTCCAGATCGCCCTCCAAGGTCAAGTCGCTGGATTTTTGATACAGGTTCTTGAATTTTCCCTGAGTATAAGCGGTGACCAGGAATCTTGTGAAGGAGCTGGCCTCCCAGAAGGCCACGTCCTCCGGCTGGCTTCTGTAATCTTTGGTGACCAAGAGCTTCCTCAGAGGGATCCATCTGCGGGAGGCGACCAGCTTCTTGGTGAAATGATGCGACAGGGAAAAATAGTTGCCGATGCCCTCTGCCAGCATCGGCGGTGCGTAACCCCAGATCCGGTAGAAAAGAAGAAATCCCACTCCGGGGGAATCCAAGCTCCGCTCGGTTAGGTTGTACACGGCATACAGTTTGTTGCGCACCGGGTCCAGGCCGATGTCGAAGCGGTGGTCCCAGGTGATCTCGGGCACCCGGCAGGGAAGCAGGTAATACTCCATCCGATCCATGGCTGGCTGGGTGAATCCGAATTCGTCCCGGAACCGCCTGTACTCCGTCTCCCCTTCTCCTTTTAATCTGGACCAGTGCAAATCAGCCAGGGAATTGAGAAGGTAGCGAAAGAAGAAATGGGCGCTGGGAAGTTCGTCCCAATCATCGGCCTCTTTGTTCCGGCTGTCCAGGCCGCATTCCGAGTCCGCCACCTCCCCGATCTCGGGAGTGAGGTAAACCCGGAAGACCCGGTCTCCTTTGACTCGAACCTCAGCCAGCAAGAAAGTTTGGCCGCTTTTGGCCAGAACCTCCTTGAATACGGTCTGGGGCTGAGGGGGTAAAGTGATCAAGCTCAAATCCAGCGTCGCGTTTTCGCTGTCTATAATCTCCGGCGTCACCGTGAGGGTGAAATTCGCCTGAAAGGACGCTTTTTGTTTGCCGTTGGGGAACTGAACCTCTCTCTGATCGATGAGCTTGAAGCTGGCGCTGTCCGAGGGAACTCCTTCCTCCACCCTGACCGTGAGCACCACTCCCTGGGAAGCCGAAGTCCGTATTGGACTCAGCAACACTGCAAGAATGAAGAGGAGCAAATACACTCTGAGTCTCATTAGTCCACTCCTCGAATTAGAAACTCCATATGCCGGTAAGGCTTGACTTGCGGCGGCGACTGCCAGGAAGCCCCTTCATAAGAGTACGCAAAACAGGCAAATTCTGGATGTCCTTTTCATTGTTTTCCTCCTTAGGGAGTCTCCAGAATCTTGGGGAAGCCGCTCCATCCTTCACCGTTCATTGGCAACCGAAAGGCCAGCAAGAGGATTCCCTCCATATCCGACGCGTTGATGCCCGTATAGGCGAGAGACCAATCCCTTCATGGAACAGTTCATGTGTATTATCACAAGACCCGACAGACCAACGACTTCGCCTAAACCTTCAAGGGCCCCATCGTATCTTCTCCGGCTTCTTCTGTCACAACCGGCGATGAGGATTTGTTGCGTATCCAATCAGACCTTGTCCCTCTCGTGCGCACAATCCGTTGACGGCCCATCTACCACAACCTCTGTCTCTTGCTCAGGTAGGAAAACAGGGCGTAATCGAAGGGTACCGAAGTATCCAGAAGCACATAGTCAATCAGGCTCTCCCGGCATTGGAGCGTATACTTCTTCACCAGGGCCTTGAACCTTTCCTCGTACTCCTTCCTTATCTGCCAGGGAGAGGTCATCAACTCCTCGTCCGTCTCCAGGTCCTTGAAGACCGCCAGTTCCGGAAAGGCAAAGGTGCGTTCTTTGGGATCCAACACGTGGAACACGATCACCTCGTGCTTCTTATGGCGAAAGTGCTTCAGTCCGTTTATCACCTTGTCCGAGTCGTCGAACAAATCGGATATCAGAATGATCAGACCACGCCTTTTTATCCTCTCCGCCATTTCATGCAGCGCCGAGCTGATGTTGGTGGTCAGAGATGGCCGCAGCTTGTCCAACGCCTGCAAGATGACGTGTAAATGGCTTCTCAGCGCCGCCTTGGGTGGAATGTATTTCTGTATCTTCTCATCGAAAAGAACCAATCCCACAGAATCTCGCTGTTTGAGCACCAGGTAGGACAAGGCCGCGGAGAGATAGCAGCTGTATTCCAGCTTGCTTAAGCTCTGGGAACCGTATCCCATGGAGCCCGACGTATCGATCAACACGTAGGCCTTGAGATTGGTTTCCTCCTCGAATTCCTTTATGAAAAATCGGTCGGTCTTGGCGTACACCTTCCAGTCCACGTTTTTCAAGGGATCGCCCGGCATGTATTGCCGGTGTTCGGCGAACTCCACCGAAAAACCGTGATAGGGACTCTTGTGCAGGCCGGCGATGAACCCCTCCACCACCAACCTGGCCCTCATCTCCATACCGGACAGCTTAGACACAACGTCCGGCTTCAAGAATCTGCGATAATCCTCCGGCATCGTCCCTTCCTGCTTTGGCTCGGACCAAGTGGGCGCCAAACCAAAGCTTTGTGCCTCGGCCGGCAGGCGAAATGGATCTGTTCGCGTGTCCGGAACCGAAGCTCAGTCCACACAAGTCAGGGCGTCGGTTCTCTTTCAGCAATCTTCCGTTCCAGCGCCCGGCCCAAATCCGAGTTTATGCTCTTGAGAAACTCGACCTCCGCTTCTGCTTTCTTCAGTTCCCCCTGGTACAAATACGCCATGCCCAGGTTGAAATGTGCCTTCTTGTCCCAGTAGTTGAGCTGGATAACCTTCTTGAAATTCTCTATGGCCCGGTCATAGTCATTCATGCCCAGGTATACCGTGCCTACATTGGTGTAAACCTGGACGTAGTCAGGATTAAGTTCAAGTGCCGTCTGATATTCCTCCAGGGCCTTATCCGGATTGCCTTGCGCTTGATACTCGAAACCCTTTTTGAAGTGCTTCTCCGCCTGTTTCTGCTTGTTGGCGCAACCGACGATCAGGAACAGACAGATGCACAGGAGCAATCCTGCAAGCGCATATCCACTCTTCACGACAACCTGCCTTTCACCAGTTCTTGATCCCGGCTCACCGCCGGACAACCACCGGACTCTCCGGGTTCCGTTGTTTATACTCCCTTTGGTCCCGGATGGCTCAGACAAAACCTCCACCTTTCGCAAAAACGTTACGCGTGAGGCATCAGTCTATATATTTTACTTGAATTGCCCCAAGAAGATTTGCCTCCAGCATACTCCGGTGACCGGTTCTGCTGCGGCCGGAGCGACTCCTGTTCTCCGACCATTGGTCACCGAACCCGCCTCATGGCAAATGTATGCATCTCCAGGTCCTGCCATGACGGCTGCCCTCCCTTCGGTCCGATCAGACCTCTTTGGTCTGAACCTGCTCGGCCTTAAGCAGCAGGGACAAGAGAAAGGCCGTGCCCGCGACCAGGATGATAGTAGCCCCGGACGCCAGATTGAGGACGGCGGAAAGAAAAAGTCCGCAGAAGGTGAAGGCCATTCCCAAAAAAACGGAGAGAATCATCATCTTCTTCAGATTGTGCGTGAAGCGGGCGCTGATGGCGGCGGGGATGGTCAGAAGCGCGATCACCAGGATGATGCCCACGATCCTAATCAGCACCACAACCGTCAGCGCGATCAGGCCCAGAAGAAGGAAATACAGCTTGTTTACCGGAACTCCCGCCACCACGGCGAATTCCTCGTCGAAGGAGAAAGCCAGAAGCTCCTTGTACAAGAGCGACACCACCAGAATGATGATGGCCGCCAAGACCATCATGGCCACTACGTCGGAAAAGGGCACCGTGAGGATGTTGCCGAAAAGATAGCTGAAAAGGTCGGGGGCATAACCCGGGCTCAGGCCCACGAAGACCACCCCCAAAGCCATGCCTATGGCCCACATGATGCCGATGGCGGTATCCTGCCTGAGACTGGTCCACCTGCTCACCCCGCCTATGCTGAAAGCGGAAGCCAAAGAGAAGAACACGGCCCCCCAGATGGGATTGATTCCCAATAGGTACCCCAGCCCGATTCCTCCGAAGGCCGCGTGCGATATCCCTCCGCTGATGAAAACGATCCGGTTGACCACCACGTAGGGACCGATTATGCCACACACCACGCTGGCCAGGATTCCGGCGATTAAGGCATTTCGCATGAAATCGAACTGCAGAAGCTCGGTCAATGTTCATCCTCGTGTTCTTTAAGAACCCGGTGGGGCATTCCGTGAGCGATCATCTCCACCGGGCACTGGTAAGTCTCCATCAGCTCCTCTGCCGTAACCTCCCGGGAGTTGTGATAGAACAGCTTTCGGTTGAGGCAGGCGATTTTGTCCACGTGTACCGATACCGCCCCCACGTCGTGAGAGACCAGGATAATGGCCATCTTGTGTTTCAACTCGCCCAACAGCTCATAGAATCCCGTCTGCATGCGGGCATCCACGCTGGAGGTGGGTTCGTCCAAGATCAGCAGCCGGGGTTCGCTCACCAGGGCCCTGGCCAAAAGGACCCTCTGCTGCTGCCCCCGGGAGAGCTTTCCTATCTGCCGACGCCCCAACTCCCACATTCCTACGGTCTTTAAGGCATTTTGGGTAATCTTCCTGTCCTCGGCGTCGTATTTTTTGAAAAGCCCAGAGTGCCGGTATCGTCCCATCAGCACCACCTCCTCCACGCTCACCGGGAAATCGAAGTCAAAGCGGCTGTGCTGGGGGACGTATCCCACAAACCTCCTAGCTTTCTGCGGACTCGTGCCGAAAATCGCGACTTCGCCTTTCCAGGCGGGCACCAAGCCGAGGATCAACTTGAGCAGTGTGGTCTTTCCTCCGCCGTTGGGTCCCATTATCCCCAGGAAGTCATCCTGATAGACCGAGAGATTGACCCCTTCCAGAACCACCAGGTCTTCATAGGCCACCCAAACTTCCTTCAACTTTACGATCTGCTCGGAATCCATAGCTCATCTCATGGCTTGAACCAACTGTCCTACCGCCGTCTGCATGTCGGCCAGGTAATGTTCCGGCAGGGGGTCCAGAAGCTCCGTGGAGCCGCCGATCTCGTGAGCCACAACCTCGGCGCCTTTGGTGGAAAACTGCGGGGACACAAAGACGATCTTGCGGCGCATACCTTTGCTTCTATCGACTACGTCCCTGATATTATCCGCCGTGGTTTCTTTGCCCTCCTCCTCCACCGCTATTTGTTCCAGACCGTAATCCCGGGCCAGGTAGCCCCAGGCTGGATGGTAAACGATAAATCTTCTGTCCGTCATTCCGCTCAGTCGTTCTCTTGTGCTTCGGTCCAGTTCATCCAGCTGCGCTAGGTACTTGTTCTTGTTAGCCACGTAGTAGTCCTGATCCTGGGGATCCAGCCTGACCAAACCGTCACAGATGTTCACCACCATCTTTTCGGCACTGGAAGGAGAAAGCCACACATGCGGGTCTTTTCCCATAAGCCGTATGCCCTGGGAGCTGTTTACCACCAACATGTCTTTGTTGATCTTCATCAGCTTGTCCATCCAGGCCAGCTCGAATTCCACATCAGTCCCCACCTCGACGAACATTCGGGCTTTGCTCACGGCAACCAACTGCGAGGGTTTGGGCTCATAGCTGTGGGGACTGGCACCCGGCGGAACCATTACCGTCACATTTACCTTGTCCCCTCCCGCCTGTTCCACAAAATCCGCCAAAGGAAGAATGCTTACCACCACTGCCAATCTGCTCACTTCCGCAGTCTTCTTTCCGCAAGACCACGTAAGTGAGAATGCGGCAATCGCAAGCAGGAAGATGACGATACGGGGTATCCGGTTTGCCAACCGTCTGATCATCTATAAGTTCTGATCCGATGAGTTCTGGGATTTCCCCTCTTTGAGCCGGCTGCGCCCGACAGCGCCCCACTTTTCCCGTTCGCGGAAGAGGACGGGACTCCATCGGTTTGCGGGAAGCAAGCGCTCAATCCTGCTTTACATCATTCAAGAGTCGTTCTATGATGTCCAGCGTCCCTACTCCGTCAGCCTCGGCATTAAAAGAGGTGACGATGCGGTGCCGGAGAACCGGCCGGGCAGCGGCCCGGACGTCTTCCACGGAGGGCGTGTATCTGCCGTCTAAGATGGCGCGCGTCTTGGCCCCCAAAATCATGTATTGAGAGGCGCGTGGTCCGGCACCCCAGTTGACCCAGTTCTTGATGTAAGACAGGGAGTTGTTCTCATTCGGCCTGGTAGCCCGGGCCAGCCTGACTGCATAGGCCACCACGTGATCCGATACCGGCACCCGACGGGCCAGCTTCTGAAGAGCAACTATCTCCTCCCCCCCCATGATCTTGCCCAGGTCCCAATCATAGGCGCTGGTGGTCGACTTGACTATGGTGCTCTCCTCTTCCTCGGAGGGATAGTCCACGTAGATGTTGAACATGAAACGATCCAACTGGGCTTCGGGAAGCGGATAGGTTCCCTCCAGCTCGATCGGATTCTGAGTAGCCAGAACGAAGAACGGCTCCACCAGCTTATAGGTTTCGCCTCCGGCGGTCACCTCGTGCTCCTGCATGGCCTGCAAAAGCGCGGCTTGTGTCTTGGGCGGGGTCCGGTTTATCTCGTCGGCCAGCACTATATTGGCAAAGACCGGGCCTTTGACGAACTTGAAAGTCCTCTCGCCGGTGGCCGTGTTCTCCTGGATGATCTCCGTGCCGGTGATGTCCGAAGGCATCAAGTCCGGGGTGAACTGGATGCGGTTGAACTTCAGATCCAGAATTCTGGATATGGTGGATATCATCAGGGTCTTGGCCAATCCCGGTACCCCGATTAAAAGACAATGACCGTTGGACAAAAGTGCAATCAGGAGTTCGTCGATAACCCGCTCCTGTCCCACGATCACCTTCTTAATCTCGTTTTTGATTCTGTTGCGAGCTTCGTTGAGCCTCTCGACAGCTTGCAGATCCTGTTTCTCCGCCATGTTTTCCTCCTAAGCGTTCAATAAGTAATATACATCTCGAGACATTGGAAAATTGAACATTTTTTGAAAAAGCCAAAGGGCTGAAACTCTCTGCCCTTTGGACTTCTTTGCCTTAGACACATCCAACTGGGACGGATGGCCGCCTGCGTCTTGAGACTATGAGTAGTGAAACGGTCTCCACCTCGACCTTGCCCTGCCTTCGTCTTTGCGCTTGAACAGAGAGAGACCACCGGGGAAAAGGCATTTATGAAAACGAAAGGGCGGAGCTCAAACTCCGCCCCTACATTTTGTATAGATATCGTGCGATTCTAACGCATGACCGGTAAGAAGCTACTTCTTCTTCTCCGGCTCGGGTATCTCCTCTTCTATTCCGGCCAGTTTTCTGGCCAACTCCGCTTTGTCGTTCAGTTTCGCCTGGGCGCGTATCACCAGCTTGGCGCCGTCCGGCGATCCTCCGCCGTGCATGCATCCGGGCACTCCCGGCCCGATGGTGAACCACTCCACCAGTCGAGCGGCCCTGGTGCGCGCCTCGGCAGACGACTTGGCTTTCAAGTACTTCTTGACCAGATGCCCGTATTTCTCATCCTCGAAATCCACCCACGACGGCATGCAGCCGGTTTCGGCGATGCCACCGGAGATGTCCTGAGCCAGAACCGAGGTTTCGTAGGGCAATGTGGCCACGTGCACCTTGTTCACGTTGGCGAGCAAAGGATCAGGCTGCCACACTCCGGAAGGATGCTTTCTTCCCAGAGTGGCTGCAGCTATTCCCATTCCAAAGGTGGTCTCGTTGTTGATTACCATCTTGGTCAGCTTGTCGGAAAACGCTTTGGCAGGAAGGCCATTGGCTCGCGCCACCAGCATGGAAGCCCCCACCTTCACGTCCCCCTGTCCGGCCACGCAGCCCCCGATGGCGGTTCGGTAGGGCATGATGAAATTCAGGACGGCGCTTAAGCTGTACTTGAATTCCCCGCACATGAAAACCCGCTCGTTGGGCACGAACACATCCTCGAAAAAGAGATAGGCCTGGGTAATGCCGCCCTTCTTCACCGGGATGTCAAAACCTTCCTCCTCTTCGCGGGTATCGGACGGCCTGCGCGTCTCCACGATGTAGAGACCTTCGGTGTCCCGCGGAATGACGAAACTGATGGCCCAATCCTTGTCCGGTTCTTTGTACCCGGAGCCGGGGAGGACGAAAATCTCATTTGAGGCTGCAACGCCGCAGATCATCACCTTGGCCCCTTTGACCACGATGCCGTCCGGCCTTTTCTCGACCAGGTGCAGGTTCATGTCCGGGTCTTCCTGTTGGGAGGGGGTCTTGGTTCGATCGCCCTTGGGATCGGTGAGGGCGCCGGAGATCGAGATGTCGTTTTTTTGCGCTTGGGTCAGCCATTTCTTCAGCCTCTGGTGATAATCCGTTCCCAATTCCTGATCCATGTCGTATGTGGTGGCCCACATGGCATTGATGCAGTTCCAGCCCACGCACCTTCCCCCGGTGCAGGTGCCGGTCAGGTTGAACATCAGCCGCTTCATCTTGCAGTTGGCCACCATATCCTCGGCACTTTGGATGATGGATAGATAACGAGATATCTTCTCTCCGGTCAGATGTGAGGTGGTGGTCATCAGATCCTGAATCTTCGGATCATGTTGGGCCGCATATATCTGCGCATGCCCTTCCACCGTCGATCTGGTGGCCGGATTGCTGGTCACGTCTTCAATCAGCTTGCCGAATTTATAGACGTTCGGCCGCATCTTTCTCAGACTCTCCTTGTATTGCTCCACGGTTCTTAGCGCCATTGAATGCCTCCAAAGCTCTTGAGGGTTCGCATCCTGCTCACATTATACGCAATTTGACCGACAGGTCAAGCGTATAATGCTGATGCAAAAAGGGCCACCGCCGGTACGCAAATCCACAAGTGCAGCCAAAAAAGTGGTTGCCAAAAAACGAAAGTTGATTATAATAACTTCTTATCTTGGGCGCTGTGGAAACCGCCAAGTTGAAGGAAGGTAGATCAGATGCCTATATCAAAGGTCATGATAATCGGGGCAGGTGTAATGGGTCGGGGAATCTCGCGGCTGCTGGCAGGCGCGGGAATCGAAGTGGTGTTGGTCGATTTGAGCCGGGAGATAATAGACGAGAGCCTTAAGCACATCTCCGAGGAAATGGACTCGGACATCAGCAAGTGGGGCATGACGGAAAGCGAGAAGAAGGCAGTCCTTTCGCGGATCAAGTGGACCACGGAGTATGACGACGCCCCAGAGGTGGATCTGGCCATCGAGGCCACCCCGGAGATCTTGGAGGCCAAGCAGAAGATATTCGCCAAGCTGGACCGGCTGACCCGTCCCGAGATCATTCTGATCAGTCATACCTCCACCCTTTCCATAACCGAGATAGCCGCCGTCACCCAAAGGCCCGACAAGGTGGTGGGGTTGCACTTCATCCCGCCGGTGACAAAAGTCCCCCTGGCGGAGGTGGTCAGAGGTTTGAAGACCTCTCCCGAGACCCTGGATGTAATCAAGCAGTTCGTGGAAGAACATTTGAACAAAACGGTGGTGACCGTGCACGAGTACCCGGGGTACGTCACCACCCGGATCATCGTTCCCATGCTGAATGAGGCCATGCACGTGCTGATGGAAGGGATAGCTACGGCCGAGGACATCGATACCGCCATGAAGCTGGGCTACGGTTTGACCGTGGGTCCTTTGGCCCTGGCGGATATGATGGGCCTGGACGAGGTGATGAAGTGGATGGAAAACCTCCTGCACGAGCTTTCGGATCACAAATACAACCCCTGTCCGCTTTTGAGAAAGCTGGTGCGGGCCGGACATCTGGGAAGAAAGACCGGACAGGGTTTCTTCGAGTACGATGAAGAGGGAAACAAGCGGGGGATGGCGGATCTGTCCATCAGATGAGGATCCATCCGGTTTCCCCAAGATGAGTTGACAGGAAAACACCCGAGAGGCAACGCACTCAGATGAAGACATTGGTTTTGAA
The DNA here is from genome assembly GCA_964588675.1 of uncultured Ignavibacteria bacterium. Taxonomy (GTDB): domain Bacteria; phylum Zixibacteria; class MSB-5A5; order MSB-5A5; family SM1-73; genus SM23-73-3. Next base: position 11,071 of record CAZPRG010000008.1, read on the forward strand.
CTCCGGCAGTTCGTCCGTCAAGTATCAGTTCATAGACGTCAGCAAATCATACGTGCTGGCCAAGGGGATGGTCTCGCGCATCGGGGCCAGTGCCGCCGTGCTGGTACACAAGCCGCATGACCGGCCGGAGGTGACCATCTCCAGCGAGATTTTGGATCATATCATGGCGGTGGAACACGTGATCGCCATGCTGCTCTCGCCCAATCACGGCGTGATCCGCGACAAGTCGGAGATCGACGCTGTGGGGCACCGGGTGGTGCACGGGGGCGAGAAATTTCCCGATTCGGTGCTGGTCGACCGGGAGGTGCTGCAGGTCCTGCGAAGCTGCATCGAGCTGGCGCCCTTGCATAATCCCCACAACATTCGGGGCATCACCGCCTGCATGCAGATTCTCCCGGGGGTTCCTCAGGTGGCGGTGTTCGATACCGCCTTCCATCACCACATGCCGCCCCATGCTTACATCTATGGAATTCCCTACGTGCTGTATAAGAGATACTCCATACGTCGATACGGATTCCACGGCACTTCGCATTTTTACGTCTCCCGGAGAGCCGCCCGGATGATGGGTCGGCCTATAGAGGACTTGAGGATAATCACCTGCCACCTGGGAAACGGCGCCAGCATGGCGGCCGTCAAAGGAGGAGTGTCCATCGATACATCCATGGGATTCACTCCCCTGGAGGGACTTCTGATGGGAACCCGCTCCGGCGATTTGGATCCGGCCATAATCCTGCATATCATGGCCCGGGAGGAGCTGTCGTTGCATGAAGCCAACACCTTGTTGAACAAGCACAGCGGACTGCAAGGCATCTCGGGCATCTCCGGAGACATGCGCGACATCATCAGCGAGGCGCACCAGGGAAATTCCTCCGCCCAACTGGCTCTGGATGTTTACTGCTATCGCGTTCGTAAATACATCGGAGCGTACTGCGCGGCGCTGGGTGGGTTGGACGCTTTGGTCTTCACCGCCGGCATAGGCGAGAACTCGGCCGTGGTGAGGAAGAAGTGCTGCCAGGATTTAGAGTTTCTGGGCATTCGGATCGACAAGGCCAAGAACGAGGAGGCCGGCAGCAAATCGGCCAGCTCCATCCATGCGGCTGACTCCTCGGTGGAAGTCCTGGTGATACCCACCAACGAGGAGTTGGTGATCGCCATAGACACCCAGAGGGTCATTCAGGAGGCGGAGGAAAAAAAGAAGATGCGGAAAGGGGTCTAAAGAGATTGCGAAAAGTCCTGGCCACGGTTTTGTGTTTGTCCGCCATGATGGCTTGTCAGAAGTCGAGGGTGGATAGTCTGCAGGCACGGCTGGACGGATTCCGGAACGTTCTGCCCTCCCGGACAAGACAACAGTTCGACTCTGGGGACTACGGAAGCGTGGCCGCGGCCATCGACTCGCTTGTCCGGATCGATCCCCAGTTCAATGAACGCTATCAAGCCCTCAAGCACGAGGAGTTGATAGACGTCTTTTCTTCCCGAGAGGTGGTAGACTTCTTTCGGGAGAATTTCGTGGAAGAAATCGAAAACCTCACGCAGACTCAACGAACGGGCGGATAGAATCGGCTGCCGATCAGAGCTTGAAGTCCTCAGTTCTTGCTCTCTGCAAGAGTGTGGGCGTCGGACTTCAGCTTGACCGGAAGAAGTGAATTCTGAAACCTATCAGAGGTGACGCGGTGGAAGCAACCGACGGAGGTGTCGCGGACTCGAAGACTCAGATCATTCTCGTAACGAGAAACTGGTTTCATTTGACTATGGTTCATAAGCTATTCCACGGGAGGACGGTTTGTACGAGATAATCGAACTGAAGAAGCTCGCTCCGCAAATCAATCTGCTTAAGCTACATCTGCCCTTGATAACCCAAAGAGCCGAGGCAGGACAGTTTGTGGTGTTGAGAATCAACGAGGAGGGTGAAAGGATTCCCATGTCCATCACCGACCTGGACCAGGAGACCGGAATCCTCACCATCATCTTTCAAGAAGTGGGAAAGACCACCGCCCAACTTGCCACTTTGAAGAAAGGCGGCTTCCTGGCGGATGTGGTAGGCCCCTTGGGGATTCCCACCCACATGGACAACTACGGTACCTGCGTCTGCGTCGGAGGCGGGATCGGCATCGCTCCCATACACTTCGCGGCCAAGGCCCTCAAGGCCGTGGGCAACCGAGTGATATCCATAATCGGCGCCCGCAACAAAAACCTGCTCATCTTGGAACAGGAGATGAAGAACATATCAGACGAGCTTCACATCTCCACGGATGACGGTTCATATGGTCGTCACGGATTCGTGACCGACGTGTTGACGGAGCTTCTTTCAAAGGACCAAAAGCCCGATTTTATCATGGCCATCGGGCCGGTGATCATGATGAGGGCGGTATGCGGGGTCACGGCTCCCCACGAGATCAAAACCCTGGTGAGCCTGAATCCGGTCATGGTGGATGGCACCGGAATGTGCGGGGCCTGCAGGGTGACCGTGGGAGGAAAGACCAAATTCGCCTGCGTGGACGGTCCGGACTTCGACGGGCATCAGGTCGATTTCGATGAGCTTATGAAGCGACAGGGCATGTACCTGAAACAGGAAAAGGTGGCTATGGAGAGATGGGACAAGATGTGCCAGGGACAGACGAAGGGAGGGGCGGCGTAATGGAGATGAAAGATAGACTTAAGATACCGCGGCACAAGATGCCGGAACAGACTCCCCAGGAGAGGGTCAAGAATTTCAAGGAGGTTCCCTTTGGTTTGACCCCCGAGATGGCCACCAAGGAAGCTCAGCGGTGCTTGCAGTGCAAAAGGGCCGTGTGCATAGAGGGCTGTCCCGTGGAAGTCGACATACCGGCTTTCGTCCGGCTCATAGCCCAGGGCGACTTCATCGGAGCAGCCCAGGAGCTGAAGAAGAACAACAGCCTGCCGGCCATCTGCGGCAGGGTATGTCCGCAGGAGGATCAGTGCGAGAAGGTTTGCACTCTGGCCAAGAAGTATGAGCCGGTGGCCATCGGATATCTGGAAAGGTTTGCTGCGGACTACGAGCGGGAACAGGGCAAGGTGGAAATCCCCCAGGTGGCGCCGCCGACCGGCAAGAAGGTGGCCATAGTCGGCTCTGGGCCGGCAGGTTTGACTGTGGCCGGCGATCTGATCAAGCTGGGGCACAAAGTCACTATTTTCGAGGCGCTGCACAAAACCGGCGGAGTCTTGGTCTACGGAATACCGGAGTTTCGGCTGCCCAAGACCATAGTCCAATCCGAGGTGGATTATTTGGAGAAACTGGGTGTCCAGATCAAAACCAGCTTTGTAATCGGCAAGCTCTGGAGCATAGACGAGTTGTTCAAGCAAGGGTACCACGCCGTCTTCATCGGGACCGGAGCTGGACTCCCCAATTTCATGCGCATTCCGGGAGAAAACCTCAACGGGATATATTCAGCCAACGAGTATCTGACCAGGTCCAATTTGATGAAGGCGTACGATTTTCCCAGCTACGATACCCCCATCTTCTCCGGCAAGAATGTGGTCGTGCTGGGGGGCGGAAATACCGCCATGGACTCGGTGCGCACGGCATTGAGGCTGGGAGCGGACAACGCCTATATCGTCTACCGTCGTTCCAAGAAGGAGATGCCGGCTCGGATCGAAGAGATTCATCACGCCGAACAGGAGGGAGTGCAGTTCCACTTTCTCACCACTCCCATCAAGTACATTGGAGACCAGGATGGATTCGTCACCTCCATGGAGTGTTTGAGGATGGAGCTGGGCGAGCCGGATGCTTCCGGCAGAAGAAGGCCGGTGCCCATTGAAGGGTCCAACTTCATCATGCAGGTGGACACGGTGGTGGTGGCCATCGGCAACAGCTCCAATCCGCTGGTGCCTCAGACCACTCCGGGACTGGAGGTGAACAAGTGGGGCAATATCATAGCCGATGAGCACACTCTGCGGACTTCACGCGACGGCGTGTGGGCCGGCGGCGATATCGTCACTGGCGGGGCCACGGTGATACTGGCAGCCGGTGCGGGCAAGGCCGCGGCCAAAGACATGCACCGCTATCTGATGAGTCTATGATCCTTGGACTTGGAAAGTGGATTCGGTGTAGTGTGGTCTGCCAGGCAAAGTGAATCCATTCTTTCTGGACGGTAAACTTCGGTGCAAGTCATGGGTGGGCCAAACGCGCCCGCCTCACATCAGGCGCAAGAAAAGACCGGAGCGACTTGCAGGTCGCTCCGGTCTTCTTTATTCTGCTGGGGATGGCGAGGACGTTTACGGATTGCCAGGCGCAGGGCCGTTTTTGTAAAGGTAATTGAGCAGGTAGATTGAGTCTCCTACGTCCACCATACCATCCAGGTTCACATCTCCACAGGAGGTGATAGGATCACACTGCGGGGGGGTACCGCTCTTGTATAGATAGTTAAGCAGGTATATGGCATCGCCCACGTCCACAGCCCCATCGCCGGTGGCATCGCCGGACAAGGACTCGCACTCCCATATCCAGACATGGAAATCGTCCACTCCGGCTTCCACCACAGAGCCTGCGCCCAAATCCGAAGCTTCGAAGCGAACCTTGACTTGATCGGTCAGAGTAACGACATGCCCGACCCAAAGATCATATTCGCTCCAGCCCGGAGAGGTCTCGGGTCCGATGGTCTTAGCCTTGGTCCAGCTGGTCCCATCGTCGCTGGACAAATATACCTTGAAGACGTCCTCCGCCTTGCTGGAAGCACTCTGGATGCCCGCGTAAGCGGGGAAGCTGTCCGGGTCCTGTCCGGAATCATTGGTATACCAGAGAGCGAAGTGGATTCTGGCATCGCTTCCCTCGCTTAAGTCCAAAGTCGGGGAGATCAGCCAGGTCGCCCCGCCGTCCACATCCGAATTGCCGTCGGCGTTTTCCGTGAGATAGCAGCAGCCGGAGCCATCGAAATCGGCAGGCGGGTCGCCCCTGTCGCCGCCCCCCATGGGAACACCGCGCTCCCAGGAGCCGGAGGTGAGATAAGGATCATTTTCCACGGTCCAACCCAGGGTCGTCTCGAAGTTGTCGGCGAACGCGGACGTAAGCATCCCCACCAGCGAAGAGTAGACTATGGAAGGAGCATATGGCGGATCGCAGACTTCGCCCGCCAGAGCTGCCTGGGCGCTGAAGTAGAATTGAGGCGTGACCCCACAGCCGGCCCCCGGAAGTGTGGCCTCATATAGGTCGCCGCCCAGTGATGTCAACGGCGCGGAGACGTAGGAGCCGCCTTGATAGCGATAGTGGAGCATCTCCGTGCCCGGGATGAGAGAATCGTCTTCGTCGCTGATCCGCACCTGAATGCTGGTGGCAGTACCCGGCACCAAAAACTCGGGTAGATCGTCGGGATAGTCGAAGTTCAGAGGAGTCTCCAGCCGACTCAGCCCTTTTATGCAGAAGTTGGCCGTGCCGGTCCAGGGCGGGTCGTCGAAATCCTGCAGGTCGATCCACGCCCCATCCTGGCGAAAGTAGCTCTGTCCGGGCCTGGCGGAAGATTCCACGATGGTTCGATATTTGGCGCCCAGAAGCACCGGAACATCCGAGGTCCGGTCATAGGGCTGACCGCCGTCCGATAGGTACAGGTAGACGTAGAAGTCCTGATGGGCTTCCAGGGGAATAGGTGTATCCAGGTCGATGGTGTGAAATCCGGTGTACTGGATGAATCCAGACTTGGTGGAAAGCACGTCCGTCAACTGTCCGCCAACAAGGCCACCGTACACCGTCACCGTGTAATCGACGTCGTCCGCGGCGGTGAAGAAGCTGACGGCCCTCAGCACTTCCTGCCCCTCCCCCGCGCCCTCGGCCGTGAAGACATTAAATGCTTCCACGCAATCCTCCTTGGTGTCACGCCAGCCGTGATAATCGTGATAATACACCCGATCGTATGCCATGGGCTCCACGTTGTGAAGGGAGACCGCCCCCATCTGGGGATCCTGGCAACTATATTTGTCATAATAGGAGATCCAGAAGTAGCCGTTCAGGCACCAACCTTCCCCCCAGGAATTCTTGACCAACCAGGCGCCCCGCTGGGGAGCCTGGGTCTGCTTGTTGTCGTCCCAGCCTATGATGGTCACCGCATGATTCGGCTCCTGGCTGCTGGAAGGCGGTTGGTAGTGACAGCAGTTGGACATATACGAGCTGCTGTAGCATATGCAGGTGCCAATCGCCCCGTAGGTCATGATCTTCTCCTTGATGGTGTTGATGTTGGAGAGATCGGTCCCGGCCACGTACCACTCGATATCCCGGGGATAGTAGTAGTGATAGGAGGTGTCTTCTCTGGCCGGCGGATAGGTAAAAGACTGACCGTCTATGTCCCGCACCGCCCCCTCGCCCCGGCTGATATAGGCCGAGGCCACCCGATAGTCTCCCCCCTCGTGAACCACCAGCCCGCTGCCGCTGGGAGGGTCGATGTCATCGTTGTTGTTCTGGTTGAAGCCGTTCCACCAATCCAGATGGTACTCCGCCAGATTCGGCTCACCGCTTTCGCCCGCCGCCAGCCAGCTTCCGGTCATCAGGAGATTGCTCTCCATGGAGGCCATCACGCCATGAGTCCAGCAAGTGCCGCCCTGCTGGCTTTTGACGGAGGTCACGTAATTGATGCCTCCGACGTCTCTGAGGTCAAAAGAGCTGGGCGGATCAGCCTGGGAGGTCTTGAAAGCAGCGGCAGAAACCAGGCACGAGCAGAGCAATGCTAGAAAAACGACGAATAACCTTCTGCTTTGATTCATCGAGGAACTCTCCTTTCGCGGGGTTGTACAGCAGGACCTATCATAGAAACTGCTCGGGAAAAGAAACCGCTTTGCTCTTCAGTTCGCTTTTCCATGCTCGGGGAAACAGCCGCCTTGTTGGGCAACGGCTCTTCTTTCATCAATATAACCGGTTAGCCTGATTTGTCAAGAAGTTAGCGGATATGAGATTCTCGCTGCACCGCCTGGATCGCAGGCGAACCCGGGCGTTGTCCGTCTCTTAAGAAAAACTCAAGGAGTCCTCGCCAAGGCGCAAAAAAAGCAGGGTCGATTCGTATATCGACCCTGCTTCACACATTCACCTATCTCAACCTCGGTGCCTTCACCTGGGCGGGTTGCCTGGAGCTGGTCCTGCTTTGAACAGGTAGTTCAGCAGATAGACGGCATCACCCATGTCCACCACGTCGTCCAGGTTCACGTCTCCGCAAAGGGTGATAGGCTGGCACACCGGAGCGTCACCGTACTTGTATAGATAGTTCAGGACATAGATGGCATCTCCGATGTCGACTAATCCATCGCCGTCAGCATCACCGCACTTGGCGATGGGCGAGAATCCGGTGACCTGAATGTCGTCGATGTTCCAGCCGAAGGACTGCCACCCGCCGTCGGTGGTGCCCATAGTCCATCGCAGATAAACGGTCGGTTGGTCGTCCGCCAGTGAGGAGATATCCAAGTCCATGTCGTGCCAGGCGCTGTCCACGATCTGTGCCGGGTTCTCCCAGATGGTCGTGAAGTTGATTCCATCGGGGCTTACCCGAACGGAGGCGTGGTCGAATTGAGGGCCTTCCACTCCCAGCCAGCGCCAGAACTTCAGATGTACGTTGAACATGCCGGTCAAGTCCAAAGGCCCGCTGGTCAGATGCTTCTCCGTCAGGTTCTTGGCATAGTCTCCCGAGAGATTGTAGCCATACACGTTGGTGCCCGTGTGGCCGGAGGTGGGATCCTGACCGTTGCTGCCTCCGCCCGTGGGCTGACCGAAGGCCCAATCGGGCTGAGCGGTCCAACCGGGACTGGAGTCTAAGGTCCACTCGTATGCCACTGTGGGCGTGCCCACCGTCAGCATCACCTGGCGGCTGTCGTCGCCCGCGTGATCGGTCAGGTTGGTGAAATAAACGGTGGCGAAATAGGCGCCCTGCTGCAGCGCGGCTGCATTGGCATTGATCTCGACATTCACCTGGCCGGTTTCATACACGTCCAGGGAGCCGGATACGTCGCCGGAGAGCGCAATCCAATCCGCACTCGCCGTGATCTCATAGCTCATGGTGACCGCGTTCTTGTTCTCGAAGTTGTAGACGCTGCTGGAAGGCGAGAAGGGACCTCCCACCGGGCCTTCCGATTTGAAGTCGTCCGTGGGACTGACCCGTATGCCGCGGTCCACGGTCAACCCTTTCATGCAGAAATTGGCCGTGCCGGTCCAGGGGGGATCGCTGAAGTCCTGAAGATCCAGCCATGCGCCGCCCTGGCGATAGTAGCTCTCTCCCGGCCGGGCGAAGGATTCGACTATGGTGCGGTACTGAGCTCCCAAAAGCACCGGAACGTCGGATGTGCGATCATAGGGCTGCCCGCCGTCCGAGAGGTAAAGATAAACGTAAAAGTCATCGCCGGAGCTTAAAGCCACCGGGGTATCCAGGTCGATGGTATGGAATCCGGTATACTGGATAGTCCCCGACTTGGTAGACAGCTCGTCCAAAAGCTGCCCGCCTTCGAAACGATCGTAGATTGTAATCGTGTAACTGACGTTATCCGCCGCCGCGAAGAAGCTCACCGCCTGAAGCAGTTCGTCGCTGCCCGCCTCGAAGGCGTTGAAGGCCTCCGAGCACTCCTCTTTGGTGTCCCGCCATCCGTGGTAGTCGTGGAAGTAAACGTGCTCGTATCTCATGGGCTCCACGTTGTAGTGCGATACCGCGCCCATTTCCGGATGTTTGCCGCAGTGTTTGTCGTAGTAAGAAATCCAGAAGTAGCCGCTCAACCCCCAGTAAGCGCCCCAGCTGTTCTTGATGAGCCAGGCGCCGGGCAGCGGAGCATCGGTGGTCTTGTTGTCGTTCCAACCCACGATGGTCACCGCATGGTTGGGATCATAGGTGCTGGTGGGCGGCTGGTAGTGCGTGTAATTGGAGTAATTCAAAAACAGATCGCTCATGCAAACGCATGTGCCTATGGCCCCTTCATCCATCAGCCTTTGCTTGATGGTGTTGATGTTGCTCAAGTCCTCGCCGGCGCTGAACCAATCTATGTCACGCGGGTAGAAGTAATGATAGCCCACGTCATATCGTTCCGGCGGAGTTGAGATGTGGGTATACGGCGCATCGCTCTCCCGCACCGCTCCCTCCCCCCGGCTCAAGTAAGCCGAGGCCACCCGGTAGTCGCCGCCCTCGTGCACGGTAAGTCCGTTTCCCGGGTAGTCGTCGTTGTTGAAGGTGTTGAATCCATTCCACCAGTCCAAATGTCGCTCCGCCAGATTGGGCTCACCGCTCTCGCCGGCAGTCGCCCAAGCGCTGGTCATCAGAAGATTGCTCTCCATGGAGGCCATCACCCCGTGTGTCCAACAGGTGCCATAGGAGCCCTGGTCCCTGACGCCGGTCACGTAATTGTGGCCGTTGTAGTTGCGCAAATCGAAGCTGGTGGGCAGATCGGCGGCGTACGCACCGGCAGCCGCGAAACCCAGTACCCCCAGGACAATCAAGCCCAAAACGATGTTCCGTTGTTTCATGAACATCCTCTCCTTGTGGTATGGAATGTTGACTTTGACTTCGATTCTTAAACAGCCCCAGAAAGCAACGGTAAGCTACAACCCATCTTATCACTCTGCAGCTACCAATATACGGTCTTTTGACGATTTGTCAAGTTTCGAAATTTGGTAACAAATCCAGCTCTCCCCTCGGGATTAACATCGCGAGAGCAGTTCCACCGGGTTGAAGACCCGTCCGAACGCGCCATGCAACCAGACCTGCCTTTCTGATACGCTGCTTCGGCTCAGTCGGTTGCAGCACAGGAGAAGAAAATACACCAAAGATGATCGACTTGTTCTCACAGAAATCGTTTCCGTTTCTTTTGGCGTCAACTGGCTCACCCGCCTATGAAGCAACCTCTCACCGGGCTATCCTCCGGCTCAAAGCAAGGCAAACAGAAGCCCCGGCTCGCTGAGAGCCGGGGCCAATCTGCGCCAGAGGACTATCCGAGCTCAACTCGACCATCCAGAAAGCGGTCCCGCAGAGGCTAACAACCGGGTGCCGGACCGCTGCGGAATAGGTAGTTGAGCAAAAGAACCGCGTCGCTGAGGTCCACTATCCCATCACAAGTCGCGTCTGCCAAGCTCAAGGGGGCTGGAGCCTGCCCGTTTCGGTACAGATAGTTGAGCACGAAAATCGCATCGGCCAAATCCACAACCCCATCCTCGTCCACGTCGCCCGGAAGATAGGTCATCACCATAAACGACAGCGTATCGGCGTTGCAGTAATCCTGCGCCGTTACCGTTAAGCTTTCAAGCGACACGGTGTCGGGAGCGATGCCAACGACCGAGTCGTTCTGCACCGAGCACCATTGCGGATACTCCAGGAAGGCTATGGTGTGACTGTTATCATCCGGATCAGTTACGCTGGGATAGTAAGCGAAACGCTCCCCGGAAATCACACTGACCGTATCTCCGGGAGATTCGATTGCCGGAGCCACATTGGACCGATCGATAGTGATGGTCACCTCAAGGGTGTCAGCCTTGGAGCCGTCGGACACCATAACTTTGAAAGACGTGTCTGCGCATTCGCAGGTTACGATGCCGGACAAGGTGTCCCCGGAGACCGCACACCAGGATGGGACGTCGAAAAAGTCTGTTTCCAGCTCGGTTCCGTCGCAGTTTGGATCATGTGCGGTAGCCACATAGACAAACGGATCCGGCGAGGGAGCCGGCGTCAGATTCGAGGCAGACGTGACGAGCGGCGAAAGGTTGGACCCCTTGGGGTTGCAGCAATCATCGTTGAGATGATGCGGGCACACATCGCACGAGTCACCGGTGCCGTCGCCGTCCGAGTCCTCCTGGTCCGGGTTGTAAGCAAATAAGCAGTTATCGTCCTCGCAGGTGTTGGTGACCACGCCCGGGTTCCCGTATCCGTCGTGATCCGAGTCGGTGCAGCTGTCGCACAGGTCGCCTATGCCGTCACCGTCTGCATCCATCTGATTGGGGTTATACACAGTCGGGCAATTGTCCGGGTTACAGGTATTCTTGGGGAACCCTGCATCGCCGAAACCGTCGCCGTCCAGATCGGTGCACAAATCGCAGCTGTCGCCCACGGCGTCGCCGTCGGCGTTCTCCTGATCGGGATTGTAGACCAAGGGACAATTATCCACAGGACAGGTGTTGGCGGCAAAGCCGGGGTCGCCGTACCCGTCTCCGTCCGTGTCGGTGCACTGGTCGCAGGCATCGCCGATTCCGTCGCCGTCGGCATCACCCTGATCGGGATTGTACACCGCGGGGCAGTTATCGTCAGGACATTGATTCTCCGGGTGACCCGGATCGCCGTAGCCGTCACCGTCCGCATCCACGCAGGTCACATCGCCGCATTCCAGGCTGGAGACGGAAAAAGCGTCTACCCCCGCCTCCACCACCGAGCCGTCGTTCAGATCGGAGGCTTCGAAACGAACCTTCATCTGGCTGCTGAGGGCCACGAAATCGCTTACCAGGAAATCGTGCTCGGTCCATCCCGAGCTGGTGGCGGGTCCGATGGTTTCCACCAGAACCCAACTGGTTCCGTTGTTACTGGAAACGTACACTTTGAAAAGATCGTTGTTGGGATCGTTTCCGAAGTCGTTGGTGTACCACAAGGCATAGTGCACTCTGGCATTCTGACCGCCGCTCACGTCGATGGCCGGAGAAATCAGCCATGTGGTGCCGTCATCCACGTCCGAGTTGCCATAGGCGCTGTCGGTTACAAAGCACCGGCCCGAGCCGTCGTAATCCGAGGGCGGGTCTCCCCTCTCTCCCAGGCCCGCAGGAATACCGCGATTCCAGGCGCCGTCGGTAAGGTAAGCATCGTTCTGCACAGTCCAGCCCTGGTTGGTCTGGAAGTTGTCGGCGAATACGACCGTAAGCTGACCCACCGGAGTGGAGTAGACCGTGGAAGGCGCGCCGGACGGATTGTGGGTCATGCCCGAGGTCGCCCCTTGCGCGCTGAAGTAGTATTCCGGGTCGTCCAGACACGTGGCTGACGGAAGGGTCGCCTGGTACAAATCGCCGCTTAGGTGCACCAGGGCTGACGATTGATATATGCCTCCGTTGTAACGATAGTGCAGTTGACCGCTTCCCGGAACGTAGGTATCGCCAGCCTCTTCGATCTGCACGTTGATGGTCGTGGGCTGGCCGGGAGTGATCGCGTCCGGAACGCCGTCCGGCAGGTTTATGTTCAATCTTGCCGTGCCTCCATACTCTATGTAGCAAGCGGCATATCCGATGCTCGAGCAGTTGTACGGGATGCGTATATACCCATCTTCTCCCCAACCCGGACCCCAGGAGTTGCGCATGATCCAGACGCCGCTGGTGCCTTGAGTATCGTCCCAACCGACCAGGGTCACGGCATGGTTGACCTCGCCGCTGCCGCATCCGTTGAAAATCCCTCCACTATAGGCTTGCATGGCGGAGTTGGCATACACCGCTACCGACACCGGACCGTGATCCAGCATGGCCTGCTTGATGGAGGCAACCGGCGCCACGCCGCTTTGGCTGCCGATGAAGGCCCAGCCGTCGATGAAATAATCGTGGGGATACGGGCAATTGCAGGGAAGATCGGAGGCCATGTAGGGAAAGTAATTCTCGAGAACCGCTCCGGTTCCACCGCAGGGATCGGTTTTCCACTGGTGGTAATCGTGCGCCCACCAACCCCCGTCGCAGCCCCAGCCGTCCGTGTTGCAGGAAACCAGCCACTGCTCGGAGAGATCCACCGTTACCCCATCTTTTAACTTGATGTTTAACTCCAAAGGCCCCACTGTCCCGAAGGCCCAGCAGCTTCCGCAGGAACCCTGGTTCTTGACCGGGGTACAGGCGCCCGAGTCGCACCAGTTGAAAGTAGCGGGCAGGCTTTTGGTAGGTGTGCAAGGGTCGAACCAGGCATTCACCCACCAGTTATCCGGGACCTTCAATCCGCAAAGGTCCTCCAAATTGTAAGCCGTGGCCGGGTTCTCGCCGACCGTGAAGGTCCACCCTTCGGCCTCTCCCTGCTGCTTCAGGGCATCGATATCCTGCTTGGACAGCCCGGCGGCCTGCGACAGGCCGTTTACCAGAAGCATTAGGGAAGCGACCAAAAGAAGGCCCAACATCGTTCGCTTCAGTGACATACAATCCTCCTTCTTCGAGTACTCATCGGCACTCGAGCGTGATATCAAAATGATTCCAAAGAAAAAGGGAAGTCATGTGTGCAAGTGACAAGAGAAAGCCGGCCGTCAATTTCGTCTCCAGCCCCGAAGTCCCGCAACTTAATCTCAATATAACTCTTTTTCGACTCTTGTCAAGCGCGAGAGCTATGTCTGCTATACGATGATGGGATCAAGAATGGTTTGGATTGGATCGAGAGGGCCGAATGAGCTTTCGGGGGAAACAGGATTGATGGAGCGATCCAGGTTTTTGTCGGGTGGCCCTTCGGGCAACCCGACCTACCCATGTTTCGGCTCCGTGTAGACTCGATTGAAATGCCACAAATAGCTTTTAGGATTGAGTCTGAAAATGTCAAAGATAATATCCCCGCGGTCGTCGCTGGGATCGGGCTGCTTGACCACCACAAAACAGGAAGGGCTCTTCACGTTGTCCTCGCTGTTGAACACATTTCGTATTGCGCCGATGTCGGAGGGATCATTCACAAACAGCCACCTACAATTCTCTTCCCCTTCTTTGGACCAGATGAGCGCTGAATCTTTCTCTTCTTGTGAAAGCCCCAACGCTTTGGCTCTCTGGGACATGCCTTCAACCAAAGACTCCCAAGGGGAATTGAATATCTTTGCCCATTTGTAAGCCTCTTGATCGTCCATTACATTCTCCAGAAGTTGTGTATCTCTGCCACCAGCGTCAGGTCACACCCGCCAAGGGCGGGCAAGACCCGACGCAACTCAATGCGAGGTATGTTGAGTCGTATTCGATTTCCATGTCTGATCTGTGCCTCTCACGCCGAACATTGTTGAAATCTGTCCGTGCAACACAGCATGCACGGCACTGATTGCCGTATAAGATACCATTCTGCTGTGTGAGTACCTAGTCCTTACACATCTTGATTTCAATGCATCAGTCACCAGGATTCCCAATACCGGAAAGAGCAAGTTTCCAATTTAACTTAAAAGCCTGGTGCCAGGTGGGCAGGGCTCCTGACACACATACTAGGGCATAGAGAATCCTTTCAGGATTCGTTCGATTTCCCTTGCTAATTTCAGCGCTTCATCAATTTCTGCTTTGGTAACAACTCTAGAACTTTCTTGAAACTTTCCATATGGGTCACGAGGAAAAAACTCATCCATTGTCTTATTCAATTCGGAAGTCAGTCTAACTAGCCTGATCAATTTCTCCTTCTGTTCTTCGTCCATTGTGTCCTCGCTAAAGTGATCTTGAGATTATTCGTGTACACTTCGGGTCCGCGGACCCGATCCTTTGGATCGAAATTCGGAAAGGTATTTCCCAGCAGATAATAGACCCGGGGTGGTAAGCAGACCGGCCCACCCGCCGCAAAAGGTTGCTGCTTCAGGTAATCGTGGAGTCAGCATCGCGGTGTTCAATAGCCTTCCGGCTGTCTTCTGGAAGTCTGCTGTAGAGCGCTTCTATTTCCTTAGGCCGAGTTATGCGGTCCTCAACTATGAAGTTGATCATCCCAAAAAGGTTCTCTGCTATTTCCGGCGTATCATCGAGATTGATTTCGCCAGGGTGAACGGCATTGTTTCCAACCACTCTGCAATAGTCAAGTGCTTTCTGAGCAAGTACCGGGAGACCTTCACTCACCAGAGACTTGATATCTTCGTTGATGTTGTCGCCCTTCTGACCGAGGTGAGGCATCAACGTCTGAATGCACAGGCGAAGTAACGCAGCGGCAGCACGCGCCGAGTGTGGAAACACATTACGAGCCTCAATGTAATACCTAGTGCAATCTTCCGGCAGGTCTGGGTGTGGTGGTTCCACTGGTACCTCCTGCGGAAACACCATTTTCTCTTCGTACCAGTAGGTGCGCTTTTCGCAATGGGCGCAAATCGACATTCGGATGCCTGACGGTTCCCAAGTCTGAAGATATACCTTTGTATCCAACCAGCCGTGATGTGCATATACGCCGCAGTGGATGCAGTGGAATTTTTTTTCGTTGAGCTTCGGTGGGTAGTATTTATCTCGCATGTCGCTCTCCACAAGAAGTGTCTCTGTTGACCAAGATCGCGGTTAAAGATTGTTTATATTGACCCGCATAACGTCTCTCATACCCTTGCGCCATGCGTATAAAACGCCCGCCAGACGGAATTTCGTCGCTCGCAAGCTTCACCATGTCAGCGTGTTGCATCGACATGCGGTTTTTATCGCGGTGTGTTATGTGGATCGGCATAAAACCCTCCATGACAACTCCAAGGCCCACCTCAGACGGGCCGTCCGGCGACGGGGCTGCGAAACCCGTCCGGTCCGCGGTTGAGCACGTGGGTGTAAATCATAGTCGTGCCCAGGTCCTCGCGCCCAAGTAGTTTTTGAATCGTAAACCTCAGGTAGAATTTAGCGGATGCCTGCGGACAAGTCAAGGGCAAATTTGCTGCTTGATGGGCCTTCTTTCTATGTTCTGTGACTTCCACAACCCCGACAGAGAGGCGGACGTCAGGGGTACCCTTTGACCCAACGCCCAGCATCAGTTGTTCGTCACCACCCAGCCGAGCACGCCTGGGCGAAGCAAGGTCTCTTTATCCGTGTTCTTCAAGCCATTCGAGAATGGCGCGAACACTGCCGCTGGCCAGCGCTATGCTCGTATCCGCCGCGCCGTAATACAAGCGGATCGTGTCGCCGTCAGGAGCAATGGTGTGGCCGCACGGAAACACGACGTGGTCCACGTCTCCGCGCTGCTCATAGGGTTTTTCCGGGCCAAAAATCCACTCGTCGCTGCGTTTGAGACAACGCTCGGGTGTGTGCA
>CAZPRG010000009.1:0-1267 GCA_964588675.1 uncultured Ignavibacteria bacterium
CCATCCGTATCTCCTGCTCAAGTCATACGTTTCGCAGAGGCATCGGGTTTCTCACGATAGACTTTGCCCGAACGTTCTCATCCGTTTAATCCGCTTAATCCGTTGACCGTCTCTGAAACGCCTCTGGCAACAGCTCCTTCAGCGTATACTTCTTCACGTCTCCCCGCAGGTTTGCGCAAATGACTTTCAGGTTCCGGGCGAACTCCGAGAGCACCTGCCGACAGGCGCCGCAAGGGGTAATGGGCGGGTTCCTATCCGCCACCACTGCTATCTTCACGAAGTCTTTGTCACCTTCATTTACGGCTTTCAAGACGGCCGCTCTCTCTGCGCAGACTGTCAGGCCATCGGAGGAATTCTCCACATTGGCTCCGGTATACACTTTTCCGGTCTTGGTCAGAAGGGCCGCACCAACCTTGAAGTTGGAATAGGGCGCGTAAGCTTTCAGTCTGGCCCTCTTTGCTTTTTCTATCAGATCTCTGTCGGTCATGAGGTGCGGTCTTGAGCAGGTGAGAGGTTTCGGATATCCCTGATGGTGTCGGCGCATCAAATGTAACAGAAGCACATCGAGTTGTAAAGCAAAATCGTGACGCGATATTGCACAACGGGTTAGGCGACTAGTCTGGTTGCGTGTGGCAGGGTAGGTAAAAAAACCCTTGACAATAGGCGGTGTGGCTGGTAGATTAGAAGCCCAACAGTAAAGTGGGCTGTTGAATCCTATGACCCTTCGCTAAAGGTTTTTTCAAACAGAAACCTTTAACCTCAACTCGTGGAGGGTCGCCATGTATTCCCCAAAACCCGGGTCGGTGTTAGGGCAGGCGCTCTTGGTTGTCTGCTTTTCGATTGCGCTGTTCCTGCCGGGCTCCGGCTCCGCCAAAGGGGTCACAGAGCCGAGTCCGCTCTTGGCGGACAGGACTGTTCCGGTCTCCGTCAAAATCGATACCACCAGCCAACTGGTCGGAGAGATCGCAGAGATTCCCGTTCTGATTCGCAACGACGTGGAGATCGGCCAGTTCCGGCTTCAAATCGACTTCAATCCTCAGGATATTACCTTCGTGGGGGCGAATTTGGGTGAGGTTCTTTCCGAGGGCGATTGGGAATACTTCCATTATCGTCTTGATACGCTTGGGGACACCGTCTATCGGATAGAGCTTGTAGGAACATACGACCTTCCTGATCCACATCAGGGAGTTCCGCTGGCCCCCAATGACGAGTACGTCGAGCTGGCATCGCTCCGTTTCTTAATTGGCACCGGCGGGCTTCCGGATGG
>CAZPRG010000009.1:1277-26808 GCA_964588675.1 uncultured Ignavibacteria bacterium
ATGGAACGTTCCTGCCCGTAGTGTTCCACTGGGAAACCATCGGCTGTCTGGAGAACACGCTTCAGGATACCTCCTTTGACACGCTCTACGTGAGCCAGGATACCTCTCAGTTCAATACCGTGGATTGCCCGCCGGAGAGTTTGGATTTCCTGGCCGTGCTTCCCTCATTGGAGTTTACCGACGGCGGGGTCTACGCATTCCATCGGCCGACGCCCGACCGGGGAGACATCAATCTGAACTCGGTTCCTTATGAGGTGGCGGACCTGTTTTTGTTCGCAAGTTATCTGCTATATGGCGACAGCGTGCTGATAAGCCCGGAAGAGCAAACCGCCAATTCGGACGCGAACTGGGATGGCTACTTCTGGAGCATGGCAGACTTCATTCATCTGGCAAGGGTCATCCTGCACGACGCGGTCGAGGTTGTCCAGCCCACGGCTTTGTCTGAATACGACATGGAGACCTGGATGACCACCGTTCACTCTCTGCCGAACGATACCGTGGTTCTTCCGGTGTGGTATAGAGGCACGGGGAGCGAGTCGGTTCACGGCATCAGCTTCAAGGTGGATTTCGATCCGGATAGCTTGAGCTTGGTGGCGGTGGACTTCTCCCAGACTTCCCTGGAGAATTGGGAGGGTATTTATACCCGCCTGGAGGATGGCTCCATCAGGCTGAACGCCTGCCCCGATTTCATGACCAGCTCCGCGTCCGATTCCCTGACATCGTACGGTGGTCCCCGACAGATAGCCAAGCTTGTCTTCCAGGTGTCGGATGTGGACACTCCGACGTTCATTTCGGTTTCCTTCGGCGATGACACCAGCTCTCAGGTCCGGGCAAATGCTTTTGCCACGACGGACGGCCAGCTTACCAGACTGGGCATCTCGGATGTGAGAAACGGAGGCGTTCAGGTGGGGGGCTCGTTGCAGTGCAAGCGCGGGGACATCAACTTCAATGCCGTTCGGTACGAAGTGGCAGATGCACTGTTGTTTCACACCTTCCTCCTTCAGGGCCCGGGCATACTGCTCCTCGACCCCGCGCTTCAGACATGCGCGTCGGACGTGAATGCCGATGGGTTGTATTGGACCATCGCCGATCTGTTGTACCTGGCTCGGGTAATTCTTCACGACTCGCCTGAGATTCCGGTCAAGGGATCGAAGAATGTCTCTTATGCTGACGAATTCCAGGTGGTTTCGTCCTCCGCTCACCCGGGCGATCTGGTGTCGGTTCCGGTGTGGCTGTCCAACGCGGCCGGCGTTTGGGGTACCACCTTCAGGCTGGTTTTCGACCAGAGCGACCTCTCTGTGGAAGGGGTCGAGGTCGCGGGAACCCGGACGCAAGGATGGGAACTAGCGCATGCAGTGGCGGACGAGGGAGAGGTCTTTTTCCTGGGTTACGCCAACTGGCCTCTTAGCAGCGGTTCATATCTCTCCATGGATGAGGGGCAAGGTGTATTGGTGAAGATCAAATTCCGGGTGAACGAAAGCACTCCTCCGGGAGAATTCCTTCCCATAACCTTCGAGGCCCGGGAAGACTGGGGCCGCTATAACGCATATACCGACACCGGCGGAACCGCCTTGGTGCAACCGACTACCGTCTTCGGCACCATATTCACCGACGTGATATCGGGCGATGCCAACAGCGACGCCATGGTGGACGTGGCCGACGTGGTCTACCTGCTGAACTACCTCTTCAAGGCCGGCAAGCCTCCTGCCCCGCTTGGGTTGGGGGATTACAACCAGGACAGCGAGGTGAACGTAGCCGACGTGGTTGCCTTGCTCAATTTCCTGTTCCGGGGCTGAACACTCTTCAACTCAGGCCCCCTTCCGGACACGTCCGGAGGGGGGCTTCTCTTATCCCATATTGGATTGTCGATAGCTGGCGGCGGTGATGTGCGGGAATGCACCCGGCATGGGGCTCGGGTTACGAATCGGCTGCAGTTTGATTATGCTTGACAAGCGTGCGAGGCCGAAGTAATTTGGCAAGTCCGAGGTCTGAGAGGGGATACTCAAAGAGACCGGTTCGAAAGGAGGGAATCTTGAAAGATACTATCAGAGAGATAGTCGATTTCCTGAAGAAGAAGGTGGATTATGCAGACGTCCGTCACCTGAGGTCAAGCAGCGAGGACATCCGGGTGAAAAACGGGAACGTGGAGAGCCTGTCGCGGAATGACGATCAGGGATTCGGCATACGGGTGATAGCCGGCGGCGCCTGGGGTTTCGCCGCCAGCTCGGTGGTGAACCCGGAAGAGATGAAAAGAGTGGCCTTAAGCGCGGTCGAGATAGCCAAAGCTTCCGCCCTGGCCAAAAAAGAGGACGTGAAGCTGACCCCCACCGAGGTTTTTCAGGACAAGTACGCCACCCGGTTTGAAACCGATCCTTTTTCGGTTCCCGCGGAGAGGAAGATAAACCTACTTTTGGATGCCTGCTCTATACTCCGGAAGAGCCCGAAAATCAAGGTGGCCGAAGGCTCCATGCAGTTCTTTAGAACCGAGAAAACCTACGCTTCCACCGAAGGCGCATTCATCGAGCAGTCCATTCTCCACAGCGGGGCCGGAATCGTGGCCACCGCCATAGACGGCTCCGAGGCCCAAAAGCGCTCCTATCCCAACTCTCACGGCGGTGACTTTGCCTCCGGAGGTTACGAGTTCGTGGAGGGCATGAAGTTGGTGGGGAATGCCGAGAGGGTCAGGGAGGAGGCTCTGGAGCTTATCTCCGCGCCGCCTTTGCCGGAGATGGAAACCACCATCATCATAGCGGGGAATCAGATGGCCCTCCAGGTGCACGAGTCCTGCGGACATCCCACCGAGCTGGATCGGGTTCTGGGAACCGAGATCAGCCTGGCCGGCGGCAGCTTCATGACCCAGGACAAGCTGAACCAGCTCAAGTACGGATCGGACAAGGTCACCATCGTGGCCGATGCCACCATCCCCGGAGGGCTGGGTAGCTTCGGCTATGACGATGAAGGGGTCAAGGCGCAGCGAGCCTATCTGATCAACGAGGGTTTGTTCGTTGGGTACCAGACCTCCCGGGAAACCGCAGCTGTGGTGAAACAAAAGAGTAACGGCACCATGCGGGCGGACGGGTGGAACCGCATTCCCTTGATCCGGATGACCAACATCAACCTGGAGCCGGGAAGGTGGGAACTGGAGGATCTGATCAAAGACACCAAAGAGGGCGTTTATCTCGACACCAACAAGGTGTGGAGCATAGACGACAAGCGGCTCAACTTCCAGTTTGGGGTGGAGGCGGCCTGGGAGATCAAAAACGGTCGAAAGGGCAGGATGTTCAAGAACGCTACCTACACCGGCATCACCCCCCAGTTCTGGAATAGCTGCGATGCCGTCTGCAACCGGAAATACTGGCGGATCTGGGGCGTGCCCAACTGCGGGAAGGGGGAGCCCATGCAGACCATGCACGTGGCGCACGGAACCTCGCCCACCAGATTTCGCAATATCAAAGTGGGAGTCAGCAAATGATAGGAAAAGACAAAATCCTAAGTCAACTGAGGTCGGTCCTGGCCACATCGGAAGCCGATCAAACCGAGGCCGTGTACCTGGGAGGCGAAAGCGGACTGACCCGATTCGCCAACTCCACCATTCATCAGAACGTCTCCGAGCGGAACAGCCGGGTCTATTTCCGAGCGGTTCTGGGAAAGAAGATCGGGGTGGCTTCCACCAACTCGTTCGTCCCGGAAGACCTGAAGAAAGCCTTGGCCGATGCCCTGGAGATAGCCAGAAACCAAAGGGAAAACCCCGATTTTCCCGGCCTGCCGACCAAGAGCGATTTTGCCAAGGTGGACACCTACTCCGAGGAGACCGCCGCCTTCCCACCCATGCAAAGGGCCAGGATGGTCAAGGGTATATTCGAAAAGGCAGCTGATTTCGATTTCACCTGCGCCGGATCGTTCGCCACGGGTTATTCCGAGGTGGCGGTGGTCAACTCCAACGGGGTCGCCTGCTACCAGCCTTTGACCTCGGCCTACCTCAACCTGATCGTGATGGGCCCGGACAGCTCGGGCTTCGCCGACCAGCTTTCCCGGGACGTGGGGAAGATAGAGGTGGACCATCTGGCCGAGACGGCTGTCAAGAAATGCGCCGACAGCAAGAATCCCCAAGCGGTGGAGCCGGGAGAGTATAGGGTGATACTGGAGCCTTCGGCTCTGGCGGCTTTGTTGGAATGGATGAACTTCATCGGCCTCGGCTCCAAGTCATTTCAGGAGGAGACCAGCTTTCTGTCCAACCGGATCGGTCAGAAGATCATGGGCGAAAACGTCACCATCTACGATGACGGAACGGACCCCGGAGGGATCGCCTTTCCGTTCGACTTCGAGGGCGTGCCCAAACAGAAAGTGATGTTGATCGAAAACGGCGTAGCCAAGGGGGTGGTTTACAACTCGCTGCACGCTCACAAAGAGGGGAAGAAATCCACCGGACACGCCCTCACCCCGGATAACTCGGAAGGGGCTTATGCCATGAACCTGTTCGTGGCCGGGGGCCAATCCTCTTTGGAGAAGATGATCCAGTCCACCGACAGGGGCATCCTGGTCACCAGATTTCACTACATCAACGGCCTTTTGGACACCACCAACGCGGTGTTGACCGGCATGACCAGAGACGGCACCTTCTGGGTTCAGGACGGGAAGATAAAACACGGCATCAAGAACCTGCGCTTCACCGACAGCATGCTTAAAGCTTTCTCGCATGTCAAGCAGATATCCAAAGAGCGCAAGATCGTCGCCTCCTGGTGGGAGGACGTAGGCTGCATCGTAGCGCCCGCCGTGATGATGGAGAGATTCAAATTCACCGGTAAGACGGACTTCTGAGAAGCTATTAGGGCGAAGACCAGCTTCGCAGCTACGCGCGTTCATCGGTTGTTTGACTTGCGAAACTGGACGTTCTGGACGTTCTGGACTTTCTGATGTCGTTTTTCACTTTTTTGAAATGTCCTGTTTGATGGAATTGCGACTCTTCTGACCGTGTCACGTCATACTCTTCGGAGAAGACGCGCGCAAAACGGATGCCCTCCATAAACCCCTCACCCATCCGGTTCACCATCGAAGTTGGGGTGAATTCGTTCTTTGTGGCGTGTGTTAGGAAGGAAAGGGAAGAGCCGTCAACGGATTAAGCGGATTAAACCGATGGAGAACGAATTAGGAAGCGTGATTAGGGATCCGTCCACCGCAAGCGGCAGCAAGGGCTACCAACTACTTGTAAGCCGGGATATGCCTCGTTTGGCAAGCAGACCGGGCCACCCGTCCTCCCCGTCAGAGGAGGTTTCGGACGCCTTAAGAGTCGGATAGTCCTGCGGACATATCCGACCTACAGACTGGTAACGGACAGGGTGTCCGTTACCAACTTGAGATAGGGTATCCGCTGCCAACGAAAGAGGGCTCCCCAGCCTTGTTGTCATTCTGAGGCGTAGCCGAAGAATCTGGGTTCGTCACGGTCAGACAACCGCTCCGAAGCAGGCTGCCCGCCCTCACCGGTCTATTGCAGAAGCTCGTTCAGCTCTTCGAACCTGTCGTGAGCCGCTTTCAGAGATTGATCGATCTCCTGTTCTGTCCCGGCCTTGCACTTCTCAGCCAGCAGGTAGACTGCATCCTTCAAAGCCATCCTTCTTTCTTCGAATTCGTCCTTCTTTTCCTTATGGCTTTGGGGAACCGGAGCTTTCATCAGACTGTCCGCCTCGGCTTGAAGCACGGGAGCGGTTTCTTTTATCGCCTTGTAGTCTCTTTCCGGCAGCGCCCTGTGCCAGAGGGAATAGAGGGTTTCGTGAAAGCTGGTCCATCCCTCAAGCGGCTCCACAAATACCCTGTGCAGCTCCTCGTAGGCCCAGTGCATCTTCTCGAAAGCCGAGGCTAAGGTCGAGTCCGGCCCGCCCTTGGCGGCCAGGTTGACCTGAGTGACCTGGAAGGCCAGCTCCTGCCTTTTGCCCAGGAAGTCTCTCAACTTCTCCTCGTTCTGCTGCAGCCCGGCCGGAGGCTGCACCCGAAGCAGCACCAAGAGCTTCTCATTGAACACCGGTGCGTTCTCTCGGATGGCCGCCAGGTCTTCTCCGGTAAAGGAATCATGCCACAGCGGGAACATCACCTGATGGAAATCCTCCAGGGCAGCCATTAAGGGACTGACGCCTCCGGTATCCGCAGCAACGCTGTCTGCGAGCGCACTCTCTTGTTGGGCTTTCGCCGCAGGGGAGAAAATTACTGCGAAGAAAGCCAACGGCAGAATGATCGAAAGCTTGAAACTCAAACCGGGCCGCATTGCTCCTACCTCCTTCTCGTAGCCGTTGCCGTTTTTAAGGCCCAGGCCAAAAGGGGGATCATGATCTCGTGGTGTCCGGTGAAAGAAAATCCCTTTCCGCTTCTCTGCGTGGGCCTAAGAACCAAATTCAGGTTGGGTCGGTAATGCTGGATCATGTCGAAATTGGCGGTGGTGAATCTCTCCACCGGTCCGTTGACGTTGCGGGCCACCGAGAGGGCTTTCAGAAAAACCTCCGGCAGGATTACCGTCGACCCGAAATGCAGAACCACCCCTCCGTTGTTCAACCTGGAAACCTGGTCCGCCAGTATCTTGAAATCCTCGTAGGTGGCTACTCCGGTGGAGGCCGGATCGAAGCTGGGATGCTGGTGAACGATGTCCGTTCCGAAAGCCACGTGCACGCAGGCCGGGATTTTCAACCGGTAAGCGCCGGCCAAAAGACTGTGTTTTCTGAATCTGGCCTTAAGCTCCAAAAACCTTCTGCCCAGGGCCTCGCCCAAGCCCAGATCGTTCCGGCAGGCAAAGGAGCAAATCCGATTGAAGGTCTCTCCGGTCTCCTTGGCCATCCCGAAGGAGCCGTCATCGATTCCCCTCTCCACCTCCTCCGAGGTCTTTCCCCAGAAGGCCATCTCCAGATCGTGAATGGCCCCGGCGCCGTTGGTGGACAGGCAGGTCACCAAACCGTTTTGCATCAGGTCGATCAGCAGCGGAGACAATCCGCACTTGATGGGATGCGCCCCCAGCATGAGGATGATGGGTTTGTTTTTGCGCCCGGCCATCAGTATGGCTTGCACCAGGGCTTTGAAGTCGTCCGCCTTCAGACACTTGGGCAGCCGGTCCAAAAAATCGCTCATGCTCGATTTGGGTCCCAGCGGCTTTCCAAGCTGCGACACTCCGGTCTTGCTCTTTCGGCTACGGACCGGATAGGTCTTCACCCGGCTCAGATCGATCCTGCGGTATCGTGACATCTAAAGCTTTCCCCTCTCCCCCAACTGATAGCTGGTAAGCTCGGTTACGATGGAGCCTATGGCCACCTTGCTTTTCATCAGAACCGGCATCTTCACCTCATCGTCGGTGAGCCACACGGTGAGCTTGCCTTTTTGCTCGAATATCCCCGGCGTCTGCAGGATGGGTTCCACCACCAGGCATTGGAATTCTCCCGCCGGGACCTTCACCTTCTCTCTCCTTAAGACTTTGACCTCCAGCGGGTAGTTTTTTTTGTCCGTGTGGTTGTCCACAAAAAGCGATTGGCCCACAGTCAACTCTTGAGTTCTCACGAAGTAGAAAGCGGAGAGCACATCCTGGACGTACTCCGGCACCGAAAAGGTGTCCTGGCCCGCGTCGTAGATCGCCAGATGGTTCTCCTGATCGAAAACCATGGACGCCTCCGACTTGAACTTCCCCTCGCTCAGATGCTTGTCGTAGCGCAGGGAGTAAAGTCCGTGCACGTCCATGAAGGACTCCACCCGATCGTCTACTTTGAAAAACACCGAGAACACGTTGTTGGATTTGGCGGTGGAAACCAGGTGATAGCACCTCCTGCCGTTTAGCCGGACGATGTCCGGTATCTCCATCACCGCCGTGCCCGCGTTGATGAACTCCCATCCCACCGAGAACACGAACCGTTCTCCCACGCCGAAAGCCCGGTTGGTGATCACCCTTCTCAGCCTGCTTTCTTCCGGCGAACGCAGCTTGACCTCAACCTGGGGCGGTGCCGCCGGCATTTGAAGAAGCATGGCGGTATCCATTACCGCAACGGAATCGGAATCCGGGGAGCCTGCCGGATCTTTGCTTGAGCCGGGCCAAGGTCCTGCCTGCGGGGACCCGCCTGCAAGAAAGATGCACATGGACACTAACGCCATCACTGACACCATGGTCTTGAAGGGGGGTGCGGGCATTGGATCCATAATAACAGGCCGATCTAAGGTTGTACCCCGAATCCTGCTGTGAGCCGGTATTATTCTTCCTTGGCCCGCCGCAGGATTTCGGGCAGTATTCGGTTTATCTGATCCTCTATCTCCGAGCAGCTTTTCCGGTAGTCCTCGAAAACGCCGCCGATAGGGTCTTTGATAGACAAGACGCCCGGCTCTTGGTCTGCGTTTGACGCCCCCACCGGGCGCGGGAAGGACTTCAGAAGATAGGTTTTCTTCAGGGCTGCCCGGTTCATTCGTCCGATGTGGTGGGCGTGCTCCGGCGACATGACCAGTATCACGTCGGCTTTTTCTATCATCTCCCCATCCAGTCGGCGAGAGCGATGCCGGGTGAGATCAATACCGATGGCTTTGACGGCGGTTGCGGCAAAAACCGAGGCCGGAGCCAGATAAAGCCCGGAGGTTCCGGCGGACCTCACTTCCACATTCTTTACACCCCTGTCTTTTAGCGCCTTTTTGAGAATGCCCTCGGCCATGGGGCTGCGACAGGTGTTCCCGGTGCAAACGAACAGCAGCCGGAGTGTGCTTCTATCCTTTTCCGTCATGTCACCTTAGCTTTCACCATCCGATGTCGATCGAGGGGGACACGGTCTCACGATATTGGGAGACCCGCCCGCGTCGACCCTCTGCCCGGCTGGCCCCGGCCGACTCATCTGGGCGAGGAAAGATCAAAAACGGATTTCCTTATCAGCTCCATCAAACGCCGGCACAATCTGGTCTTTCGGATGTAATGGGGAATCTCGGAGGGGGGAAGGAATCCCTCGTTGGTTATCACCTGTCGGCAGAAGGGGAGAGGAATTTCCTCGAAGTACGGGTTGTTCACCCTCACGTTGGGCAGTTCGTCATCCAGCAGCTCCTCCGGATTGCCGTCGACCAAAGGCGAGATCCTCCACTCGCTGGCGATGAACTTGCTCCGCTCGCAGGCCACGTAAAGCGGCACTCCGAATTCCCTGGAGAGCAGGCCCAGACCGAAGGTTCCTATCTTGTTGACGAAGGCCTCTTCCGACACCGAATCCGCCCCCACCAGGTACAGATCCATGTCTTTGCCGAAAAGCCCCACGGCCGCGTCCGCGATCAGCGTAACCGGAATCCGGGCGTTTCCCAGGAACCTGGCCAGAAGCCGACCTTCCAGCATGGGCCGCGACTCGCACACCACCACCCGGAAGGATTTGCCCTTTTCTTTGGCCTTCTTGAGGATGGCCAGGATGGATCCGGAGGCGGAGAAGGTCAGAACCCTGGAGCCCTCCTGTATCAGCGTTTCTCCTCTCTCCGCTATCAGCTGAACCGCGCTCAACGACCCGGCCGTGAACTCCTCCGCCTTCTGCCGGGTCAGCTCGACCAGCTCGTGGGGGGAGCACAGTTGTTGGGACTGCTCGACCGAGTACAGGACCGAATTGACCAGATTGAAGACGGAGGCCATGTGAGGCTGGGCCAGCACCAGATCGGTCCCCAAACGGAGCAGGCCCCCGAAGAATTCGTTGACCGACCGGTCCCGGCTTTCGGCGGCAAACAGCACCAGGGCGGAGGCCGCCTTGCGGGAGATCTCCGATGCCCCCGAGACGTTGTCTTTCCTGATGTCCTCCACCGCCTGACGACAGGACTGTTCGGATCGAATCATCTTTATCGCGACGATCGCAAAGGATCAGTGAATGAGAAAGGCCCCGGGCTCCGCTTCTCCCGAAGGGGAATTCCGGTCGCCGGTCGTTCCCACGTCCTGAGCGGAGGAATCGCCCTGGGGGGAAGCGGCCTGCTCGGAAAGCGTCGGTGATGCGGAATCCTGGATCACCTTGCCGGTGTTCTTGAAATGCAGCTTGACGAACCGGTTGAGGGCATCCGTTCCCATTTTCTCCGCCACTTTGCGCGCGGCCTGGTTCACGTTTTCGGCGGCCCCTTTGGGCAACTCGAATCCGCATTCCTGCGAGAGCCTTTCCAGCCTTCTCACGAACTCCGCCCGGGCCAGAATCGACCCGGCAGCCACCCCCAGATCCTCCTCTGCCCGCGGCGTCTGCTTAAGCTCGATCTGCTTTCCCAGCTTCAAAAGAGCATTCAGTATGAAGCGCTCGGAACCGAACTGGTCGGATATGGCCTTCTTGCAGTCCACCCGCAGGAGTATGTTCTCAATGACCCGGGCATGTCCCCAGGCCAGCAGTTTGTTCAGGTTCCTCATCTTGTTGTACAGCAGGTTGTACTTCTCCGGCCCGATGACCACCACCGAGTATATGCAATGGGAGCGTATCTGGAAATCCATGTCCTTGATGACGCCATCGGATATTTTCTTGCTGTCCCGCACCTTCAGATGGGTGAGGAAGCTCTCCGTTTTCGGGCTCACATATACCCCGCCGATCACCAGGGGACCGAAATAATCCCCCTTGCCGGACTCGTCCGTACCCACCCAGCCCGGAGCCGGCTGGTGGTGAGGTTGGGCCTTGTGTCTCTTTTGCGGCCGGGGACCTCCGCCGGCCGGACGGTTGGGCCTGCGGGTCCTATCTTTGCTGGACTCTTTCGATGTATTCATTGGTTCGCGTGTCTATTTTTATGTGTTCGCCTTCGTTGATGAAAAGCGGAACCTTCACCTGCAGGCCCGTTTCCAGAGTGGCGCTCTTGGTGAGGTTGGTCACCGAGTCGCCCTTGATTCCCGGCTCGGTGGAGGTGATCTTGAGCACGATGGAGGTGGGAAGATCCAGATTCACCGGCTGCCCCTCGAAAAACATGACCTTGTATTCGGAGTTTTCCTTCAGATACCACTTATACTCGCCCAACTGCTCCTCGGTCAAGCTTATCTGGTCGTAGGTCTTGGAGTCCATGAAATAGTAGTCCGCTCCCGAGGAGTAAAGAAACTGCATGGTCTTCTCCTCGAAATCCGGCTCCTCGAAGGTTTCCCCGGCGGAGAAGGTTCTCTCCAGAACCGCTCCGGTCTTGATGTTCTTGAGCTTGGTTCTTACCTGAGCCCTTCTCTGGGCGGTGCGGCCGTGCTGGAAATCGACGATGTAGAATATCTCCCCCTCCAGCTTGATCTTCAGTCCCTTACGAAAGTCTGTGGTGGAAAGCATTCCAAACCTCCCCGGTCAATCCGATCTCTCTTCTTCCGGTCGGCGCTCCTGCCCTCTGCAAAACCCAAGCCGAGTTTCAATATAACAGAAATCCCCCCGCACGCAACCCCAACTTCCGACCCCCAGAAAAAAATCCGCTCCCCAATTCCCGAGGGCTTGATCTGAAGGCACAAGATGCGGATGGCTGGATGTCAAGCC
Source organism: uncultured Ignavibacteria bacterium (assembly GCA_964588675.1). Classification (GTDB taxonomy): domain Bacteria; phylum Zixibacteria; class MSB-5A5; order MSB-5A5; family SM1-73; genus SM23-73-3. The sequence continues at coordinate 12,710 of CAZPRG010000009.1, forward strand.
GAGCAGGCTCCAAGTCGTTGGTCCGGAGAACCGAGAATCTGCCGGGCTGCGCTTGTATCCTCGCGGTGGATGAAAGTCTCAACTCGCCATTCTGGTTCACTCCGTGAACGAAACCACCTGCAGGCTTCCCAAAGGCTCCAGCGACGCTTTGACGTCGTCGGCTTTGCTCACCACCACCAGTTTGAGATTATCCGGATCCAGGTATTTCTGGGCCACCCTCAGCACGTCCTCTTTGGTCACGGCGTTTATTTTTTCCCGGTAGTTCTGGATGTAGTCCTCGCCCAGATCGTACAGCTCCACGTCCAGAATTTGGGTGGCTATCTGCGACGGGGTTTCGAACTGCAGGGGAAAATACCCGCTGTAGAATGACTTGGTGTCCTCCAGCTCCTTATCGGTCACCCCCTCGGTGCGGATTCTCTTGATCTGGTCGATGATGGCGGCGATGGCGGCCGCGGTGGAATCGTTGCGGGTGAAGGTGTTTATCTGGTACGCGCCTCCTAGTTTGTTGGCGTCGAACCGGCAGCCGACGTCGTAGGTCAGGCCCCGTTTGGATCTAACCTCATCCACCAAGCGGGAGGCAAATCCTCCGCCTCCCAAGATGTAGTTCATCACCCGGATGGGAAAGTAGTCCGGGTTCTTTCTCTCGATCCCCAGGTGCCCCATGCAGACATAGGTCTGAGTCAGATCCGGCTTGTCCACCAACAGAATCTGATATCCCTCCACGGGAGGCGGCGTCGCCACCACCGGTTGGGACACGTCGCCGGAACTCCAGCGTCCGAATTTGGCCTTGACCTTGGCCAGCACGTCTTTGGATTCAACGTCGCCCACCACCGCCAGTATGGCGTTGTTGGGCACATAGTAAGTCCGGTGGAAATCGAGTATGTCCTCCCGGGTGATGGCGGGTACGCTCTCTTCGGTCCCTTCGCTGGGACGGCCGTAAGGGTGATCGCCGAAGAGGAACTGGCTGAACTTCTCGTCCGCCACGCTGCTTGGATCCTGCTTACCTTCTGCGATCGCCGAGAGGGTTTGCTTTCTCAGCCTCTCTATCTCGTCCTCTTTGAAGGTGGGGTTGAGGATTATGTCGGAGAGCAGGTCCAGTCCCACGTCGAAGTGCTTGGTCAGAACCTGACAGGTGGCATAGGTGGCGTCCAGACCCGAGCCGGCGCCCAACCGGCCTCCCACGAAATCTATCTCCTCCGCGATCCGGGTGGCGCTTCGGGTTTTGGTTCCCTTGCGCAGCAAACCCGCCGTCAGGTCGGCTGTCCCGCCCCTGCCCGCGGGGTCGCTGGCCGAGCCGGACTTCAGAATCAGGCGGAAGGCCACCACCGGCAGCTCGTGATGTTCGATCACGATCACCGTAAGCCCGTTATCCAGGGTGACCTTCTGGATCGGCGGAAGCTTTATCTCCTGATTGTCCGCAGCCGCCACAGCCGACGCCAGCAAGAAAAAAAGCAAGGGGAAAAGCAGCCCGGCGGCTACGGTTCTGAGCTTCTTTGGTTTCATCTCTGTGTTCCTCCTGAATGATGTGGCACGATCGGCGCTCTCATCCTGCTCCGCGGCTATTGGGACGGCTCCTCTTCCGGCATGTCCGGGACCAGCACCGCCACGGTTCTGTTGTTTTCGCCGAAGTACTCTTGGGCCACCCGCATCACGTCACGGGCCGTTACCGCCTGGTATCTGTCGGCCTCCTCAAACAGCTGGGAGTAGTCTCCCAGAATAGTCTGGTAATACCCGATCTGCTGTCCTTTGCTGCTGACCGACTGCAACCCGAAAACGAACTCCGATTCCAGTTGATTCTTGGCCTTGGCCAGCTCTTGTTGGCTCACCGGCTCGGTCTTCAGCCTTTCCAGCTCCGAGAACAGAGTCTCTTCGCCCTCCTGGGCGGACTGGCCCTGCTGCATTACGGCAAAGGCGAAGAAAAGGCCCGGGTCCTCCAGGGAGAAACAGTCTCCGGAAACCGCCAGCGCGGACTGATCCTGATATATCATTCTCTGATAAAGCCGCGAGCTTTGTCCGGAGAAGAGAATTCGGGCGGCCACGGTCAGGGGATATATGTCCGGATGGCCGAACTCGGGTATGTGATATCCCACCGCAAAAGCCGGCATCTGGCCGATCTTGTGCACATAAGAGATCCTCTCACCCTTCTGCTCCGGCTCGACGGTGCTGACCTGCTTGGGCGCCGGCTGGAAGGGAATGTCTCCGAAGTATTTTTCCACCAGCTTCATGGCCTCTTTGGGCTTGACGTCGCCGGCCACCACGGCGGTGGCGTTGCTGGGCAGATAATAGGTTTTGTAGTGCTGTTTCAAATCGTCCACCGTGATGTTCTGTATGTCCGACATGAAGCCCACGATGTGCCAATGATAAGGGTGGGCAGTGAAGGCGCTGTTGAGCAGCTGCTCGAAGACCACCCCGTAAGGGGAGTTGTCCACCGTCATTCTTCTTTCCTCCGCCACCACGTCCCGCTCCGAGAGAAAGTTCTGATCCACCGGAGTTAAGTACTTGAGCCTCTCCGATTCCAGGCTCATGGCCAGCTCCAGCTTGTCGCTGGAGAGCTTCTCGTAGTACATGGTCCAGTCGAAGTAGGTTCCGGCGTTGTCGATGCCACCGTTAGCTTGGACGATGCGGGAATGCTCCTCCGGACCGAGGTTCTTCGATCCCCGGAACATCATATGCTCGCACAGATGGGAGATGCCGGTGATGCCCGGCCTTTCGTTCTTGGACCCCACGTGATACCACATCTGAAAGCTGACCACCGGGGCCGAGTGGTCTTCCGAGATCAGCACGGTCAGGCCATTGTCCAGCACGTGCTTCTCCACGGGAAACTGAATCTGCCCCCAGCCGGCCTGACACAGGAAGAGCAGAAACAGGCCCGCCAGCAGCAATCTCACAGGGGATTTGTACATAAGAACCTCCGGTTTATCAGTTGCCATCCCAAACCCGGGTGGCGGGTGCACCCTGGCCGTTTACGACTTCAGCTCACCTCCGCCACGGTCATGTGAACAGGTCCGACTAATCTCTAACGCGGACGCTTCTTTTCTCATTTGATGTCAATTGTGTAAGGCATAAGCAGGAATATCCGGTCATCACCGAAAAGGCCCTGGGCCTTCAGCTGGTCGATGATGGAGCCGAAATCGGCCGACAAGACGCCGGCGACTCCCCGGCCCAGGTTCAAAAACAGTCTCCGCTGGGGATAGGTGACGATCTGGACTTCAGCGTCCGGGGCCAAGCCGGCCTTCTCCTGGGCTATGGCCAAGGCCAGATCAAGACCGCCCAGCAGGTCCACCAACCCCCTCTTTTGAGCCTGTCTTCCGGTCCACACCCGTCCCTGGGCTACGGAATCCACCTGCTGGTAGGACATGCCTCTTTCGTCCGCCACCTTTTGCACGAAATCCGAGTAGAATTCGTCGATTTGTCTTCGGACCACGTCCCGCTCCTCGTCGTTGAATCCGCGGGCGGTGCTGTAGAAGTCGGCGTGCTCTCCTTTTTTGACCGTCTCGATGTCCAAACCGATCTTTCGGTACAAACCCTCCAGGCTGAGCTTGCCGGTGATCACGCCGATGGAGCCGGTGAAGGTCCCGGGCATAGAGACTATGGTATCGGCGGCGCAGGCAATCCAGTATCCGCCCGATCCGGCCACGTCGGACATGGAGACGATGAAGGGTTTTTCCTTCTTGGCCAGCTGTATTTCCCTCAATATCACGTCCGAGGCGATTCCCTCGCCTCCCGGGCTGTCCACCCGGAAGACTATGGCCTTGACCCGCGAGTCCTCCCGGGCCTTTTTGATGGCGGCGGCAATGGTCTCCGATCCCATCACGTCGCCCCATATCAAGTTTCTCCCGCTCTCACCGGAGAAGATGGCTCCGGTGGCGAAGACCACCGCGATCCGGGAGGGAATGGCCCAGCTGTATTCGTAGTCGCGCCGATTGTGATATGTCTCCAGACTGATCTTGTTCTCCTTCCCCCCGGCCAAGTACCTGGCCAAAGGATGGCTGGCCGGACGGCGATCCGCCGCCAGCAGCTTGCCCGCCTGGTCATAGAACAGCAGGGTGTCCACCAATCCGGCCCCAAAAGCCTCCTTGGCCGTGAAAGGTCCCGCATCTATGGTGGACTTGACCTTCTCCTGGGTCCAGCCTCTTTGTTCGGCAATCCCTCGAGTAAGCTGATCGTACAGGTCGTCCAGCAGGGAGTTGACCTCCTCCCGGTGAGCGGCCGACATGCTGGTGCGGGTTGCCAGATCGGAGGCGCTCTTGTAGTCGCCCCTGTGCTCCAGGTCGGCCACGATCCCCAACTTGTCCAGGGTTCCCTTTACGAAGGTCACCTCCGCGGCCAGCCCGGTCAAGAGAAGATATCCCGAGGGCAAAAGCACGATTTCGTCCGCGGCCGTGGCCAGATAGTATTCCTTGTTTCCACCCTGCTCCATGTAAGCCACCACCTGTTTTCCGTTGCTTTTGAAATCCAGTATAGCCTCCCTGATCTCCTGGGTCTTGGCCAGGCCCACGTCCAGGCCGTCTATGCGCAGCAGCATTCCTCGGATGGTCTGGTCGTTCTTGGCCCTACGGATGTCGCTGACCAAATCCATCACGGTGGGATTCTTCTTTCCGAACAACCCTACCCGGCTGTTCTCCTCCACGATCTTGCCGGAGAGTCTCACTTCCAGGATCTTGTCCTTTCGCACCAGCACCGTGCGGTATCTGTCCTGGGAAAGGGCGGCATACAGCACGCCCCGATCGCACTCCTGGTCTTTGGTGATGGCATTGTAAGTGCCCGCGCCGAAATTGGGCAGGTTGATCCTTCCTCCGATGCCGAAGTTGCCGTGGTTGTCCACGTCTCCGAATACCTGGAATCCGTCCAGCGGTTCCATCTGGACTCCGAATCGAGTGTCGGCATCCTTCAGTTTCTCCTTTTGACTCAAGGACAGGTCCGCCGAGACGGCGAACCGATCCTGATAGAATCCGCCCAATGGCCGCACCGCCGCTCCCAGGTCGAAGGAGGCCTCGGTTCTTTCCCCCTGAAATCTGGGACGATTGATGTCCCGGGCCACCAAGCCCAGGGAGACAAACTCGAAAGGCCGCATCAGAAGTCCCAGCTTCCAGGAGGAGAGATCGTCGTAGTCTTTGTGCCGGGAGTCAAACCAGCTGTAGCTGGTTCCCCAGAAGACGCCGGGCGCCAGCTCCGACCCGTAGGCCAGGGTGAGTTTGCGATAGGTCAGAGGCGTGGCGTTGCCCAGCCATTCCACGGAGAACCCCAATGATCCCGGGGAGATGAGCCAGGCGTTGTCTCCCTCGAAGCTCGAATCGGAAAACGTGTGAAAAAAGCCGGTCTGGAAACCCCGCCCCAACCCCAATCCGGCCGGGTTGAACTTCATGGCGGAGAAATCGTCTGCCGTGGCCACGGAGGCGTAAGGAAGCACCGAGCTTTCGGTGGGCGATTGGTAGCAGTAAGAAACCGACGCCCAACAGGAAACCGAGATGATCGTCGTAATCAGGATGAACTTTCTCATCTTCTATCTCCCCTCCCAGTTAGGTTTTTAGGGTCATAAGACATGGGGCCGGATGATATGTCGGCAATGTCGTCTGCCTATTAGTCGTTTTCTTGATCCCTGCCAAGAGCTCCACACAGGCGTACCCCGGACGTCCTTAAGGACGCGTCGGGTTCGAATCGTCGGTTCACTTCGGGCCGGTCTGCCGTCCCATAGCTCTGGCCCAGCCGGGTTGCGGGGGGACGTCGTCCGAATCGACTCTGGTCTTGTGACCTCCCCCTTTGTCGCTCCCCGCAGGAAATCGGAAAGAAGAGAAATAAGTCCTCATGGGGATTCTATCTTCCTTCCAGCAGAATCCTTCCTATGCCTTGTATGTCGGCTTCGATTTCGGAATCCCCTTGGCCGCAGATTCCCTCCAACCTGATCTTCTGCAGCACCTGGGGCGTGATCAGAATCCCGTCGGTTTCGATCTTTCCGCCGCTGCCCACGGTGAATATCAGCCGAACGGACAAATCCGCAGGCACCTGCATGTCGACGTCGCCGAAGGTGTTGGTCAGCACCAGCTGCGATTCCTCCATGCCCGTAAGACTGACGTCGATCCTGTCGTGCACCGTCGTGATCTGATTTCTTCCGCCGATCAGCTCCAGGCCGGAGACTTGAACCGGGGCATAGGAGGTCGCTGCGCGCAGCTGCCCGGTCAAATCCTCCACCCGGATCCCGGCGTAACTGGTCTGGAAGGTGGCCATGCGTCCTTGGGTATCGATGTCCACTGCGCGAATGGAGTTGTAACTGGTCTCCACGTCCACCTGGCCCCGCAGGTTTTCCAACTCCACTTTGTTGTATGTCCCGCTGACCTCGGTCCGGTCGGAAACCTCCGTCAGCCTGATTTCGCCGAAGTCGCTTTCCACGGAGACCTCATCCAGCGGACCGGAGATGTCCAGAACGAAGCCTCTGGTTTTGGTTTCGACCACGATGTCCGAGGGAACGTAGACCTCCAGGGTGGCTTTGATCCCGTAGTCCGTTCCCTCCCAGGGAGCGCTGCGGGGGGTGGTGAGCCTCAAGGTCACCACCTGGTCGGTCATATCCAGTTTCATCTCCACCAACTCGGTGAACTCCTGGGCCATCTTCTGATTCTTGGCTCTGGCCCAGCACTGCATGTCCACCAGGCACACCTCATCCTCGCCGGTTTGTATGGTCACCGCGCCGCCCAGATTGCCGGGCGTGTACAATTGCAGCTTCTTGATTTCGCCCGCCACATTGCCCGAAGCGGATCGGGTGTATTCCTCGGAGGATGCGGCTGTCGCCGACGTGTTTTCAAACAGCAATAAGAAGATGGAAAAACAGAGGAGAAACGGGACCCGCAATCTTTTTCTCACCGCAATCCTCCAGACGTGAGATGACTTCGGCCTGCCTATTAAATACGATGCTAAGGCTCGGAAGTTTCTCCAAACGGTTCCGAACCGGACGCCGGATCGCCGTCCGTCGACGATTCGGCCCCTGACATCCCGGCTTCTTCTCCGATCTGAGCATCATCCGGTCTTCGTCTTCTGCTCCACAGTCTTCGGGCCAGCCAGATCCCTAATCCCAGGATGATGATAAACAGCACGACGTACTTCTCGTATTGCCTGATCTGTCCGATCAAAGCCTCCAGGCTGGCGCCGAACACGTAGCCCAGCCCCCCCATGAGCACCGCCCAGATTGCGCAGGAAAGGAAGTTGAAGGGCAGGTAGGTGCTTCGGCGCATCCGGGTCAGACCCAGGGTGGCGGCTGCGGCCAGCCGGAACCCGTAGAGATAGCGGGTGGCGAAAATGGCCCAGATGCCGTACCTGGCAAAAAGGGCTTTCACTTTGGGATAATAGGCCCGGGCAATGGGGAACCTGGCAATCACCCGCCGCCCCTTGGCCCGTCCCAAGAAGTAGATGGAAAGATCGGCCAGGTAGGTTCCGGCGAAGGCCACCAGCATCACCAGGGGAAGATCCAAATAGCCGCCTCGGGCCAGAAATCCGGCCGCGATCAGAACCGATTCCCCTTCCAGCACCGATCCCAAAAACAGCGCCAAGTATCCGTACCGAAGAATGAACTCGTGCATCCGTCCTGCCCTTCCCGACTGGAACCTGCGATCACTGCCCTTCCTGGCAGATCATGTGGTACTTGCCGATCTGCTCTAAGTTGATCAGACCCTCAAGCTTTCGGCCTCTCATTACCGGGATCACCGACAGCTTGCGGGAGGTCATCTTTTTGAAGATGTCCGAAAGGGGCGCATCTTCGGAGGTGGTGACGAAATCCCTCTGCATCACGTCCCGGACCAAGGCCGACTTCTCGTGGTGGTGCAGCGCCGAGAAGGTGTCCTCTTTGGTCAGAATCCCCACCAGCTCACCGTTCTCCAACACCGGAAAGTCCTGCTGAAAGCCGTGGCAGATGTTCTCCAACACCTGCCCCACGGTCTGGTCCGGAGAGACGGTGTGCACCTCGGTGATCATGGCCACTCCCACCGAGGATTTGCCCAGAGAGCTTTTAAGCACCACCATCCTCTCTTCCCCCTCTGCGCCCAGATAGATGAATATGGCAATCAGGGCCAGCCACCAGTTGAAGAATATCCCGAAGAAGAAAAGCAAAATGGCGAAGGCCTGTCCCACGCCCACCGCTATTTTGGTGGCCCTCAAACCGTCCATGCCCGTGGCCAGGATGCCTCTTAACACTCTTCCCCCGTCCATGGGAAAAGCCGGAATCAGGTTGAACAAGCCCAGCATCAGGTTTATCCAGAAGAGGGTGGCTATCACGTTTCCCTGAAAAACCGAAAACTGCGTAAAGCTGGTGCTCTGCCCCACGGCCCCGGCCGCGAAAAAGAAAATCACGCCCAAGCCCAGGCTGATTAAGGGGCCGATCACGGAGATGGCGATTTCCTTTTTGGGGTCCTCCGGTATGTCCTCCATCCGGGACACGCCCCCGATGGGCAGAAGCACGATGTCCTTGACCTCTGTTCCGTAGTGAATGGCCATCAGGCTGTGACCCATCTCGTGAAGCACCACGCACACGAAGATCAACAGGATGGATATGGTTCCGAAAATCGCCCCGGCCTGCCCGGCTTGTTTTAATCCCATGTAGGCGATGAAAAAAAGCAAAAGCAGGAAGGTGACGTGCACCCGGATGGGTATTCCGAAGAGCTTACCCACTTGGAGAGACCATTTCATGACAGACCTCGTGGTTCAAGGGTTCAAACGTTCAAGAGTTCAAAGGTGCAATAGTTGCGGTTCGATGTCTTTTCTCGGTTTATCGGACGTAAGCTTCAGCCACCTGCTTTCATCGGGCCGGAGCCCGATATTCCAGGAGCGCAGACTGGTTACGATTTATCCTTCTCCTCCTTCTTCATCTCCTCCGTCGCTCCAAACCACTTCAAACTCTGGGCATACTGGTTCAGCTGCCTGTCCACCAGAAAATTGACCGTAGCGTCCGGGTAAGTGCCGTCCGGCTTTTTCTCTCCGGCTTTCACCCCGGTGAGAATATCGATCCCCTGGTCTATGGTCTGGATGGGATAGATGTGAAACTTGCCCTGTTTGACCGCATCCACCACCTCGTTTTTCAGCATCAGGTCCTTCACGTTCTGATGGGGAATCATGACTCCCTGGGTGCCGGTCAGACCCTGGGCTTTGCACACGTCATAGAAGCCTTCGATCTTCTCGTTCACCCCGCCGATGGGTTGAATCTCCCCTTTCTGATTGACCGAACCGGTCACGGCCAAATCCTGTCGCAAGGGCAGACCGCAAAGGCTGGAGAGTATGGCGTACACCTCGGTGGATGAGGCGCTGTCGCCCTCCACCCCGGAGTAGGACTGCTCGAAGGCTATGCTGGCGCTCATGGACAGGGGCTTGTCCTGGGCGTATTTGCCCCGCAGGTAGCCGCCCAGAATCAGCACCCCCTTGTTGTGCGTGCGCCCGGACATGTCCGCCTCCCTTTCGATGTTGATCACCCCGGCTCTTCCCATGGACGTTCTGGCCGTGATGCGGGTGGGCTTGCCGAAGGCATACTCGCCCATGTCGTAGACCGAAAGCCCGTTGATTTGTCCCACCACCTGGCCCCGAGAGTCGATCATGATGGTGCCGTCCTCGATCATCTCCTGGATTTTGTCTTCCACCAGGTTCAACCGTTTGATCCACTCCTCAAGCGCCTTCTCCACGTGCTGGTGCGTCACCAGCTTGCTGCCCGCGATGGAAGCCCAGTAACTGGATTCCCGGATCAGGTCGGCGATGACGGTGAACCGGGTGGAGAGCTTTTTCTGCGAGCCGGCCACCCTCACCCCGAACTCCACCACGCCGGCCACGCCGCTTTTGTCGAAGGGCAAAAGCTTGTCCTCCTCGCAGATTCTCCTTATGAAGCAGGCATACTGATGCACGTTCTGATCGTCTTTGAGCATGACCGAATCGAAATCCGCTTTCACCTTGAAGATCTTGCGGAAATCGTCGTCCAGATGATAAAGCAGATGGTAAATGTAGTCGGTTCCGATCATCACCACGTCCACCTTGATTTCGATGGGTTCCGGCTTCATGGCCGAAGCGCCCAGAAGATAGAAGGGATCATAAGCGCCTATCTCCACCTGCCCGTATTTCAAGGCCTTCTTGAGGGCCTGCCACGATCCCGGCTCCATTAAAACATCCAATGCGTTGACCACCAGGTAGCCCCCGTTGGCCTTAAGATATGAGCCCGCCTTGATTCTGGTGAAGTCGGTTCTCCAAAAGCCGGCTCGATCCGCCACTCGCTCGACTGTTCCAAACATGTTTTTGTAGGTGGGATTGGTCTCGACGATGATAGGAGCTCTCTTGGCCTCCGAGTTGTCCACCACCACGTTCACCCGGTACTCCAAAAACTCGTCCTCCGGCTTCATGAAAGGAAAACCCGGCAGGGGAATGTCCGGTGTCCTCTCCTTGGTGGGTTTGAACCGGTCCAGGTTCTCCACCAGGCTTTCTCCCACTTCGTCTAGATAAGTTTGGACCTTTTCGTTGTCGTATTTGGCCTTGATGTCTTTGATCAGCTCTCTCACCAGCGGGACGATCATCTCCCGGTCCAACGTCTCCAGAGCCTTCTCCAGCTCCCTCACGATCTCCTTGCCCTCTTTGAAAACGTCGTCCATCAGCTCGGCTAGGGCCTCGTACCGGGTCTGGAGATTCTCGAATTTCTCCTTGGGGAAGTTGCCTTCCCTCACCAGCTTGGCCAGCTTGGCCAAAGGCGTGGGCTTGTCCTCGATCACCGGCTGAACGTCGGGCTTGACATAAGGTCCCATCTGTATCTGGACTAAGGCAAATCCCTCCTTTTTTACCTGCTTGTCGAATTCCTCCAGAATGGCTTTTTGCCCATCCTCCGATTCCTTGACCAGCTCCCTTCGCCTCTCCTTGTAAGCCTCGCTTTCGAACACCGAGGGTATGTTCTTCTTGAGGGAGTTGATCAGGTTTTCCATGTCCTTGGCGAAGAGCTTCCCCTTCCCCGCCGGGAGGCTTATGGCCTGGGGCATGTCCGGATTCTTGAAGTTGTAAAGGTAACACTTATCGTCCGGGATGTCTCCTCCCGTCTCCAGCTTCTCCAGCAGATGCTTGATGGTGGTCATCCGGCCGGTCCCCACGAAGCCCGCCACGAAGATGTTGTAACCCCCGCTTTTGATGTCCAGACCCAGCTTGATGGCCTTGACCGCGCGATCCTGCCCGATGATCCAGTCGCACGGCTCCACGTCGTCCGTGGTCTTCAGTCCCAGCTTGTCCACCGGGCAGCGCCACCGGAGCTTTTCCACGGGAAGCTCTTGTAACTTGAGATCGTCCGTCATTTTCATCACTCTCCTTGGTTATCCGCCGAGATGATCCGGCTGCGGGTTATAAAGCCCATTCTCTTTTTTTCAAGATCAACCTTGATCGTCGGCCGCATGCTGGTCTTCCGCCCGGCTTGAGCTGGGGTCGGATTCCGCACCCGTGGCTTTCCTCGGTTCCAGCAACTTGTCCACGATTCTGGCGGCCAGGTCCTTGCTTCCCAGCCCGAAGGCCAGAGCAAAGCCGAAGGCGATGGCGGCTATGATTATCAAAACCGAGTTGACCAGGATGGGGGTGGCGACTCCCAGTTCCTCCAGGGCCATGGCCAGGGAGAAGAGAATCACCAGGTACTGGACCACGGTGCCGATCAGCTCCCGGTGGGCCAGGTCGTGATTGCCCGCGGCCACTCTCACCACTCCCTTTATCAACGAGGCCAAAACCACCCCCACGATCACGATCACCACCGCCGCCACCAGATCGGGAACGAACGAGATTATCCGATTAAGCGCATCCTGGACTAAGGTCAAATCCAGGACGTCCGCCGCCAGGTAGACGAAGAATAAAAGCACCAGCCAGAAGAGCACGGTACCCAGAACGTCCGCCAGCGAGTGCTTTATGTCTCCCCGGGAGAGAAATCGTGACAGCCCGGTTTTCTGGCTGAACCTCTCCAGCCGCACCGCCACCAGCAATCTGGTCAGCGCGGCCTTCAGCAGCCTGGCCACCAGCCAGCCCACCAGCAGTATCACCAAAGCTCCCAAAAGCGAAGGCAGCAGGTCCACTATCTTCTCCCCCGCTTCTCTCAGCGGTTTCAAGAACAACTCTTTGGGATCCATCTTTCTTCCTCTGTTTTTCGGTTGAGGATCGGCCTGGGCGGGCCTTCCGAATAACGACCGGTTGCCGTCAGAACCTCCTCCTTAGCCGGGGATTGCGCTCGCTTCGGCTATTTGACCAGGGCTTTCCTGCCGGCGATGATCCTCTCAAACCAGGACCTCTTCTGTGACTGAAATCTCTTGAAGGTGATCATGGGAACGGATATCTCCCGCGCCACCTCCTGCGGCACGGAGGTGAACAACAGTTGCTCCCATGCGCCGCCTTTGCTGGCTCCCATGAGCAGCAGATCGCCCGGTTGAATCTCCTTTAAGATGGCCTGGGTGGGCTTCTCCGCCTTTAGTATCCTGCGTTCGGCTTTGACCTTCAAATTGGCCTTCTCCGAAAAGGAGTCCAGCCATCTCCGGGCCTGCGTCTCGTCGTCAGCCGTGGCGTCCGGGGTCATGGCATGCAGCAGCACCAGTTGGGATTTGAACCGATCCAAAAAGGCCGGGCTTAGCTCCGCCGCCAGCTGCGAGTTGACGTTGTCGGTGGCGGTGATCACCACCCGCTTGATCTGGTCCATTTTCTCTCCCTGCACGATGGCCACGTTGCAGGGGGCGTCCTTGAGCACTATGTCCACCACCGTGGTTAGGATCTTCTCCAGCGTCTTCTCCGGCCCCGTGCGCCCCATGATGATGAAATTGCAGTCCTCCTCGTGGGCCGTTTCGAGTATGCCGTGCGACAAACGGTGGCTGAGCTTGATCATCTTGTCGAATTTCACCTTCTCCTGGCGGGCCACGTTCTCCGCCCGCGAGAGCAGAAGCCTCTGCTGCGACGAATCCGCCAGCCCTTTCCTCAAGGGCGTTCCCCGGGGCACCTCTACCACGCTCAAGGCGATCACCTCTCCGTCGAATTTCCTGGCGACCGCGCAGGCGATTCCCATAAGCATTCCCACGGTTTTGGGGTTGGCCAAAGGAACCAGGATTTTGTACTCTTTTCTCTCCTGCCGGGACAATATCTCCTTCAAACGCCGGTGTCTCTCTACCTCCTCCTTCTGCCCCTTTGAGTATACCAGATACACCAGGCTTCCCAAAGCCAACCATCCGGCGCCCAAGAGATAAGTGCGCGGGCTCATAAATGCCAGAATCAGCACGTTGCAACTGATGGCCAGAAGTGGTATCACCGGATGCCACGGGAGCCGAAAGGGACGCTTGAGACGGGGAGCTTTCTTCCGCAGCATGATCACGGACAGATTCACCAGGATCAGGGCAAAAAGATAGCAGAAGTTGGCCAGGTGGGCCACGAACTCCACCTCGCCGGAGAGGGTGAAGAGCAGTATGACCACGCCCACTGCGGCTATCGCCGTGTAAGGGGTTTTGAATTTGGGATGCAGCCTGAATATCTTGCCCGGGAGATAGCCATCCCTCCCCATGGCGTAAGTCTGACGCGCCGCCGCCATGACCGTGGCATTCAAGGCGGAAGTGGTGGACAGAAGCCCGGCGATCAAAACGAAGAGCAGCCCGTAGTTCCCCAGCACCTTCTGGGCTATGAGCACCAAGGGGGCGGCGGAGGTACCCAGCGTATGGTAATCGACGATCCCCACGGAGACCAGCACCACGGCCACATAGATCACCATGGGTATGAAAAGGGAGAGCAAAATCGCCCTAGGCACGGTTTTGGTGGGGTTCTTGATCTCCTCGGAGGCGCTGGAGATGAGTTCAAATCCGAAAAAGGAAATGTAAATCAAGGCCGTGGCGGAGATTATGCCGGTGAATCCGAAGGGAGCAAAAGGGGTGAAGCTCTTGACGTTGACGTAGGGTAGGCATAGTCCGATGAAAATGAAGAGCATGACGACTTTGGTGATGGTGAAGAAATTCTGCGCCTTTCCGCTCTCCTTGGTTCCTTTTACGTTCACCAGCAGCAGAAGCAAAGCCAGCCCGAAGGCGCTGAATTTGATGGGGGGGGAGATCTTTATCACCAGGTCCAGGAGGGGGTTGACTCCGCCGACCGTGAACTGGGCG
>CAZPRG010000010.1:0-26282 GCA_964588675.1 uncultured Ignavibacteria bacterium
CATCTATTCTTCTCGTCTTTTGATACGTTCACCCCAAAGAGGCCGTTTGCTAAGGCCCGGTGGACTTGAGCCCGCCGTGTCGTCGCGTGCCGCCTCGGTCTTACCATTGGCTTCAATGGCCAGGGATGTATGACTACTGCCGAAGCGGAGCACTCGGCCGCCGCGCGAGAATTCTGCCCGACTCGACTGCAGTGAATCTAACCCGCCTGGATTGAAGCACACCCGTTTAATCTAACCGATTCTCCTCCTCAGCGCAAAGGTTTTTTTCAATCAATTTGGGACGACGCAGACGCAATTCACCGGCCCCCATGGACATTCGCCGCCGGCCTGACCGCTCGCTCCGATTTCCCGTCCCCTTTTTCGCATCTTTGCCCCGGAAAAGACTTCTCACCAGGGGCAAAAATGAATATATTACCCACGGGGGAAGTTGGGGACGGAGGACCCACTCTTGGTCGACCCCGTCCGTTTGCAGAGGTGACCATGACCCTCGGTTTGAAATTCCTGATCGCACTCCTTCTGGTGATGTTTGTCGGATTTGCGGCTTTCACCTACATCAACGTCCGGAGCGAGGCCAGCGATCTTCTGGAGCAGGTGGAGCTGGCCGGGCTCAGGACCACCGATCTGATCAAGGAGTCCATTCATTACAGCATGCTGATCAATCGCAAGGAGGACATTCATCAGATCTTCAAGAATTTCCGCGAGATGCCCGGTTTTGAGGTTATCCGCATCTACGACAAAAACGGCGAGGTCATCTTCAGCACCCGTTCCGAAGAGGCTTCCACCAAGGTTCCCATCTCTTCCGAAGCCTGTCAGGTGTGTCACCGCTATCCCGAGCCTCTCAAGGCACTGGCCACCAAACAGCGTCATAGGATAATAACTTCTCCCGGCGGATACCGGGTCCTGGCGCTAATAAATCCCATAGAAAACGAACCATCCTGTTTCGGCTCAGGCTGTCACCTGAACCCAGATGAGAAGTTCATCCTGGGAGTCCTGGACGTTCAGATGTCTCTGGCCACGGTAGATGCCGACATCGGGCGCAGCCGCCGCCAGACCGTTTGGGCATCGGTGGTACTGGTGGTCAGCGTTCTTTTCGTAACGGGAATTCTGGTGTGGACGCTTATCCGGGCTCCGGTGCGCAAGCTGACCGCCGGCACCAGGGCCATCGCCCGGGGCGATCTGGACTACACCATTCCCCTGCAGCGCAAAGACGAAATCGGGGAGCTGGCGAACTCCTTCAACACCATGACCAGCCAGTTGAAAAGGGCGCGCGAGGAACTGGGTCAGATTCAGGGGCATCTAATTCAGGTGGAGAAGATGGTCTCCCTGGGCAAGCTCTGCGCCACCGTGGCCCACGAGCTGAATAATCCCCTGGGCGGAATTTTGACTTACGCCCGACTCTCCCAAAGGAAACTCTCCGACCAAAATCTTACCCCGGAGCGCATCGCTTCCATCCGCGAGGACCTCTCCATAGTGGCCGATGAGTCCAGCCGCTGCGGGAACATCGTCAGGAACCTGCTGCTTTTCTCCAAACGGCAGATGGGCGAGTTCGCGGTGGTGGATTTGCAGCAGATCCTGGATCGCTGCACGCAGTTGGTGGAGCACCATCTGACGCTGAATAACGTCCACTTGGTCAAGATCTATCAAGCAGATGGAGCGGAAGTGCTGTGCGACCGGGAGCAGATTCAGCAGGCGTTCCTGGCCATTCTGGACAACGCCGTGGAGGCCATGCCTCACGGGGGTACGCTGACCATAGTTACTAACGTCAATCGGCGCAAGAAGAGAGTGCAAATCCAGATTCAGGATACCGGCTCCGGCATCTCCACCGCGGATATCCCTCACGTGTTCGAACCGTTTTACACCACCAAAAGAGAGGGCAAGGGAGTGGGATTGGGACTTTCGGTGTGCTACGGCATCATTGAAAGACACGATGGGAAGATCGAAGCCACCTCCGTGGTGGGGGAAGGAACCAACTTCATTATTCAGCTACCCCTGCATTCGGTCAAGAACGACCATCTCGTGCATTCGGAAAACGATCAGCGAAGTTCTGCTGAAGGGGAGCAATGACAGGAGGCCAGAGTGATGAATCCTAACAAAAAGGACAAACCGGCCAGCATCTTGGTCGTGGACGATGAGCTCAGCGTCAGAGATTCGCTGACCAAGTGGTTTGCCGAAGATGGCCACAAAACGGAGGCGGCGGCCGACGCCAAGGAGGCTTTGGAGAAACTGAAACCCGGATACTGGGACATCGTTTTCCTGGACATAAAGCTGCCCGGCATGGACGGGATGGAGCTGCAGCAAAGGATCAAGACCATCGACCCCGACGCCACCATCATCATGATCACGGCTTACGCCACCGTGGACACGGCGGTCAAGTCGCTTAAGGAGGGAGCCTACGACTACGTGACCAAGCCGGTGGACCCGGATTACCTCTCTCATCTGGTCGCCAACATCCTGAAGCAGAGGCGACTGGTCTCCGAGAACATACAACTCAGGGAGAGGATCCAGGAGCTGTATGAGATCGATCAGATCATCGGCGAAAGCTCGGCCATGCTGAAGGTCTTCGAGTTGATCAAAACGGTAGCCCCCACCGATACCACGGTGATGATCCGGGGGGAAAGCGGGACGGGCAAAGAGTTGATAGCCCGGGCCATTCATTCCAACAGTCCCAGAAGGTTCTTCCCCATCATAACCGTAAACTGCGGGGGATTGACCGAGGGCCTGACGGAAAGCGAGTTGTTCGGTCACGAAAAGGGAGCTTTCACCGGAGCTTTGTACCGGCGCAAGGGCAAGTTCGAGATGGCCAATGCCGGGACGGTATTTCTGGACGAGGTGGGAAACATCGATGCCAAAGCTCAGGCGGATCTTCTGCGGGTGATCGAAACCAAGCAATTCGCCCGGGTGGGCGGAGACGAACTCATGAAAGTCGATTTCCGCCTGATCTGCGCCACCAATCGAGATCTGGAATTGGCGGTCAAAGAAGGTCAATTCAGAGAGGACCTGTACTACAGGTTAAACGTGTTCTCCATGTCCATTCCTCCCTTAAGAGAGAGGCGCTCGGACATTCCGCTTCTTTGCGACTACTATCTCAAGAAACTGTCCAGCAGCACCAACCGGCCGGTTACGAACTTTTCTCCCGACAGCCTGGAACAACTGGAGAATTACGACTGGCCCGGAAACGTGCGGGAGCTGAAGAGCGCCGTGGAGAGGGCCATTGTGGTGGCCAAAGGATCGACCATTACGGTGGACGATCTTCCCATTCCGGCCACCGGCGGGACGGTGCCCCGAAGCCAGAGCCTGGAATCGATCGAGATGGCGCACATAAAGAACGTCCTGGAACGGAATGAGTGGAACATAACCCGTTCGGCTGAGGTGCTGGGTATAGACAGGGCTACTCTCTATCACAAAATCAAAAAGTATGAACTGCGAAAATAAAAGTGAAGATATACCTGCTGCCTCTCCGCTTTGAAAATAGCGATCTTCTGGAACAAGTGTCTTCCGCCGTGGCCCAGGCCTTCGGGTTTCCCGTCGATCTGTTGCACGCCTCTTTGTCTCTTAAGGACGGCCACGATCCCGTCCGCAACCAATACAATTCCACTTGGATATTATCACGGCTGGTGGAATTGGCTCTCGAGCAAGAGTGCAAGATTCTGGGGATCACGGGAGTGGATCTGTACGTGCCCGTTCTGACCTTCGTCTTTGGCGAGGCGCAGCTGGGGGGAAAGGCGGCAGTGGTTTCCTCCTTTCGTCTGCGGGATGAGCTCTACGGGTTGCCACCCAATCCGCAGCGTTTAAGAGAGCGTCTGGAGAAGGAAGCGGTTCACGAATTGGGTCACACTTTCGGAATCGTGCACTGTCGCGATCCGCTATGCGTTATGCACTCCTATACCTACGCCGAGGAAATAGACTTCAAATTAAAGGACTTCTGCAAAACTTGCTCCGTTCTGCTCAGCCGCAAGAGCACCTGAGGCACAGGGAGAGTCGTCCGAGCATCCGCCCCGCGGAACACGGTATCTTCGCCCATGAGGTCACCGTCCTGCGAGCTTGGGTGGCGGATTCCGGACGGGGCTGACTGGTCCCCGAAAAGCGTGATTACGGCCTGCGTGCCGAACCCGGATCAAATCCAAACGGCACATCCGCCCCACCTTTCTTTCTCTCCTCTGCGAAGGAAGCGATTTCACTGCCGGCCCGGCTTGACAAAAGGTGGTCACATGCTATATTGGGAGGTCACCAGTGTGCGACCCAACTTCCACCCGGAGGAGGAAATGAAACATTCCGATATTCTCATCTTGATTCTGTTTCTGCTGGCGCTCTCTGTTTTCGCCAACCAGGCCGGTTCCATCCAGCTCGACATCCAGAAGACGGTATTGGATAACGGGCTGACCATCTTAACCTGCGAGGATCACACCGTTCCCACGGTGAGCTATCAGACTTTCATGAACGTGGGCTCCCGAGACGAGGTCAAACCCGGCATCACCGGACTGGCGCATGTGTTCGAGCACATGATGTTCCGTGGAACGGAGAAGTATCCCGATTACGACCAGGCCTTGGGAGATTTCGGCCCGGAGACCAACGCCTATACCGGCGAGGACATGACGGTGTACTTCGTGAACGTCAAGTCCGAGTATCTGGAGAAGGTCATAGAGGTGGAGGCCGACCGTATCCAAAACCTCATTTTCACCGACCAGACCTTCAGGACCGAGCTGGGACCGGTCAAGGAGGAAAGAAGGATGGGGGACGTGGAGGACCCGGACGGGTTTCTGTGGTCGGAGTTCGGTCAGTTGGCCTACCGGAAACACACCTATCATCACCCGGTGGTCGGATACGAGGAAGATCTGGAGAAAAACATCCAGGTGGAAGACGGTTTGGAGTTCAAAAGGACCTTCTACTCCCCGGGACATGCTACCATTGTGGTGGCCGGAAATTTCGATGCCCCCCAGGCTCTCGAATGGATAAAGCAATACTACGCCGACTGGCCCAGCCAGCCTCCGCCAGGCCTCACCATTCCTGCCGAGCCTCGGCAGACCGAGGAGAGAACCGCAGCCTACACCTGGAAGGACGACTTGGTCACCCCCAGGCTGATGATTGGTTATCACGGTCCCCGGTTCGACAACATGTCGGACGATTTCTGTGCGCTCAAGCTCATCGCCGAGATTCTGTTTCTGGAGAGCGGCCGGTTGACCAAGAAGCTTCGGACCGACCTGCAATTGGTCGACCGTGTCGGCGGCGAGATGCAGGAGCACAAGGACCCGGGCTTGTTCACCATCTCCGCCAGTCTCAAGAAAGGCAAGTCGATTCAGGAGGTTGAGGATATAATCTACCAGGAGCTGCAGAAGCTGCAGGTCCAGCCGGTGAGCGAGACGGAGCTGAGCAAAGCCAAAAACTCGCTGAAAGCCCAGATGTACTATCGGCTGAACCGTCCCTTTTCGGTGGCCTCGGCCATCGGACATTATCAACTGCTGGCGGGCGATTACAATGTGCTGTTCCGAGCCGAGGGGAGGTACGATTCGGTCACCCCTGAGATGATACAGCGGGCGGCAAAGAAGGTATTCACGCCCGCCAATCGGACGGTGGTGACTCTGGTGCCCAAGGGATGAAATCTGGCAAGCAGCCGGCTTGTGGCTTCTTTGGATTTCTTGGAAAAGGAGAGTTCCATGTTGACCAAAAGATCGAATGTTCTTTCCCTGGTCGCATTGTTGGGTCTGGTGATCCTGGGTTTACCTTGCAGTCGCGTGGAAGAGCTGGAGGTCGTCCAGGTGAAAAAGCCGGAAATACCGGTCGTTTATTTCGAGGTGATGGTCCGGGCAGGATCGGCTTATGATCCTCCCGGCAAGGAGGGTTTGGCCTATTTCACCGGCAAGCTGTTGGAGCGCGGCACCCTGTCGTTCTCTCGGGACCAGATCACCGAGTCGCTGGATCAGATCAGCGGCAGGTTAGACGTTCAAGTTCACAAGGAGGTCATCGTCATCTCCGGGACCACGCTGAAAGAGAACCTGGACGACTTCTACAAAGTGTTTTCGGAGGTCATACTGAAGCCCACGTTCCCGGAGGAGCAGATAGAGAAGACCAGGGTGGACCAGCTGGATGCCATCGAAAACGTTCGCCAGGACGACATCGATCTGGTCAGGGAAGAATTCGAGAACTACATCTTCCGGGGGCATCCCTATGGTCACCTGGTCTGCGGGAACGAATCGGCAGTCAAGTCGTTCGGCCGCCAGGATGCCCTGGATTTCTATAACAGGTACTTCGTGAAGAACAACATCCAGTTGGGTCTGGCCGGGGACTTCGACCAGGCAACGCTGGAGAGATTCAAGAAGGACATGTCTGGTCTCAAGTCCGGCCTGACTCCGGAGCTTGAGGGGAGGGTCCGACCCGTGGTGGGAAGAAAGGTGCTTCTCATCCAAAAGGAAGGCAGGGCCCAGACCCAATTCAGGATCGGGCATCCTTATGGTTTGACCCGCGCCTCGTCCGATTACTTCCCGCTTCTGGTGGCCAATGTGTATTTGGGAAAACATCGGGAGTCGATCGGGAGGCTGTATAAGACCGTCAGAATGGAGCGGGGATTATCGTACGGCGCGTACAGCTACATCGAGCATTTCGAGCAAGCCGGATGGGGCAAGCTGGTGGCTCCCAACATCCCCCGGTTGGTGCAATACTTCAGCATGTGGACTTATGTGAAAAGCCTCAACGCCAAATTCGCCATCAAACTGTGCTTGAAGGAGCTGACCGATCTGGTGAATGACGGCATCCCCAAGGACAGATTCGAGCTGACCAAGAACTTCGAGGAGAACCAGTTCGCGTTCCAGATCGAGACTCCGCAAAGAAAATTAGGGCTTTTGCTCGACGATGAGTTTTACGGGACCCTCGGTTTTGTGGAGAACTATGAGAAGAACGTGGCTCGGGTTACCATAGAGGAAGCTGACGCGGCCGCCCGGGCATATCTCTCGCCGGAAAACATAGCCATCGTGGCTTTGGTCTCGGACGCAGAAGAGTTCAAACAGGAACTTTTGACCGGCGCGACCATGATAGAATACCCCTCTCAGAAGGATACAGCCGCGCTCAGAGAGGAAGATGCAAAGATAAAGGCATTCGACTTGGGCCTGAGGGAAGAGGATTTCGAGATCGTCAAAGCCTCGGACCTTTTCAAATGAGCTGACTATATGGCAGTAAGGGCGGAACTCCAGCTCCGCCCTGATGTTCTTGGTGGTGAATCTAAAGGTTCGCCCCTACGTTCTCTTCCATCCCGCCGGAGTTCTTTGACCCCACTACGACGAAGGTCCCTGTGGGAATCGACCTATTGGATGTTTCGTCGATAGTTGAACTGGAAAGAAAGCCCGCGATGATGTCCAAGAATTACTTGAACATCCAAGACTCTATCGATAGTTCAGAATAGCGCTAATGAGATATGCGACGGCACCAAGTCCCCCAAAAACACTGGCAATAGTCTTCGGAGGGTCTGGCTTTTTGACAACCAAGGAGTCTGCATCCTCCAACATTATCTCGATTGGACTGCCCGTTTTGGTGATCCCTTCAATAAGCATTGATTCGGTATTGAGTCTGGCCCCTCGGCCATTGAAAAGAACCACGCTGTCAGCAGGCAGCATGGCGGCCATAATCTTGTCATTGGGTCTCAGGAGCTCACCCATGAAGACTCTGACAGTCCCGGCACGCAGCTTGAAGCTAGACACATCAAACAGCTGAACTCGAATCGAATCACCGGAGGGTTTCGCCCCAATAACCGTTTCTTGCTCTTCATCGATTGTTGCCCCATTACGATCGAAGGCGATGATTTCCCCGGCCTGTGTCACAAGCGCGTGTGGTTTCTCATAAGGAGAGACCTGCAAGGCTCTGACAACGCCCACGTCAGTTACAGGCCTCAAACAGGCAACCCACCAGACCTCATCCAACTTGACTTCAACCTGTTCACCTTTCCGAGTAACGCCTATGATGACGCCCCTATCCAGGTCGACTTCGCCTCCCGGCAATTCATAGGTCACCGTGCTGAACGGCCGCATCCCCACGATACCTATCTTATCATATGGGATTCTGGCCTGATACCTGGAAACCATCACGTTGCTGCTACATCCCAAGAGGCAACTCGCGAGGGCCGCAAGACTAATAGACACAAACGCACGCGTCATCACATCACCCTCCCTCGGCCTCGGCTTCGAGTGTCTATCTTGGAGCTATTAGAGCTGATACCCGAAGCCTTCTTAATATTGGCTTTTGCCTTCAACATTAAGATAGATCCACCTGGGACGCGTGTCAAGATGAAAACACACGAGGAGCGAGCCGTATGGCTCCCACTAAGAGAGGGAAGAGAGATTCCCTTTCCCTATTTGGGGATAGAGCAAGAGAGAATATGTGCCAGGCGCGGATGGGCCTAGCTGCCCCTGCCTGCCGGTGAATACAAGCCTCTCCCCTATTCCAAAAACAGCTTGACTTCGAACTCTGAAGACCGTAGGTTCATTATCGCGGATACAGAAGGTTCTGACCCGGCAGATGAGTTCGAGCAAGGCGTCAACCAGACCTTCCCTGCCGGTCGGATTCTCTGGGCCAAAACCCAGCGGTGGAATCCGAGATCAAGAATGCGGTGTACCAACTGTCTTCGAACCATTTAACCAGGAGGCGGCTGTGAAGTCGTTTTGGCGGATCAGTGTGGTGCTGCTCGTGGCAGTCGTGATGCTCGCAGCAACCATGTCGGCACAAGCGGGGATATTGGACAAGGCCAAGAAGAAAGCGGAAGACAAAGCCAAGGAGAAGGCTGAAGAGAAAGTCGACAAACAAGTGGACAAGGCCGTGGAGGGCGAGCAGGAAGAAGAAACGCAGGAGGGAGAGGAAGTCCAGAAGCCTGCCGCAGATGCTCAAAAAGGAGGAGCTGAGGCAGCTTCGGGTGGCGCGACGGAAGACATGACCCTTTACACCAAGTACGACTTCATCCCTGGTGACAAGGTCATCTTCTACGACGACATGAAGGGTGACGAGGAGGGCGAGTTTCCCCGCAGGTGGAACCTGGACAGAGGTGTTTTTGAGGTGGTGCGACTCGGTCAGGAATACTGGATTATGTGTACGGACAAAGGTTCGATTCGCCCCAAGGTCCAGGATGCGCCCTTGCCGCCTAAATACACGGTGGAGATGGAGATCTATAGCAATGGCGCCGACAAGAGCGGCCACTGGTTTGACATTTTCTGGCTGGACAACGAAGGGAATGAAATCGGACAGTTTTATTTGAGGAACGGCAACGATACCTATCTCGGCATACAAAGACAGGAGAAAGCCAGTAAGGATTTGCCGGAAAAGCTCGGAAAAGGCATACACGTGATGAGGATCATGGCTACCACCCAGTCGATCAAGTGCTATGTCGACAACGAACGAGTGGCCAACGTTCCGCAGGTGGAAGACTACCATCCGGTCGGCTTTAAGATCACGACTGACCCCTGGCAAGAGGAGAACAATCCTCTTCTGTTCCGGGGCTTCCGATTCGCCGAAGGCGGAAAGACCATGCGTGAGCAGCTGGATGAGACCGGAAAGATCGTCACCCACGGCATCCTGTTCGACGTCAACTCGGCCAAGATCAAAGGTGAATCGTACAAGACGCTCAAGGATATCGGCCAGCTTCTGCAGGAAGATCCTCAGCTTCGACTGTCCATCGAAGGACATACCGACAGCGACGGGACGGACGAGCACAACATGACCTTGTCCCAGGACAGAGCCAATTCCGTGCGGGATTACTTGGTTTCCACTTACGAGGTCGACGCGGGTCGACTGGAAGCCAAAGGCTGGGGCGAATCCAAGCCTATCGACACCAACGAGACGGCCGAAGGAAAAGCCAATAACCGGCGGGTTGAGTTGATCAAACTGCAGTAATCCAAGCTGGATACATACAGTTATCGCATAGGGGCGGAGCTCGACTCCGCCCCCTGCTTTTGGATGGAGGGCTCATGGTGAGCCAAGATAAGGACCCAATCGACTGGTCCGACAAATGCTGGAAGGAGATGCTGGTTTACCAGCGAAAATCCCTGTGGCTGGAAGACACGCTGGACAGGCTGGCGGTATGGCTGGGTTTGAAACCCGGAATGACCGCGGTGGACGTGGGCTGTGGATTGGGTTATCTGGGTTATACGTACTCGCCCTATTTCGGCAAGGGCGGGCGATACTTTGGCGTGGATATATCGCCGGAGCTGGTGAAAGACGCCCGGAGGGCAGCTTGGGATTGGGCTAAGGAGGGGGAAGCACATTTTGGGGTCGGCAACGCATATGAGCTGCCGCTTCCCGACGATTTCGCTGATGTGGTCATGTGCCACATTCTGTTGATACACCTGGAAAAACCGGAGCAGGCTCTGGCGGAGATGATACGCGTGGCCAAACCGGACGGGCTGGTCATGTGCCAGGAACCCGACAACGTTTCCAGTATGATGACCATCCCCTACCCCTCCCTACCGGAACCACAGATAGAGGAACGGTTGTTGATCGCGAAGGTAGCCATCATCTACAACAAGGGTCGGATCAAGCTGGGATTGGGCGATTGGAGCATCGGTAGAAAGATACCGCGGATGATGAAGGAGTTGAGCCTCACCGATATCGCCGTACGGATAAATGACCGGGCCTATTACATAGAGCCGCCCTACGAAGGCCCTCTCCAGCAGTATCATCTCGCTCACGTAAGAAAACAGTGGCTGGACCAAGGGCGCCATAAGACATGGATAGACTGGTTGAAGGAGGGCTTTCTGGCAGGCGGCGGAGATCCCGAAGATCTCGGACGTTACCAGGCCCTGGACGATAGAATCATGTCAATGATTCGGCGACAGGTTCAGAGCGGCGAGTTTCACCAGTGCGGCTCGGGAGACATCTACGTAGTCAGGGGAAGAAAGCCTTCGAGAGAATGAAGCCTCAGTTCCACTGGAAAGATGCAGGGCGAATCTGAACATTCGCGCCCGCACCCGAGGATCTATCGCTACAGAGCTTGGCCATAGGTGGTGACTTGCGTCAAGAAGTTCTTGCATTCCAGCAAGGAGGATGCCATGAGTCAGGATAAGAAGCGAATAGACTGGTCCGAGAAGTGCTGGAAGGAGATGCTGGTCTACCAGCGCAAAACCCTGTGGCTGGAGGGCACGCTGGACAGGCTGGCAGTATGGCTGGGTTTGAAACCGAGGATGACCGCCGTGGACGTGGGCTGCGGGTTGGGCTATCTGGGCTATACCTACTGGCCCTATTTCGGCAAGGGCGGGCGATACATCGGCATTGACGCGTCGGAAAAGCTGGTGAAACAAGCGCAGAAAGCAGCCAAACAATGGGCCAAAGGCGGCCAGGCCTCTTTCAGAGTCGGAGATGCTTACAAGCTCCCGCTGGAGGATAACTCTGCCGATCTGGTCATGTGCCAGGCCTTGCTCATTCACCTGCAGCATCCGGAGAAGGCTCTGAAGGAGATGATCCGGGTAGCCAAGCCGAGCGGGGTGATCATGTGCCAGGAGCCGGACAACCTGTCGGTGCTTCTGGAAAACTGGTACCGCTCTCTTCCCGAACCCGACATCGACGAGCAGCTCCTGATCGCCAAGGTCGCTCTGGTGAGCAACCGAGGGCGCATCAAACTGGGTCAGGGCGACGGCAGCTTCGGCAACAAGGTCCCCGTTCTGATGGGCTATTTGGGTCTTGAGGAAATCGACATCCGACAAAGCGATGCCGTCTTCTATATCCAGCCGCCGTATCGCGGACCGCGCCAGAAGGACCTTCTGGACAATGTCAAAAAACAATGGCTGAATGAGGAAAGACGCAAGACCTGGATGGCTCGGGAGAGGAAATTCTTTCTGGCCGGCGGCGGCCGCCCCGATGAGTACCGGCGTTATCGGCGAGTTCAGGAGAGATCAATGAGAGCCTTCCGGCGCCAGGTGGAGAGGAAAGAGTATTTTGGCTGCGGCTCGGGTCACATCTATGTAAGCCGGGGACTAAAGCCTAAGTAGGCGCAAGAATGCGGCCGGCTTCCGGCGGGTAGCACCCGCATGGGCACGGCCGGAGGTTGAAGTCGCGACGCATGAGTTGGTTTCGATCGCCCAACTCCCAAACCCTATCGGACCATCCCCGACCCATTTTCCTCTTGATTTCCGTCACCGGTTCACATATGCTTATACCATGCAGGCCGATGATGGGGATCGTCGGCATCGGTATATAGTGAAAAAACAAGTCTGGGGTGTTGCGTACGGTCTGACTTCACCGTCCACCACAGTGAGGAGGTTTCTATGAAAACGTTCGTTCTGGTCACCAAACTCGCGTCGCGAGACGCGCAATTGACCGAAATCGGTGCGAAGCTGGCCGATCGTTCCAGAACCGGCCGGGCTTGGCTCAACCAGATCAGCCAGAAGTGCCCACGGGTCAAGTTTCTGGCTCATTACGCTCTCATGGGCTACTGGGACTCCATGCATATCTATGAGGCTCCGGACGAGGAGACAGCCGCCAAGGTATCTCTGTTGACCCGTCCTTACGCGGCCCAGGTGGAGAGTTGGCTGGCTTTGCCCTACGAGAAGATCCTCAAGATAAGCGAGGAGGTAGACGAGGAGGAAGCGGAGAGAAAGTAACGGCTGGCGACCGGAGCGGACGTAAACGGTTGGCAAAGCAAGTCGCCGGCTAATCCTTGCCGGGATTCGGACTTTCCAGGCCTGAGGTTCCGGGTGAATCCAGACCTTCCGGCATGTCGCCCGCTGTTTCCGAAAAACCGCTTGACACCGCGAGACCTGTCGGTTATCCTCCCACTCGAATAATGGAGAGAACCTCTGGCGGCATGGCCGTACTGATAATCTGACAAGATCATAGAACCTTGTAGAAAGGAGAGAAAATGAAGAAGTTACTGGTGCCGGCACTGGCATTCTGTCTGGTTCTGGCTTGCGGATCATCCAGAAAGGTCTACCGGATTGAGCCTGATACCCAAACCGATCTTTCCGGCAATTGGAACGACACCGACGCCCGCCTCGTGGCCGAGGAAATGATCTCCGATTGTCTGTCCCGTGTGTGGCTGACCGATTTTGCCGCTGCCCAGGGGAGGAAACCGGTGGTGACCGTGGGAACCATACAGAACCGTAGCGACGAGCATATAGACACCGAAACCTTCACTTCTGACTTCGAGAGGGAATTGACCAATTCCGGGCAGGTCAAGTTCGTAGCCAGTCCGGAGCAGAGAGATGAGATCCGGGACGAGAGGATGGACCAGTCGGAATGGGCTTCTCCCGAAACCATGAAGCGCATTCGGGCGGAAACCGGCGCGGACTTCATGCTGGTGGGAGGCATCAAGTCGATAACCGATCAGGCCGAGGGCGTGAAGGTGGTATACTATCAGACCGATCTGGAGCTGATCAACATAGAGAACATGGAGAAGGCCTGGATCGGCACCAAGAAGATCAAAAAAGAGATATCCAAGAGCAAGACTAAGTGGTAATATCCTGTTACCTGAAATCCTCAGGCACAAAAGCGGCGCTGCCTGCACTGCTGTTGTGCCTGTTTCTTATCGCCGGCTGCGGCTCGGTGGCCACCAAGAAGGGATTCTATGAGCCCATCGCCGCGGATGTGAGAAAAAACGATTTCGACGCGGCCGTAGCCAAAATCGAAAAGGCCAAATCGGAAGGCAAGTACGGCAAGAAGGACCGCTTCCTCTACTGGCTGGATTCCGGTCTGGCCTATCACTACGCTTCGCGTTTTCAAGAAAGCAATCAGAGACTCACGGATGCGGAGGATGCTGCGGACGAGCTCTTTACCAGGAGCATCTCTCGCGCCGCCGGCTCTCTGCTTCTGAACGACAACGTTCTGGAGTACGCAGGCGAGGACTACGAGGTGCTTTACACCAACCTGATGAAAGCTCTGAACTATGTGGCTTTCGATGAGTTCGATGATGTCTTCGTGGAGATCAAACGAGCCAACGAAAAGCTGGATCTTCTGGAGCAGAAGTACCGCAAAGCCGCCGAGGAGTTTAGCCAGAACTCGCAAGGAGACGGCCAGGAAGTGAAGATCGACTATGATGTCAAGAAAGTGCGATTCAACAACGATGCTTTTGCCCGCTACCTGAGCATGCATGCATACGCAGCCGAAGGCAAGCTGGACGATGCCAGAATCGACTACGACCTGCTGCATCGAGCCTTTCAGGAGCAGCCTTACGTGTACGATTTCGACGTTCCCGACGTGAAATATCATTCACCGGATAAGGCCATATTGAGCATAGTCGGGTTGGCAGGCCTCTCGCCGGTGAAGGAGGCTTTGGAGCTGCGCATCCGAACGGACAAGGATCTGGATTTAGTCCAGGTCCTCTATACCGACCCTAAGACTGGGGAATCCGAGTATGGCCATCTCCCCATGCCGGTTTCCGAGGATTATTACTTCGACTTTTCGATTCCGCAGATCGTCTCCCGGGCCTCGTTCATCAGCCGGGTCAGAGTGACGTCCAATGGTCAGGCTATTGGTGAATTGCAGCTGTTGGAAGATGTGGGGGCGGTGGCCAAGGAAACCTTTCAGGCCAAGAAATCGCTGATTTACCTGCGAACCTTAGCTCGCGCCATTGCCAAGGGCTTGGCGGCGCACAAGGCCAAGGAGAAACTGGATACCGGAGGGCTGGGAGGATGGCTGAAAAAGGCGGCAGTGGACGTGGCCACCGACATCTCGGAGAATGCCGACCTTCGTTGCTCGCGTCTGCTTCCGGGAAGAATCTACGTGGGCGATTTCGAAATCGAGCCGGGGGTCTACGATCTGACCATCGAATTCCTGGACGAAAATGGAGACTTGGTTGGCGCCACGGATGTCTCCGGCTACCAGGTATTAAAGAAGGGCATGAACCTGGTGGAAGCCTTCTCCCTTGATTAGTGGGCCCCGTCTTCAGTCTCTTTCCAACCCACCTTTCTCAGTAAATCATGAATTATGGTGACTCGTCAGGGTCTTCGAGTGTCGGCTCCGGCTCTTCACCCGAACGGGCGTCTTTTTTCTGTTTCTCCTCCTCCCCATCCATCATATATTCGATGGCGTCCTGCTTGTCTTCGTTCAGCCAGTCGTGCATCACAGCCTGGCTGGTGAAGCTGCCTCTTCTGACGCCCTTGAACCATCCCTTGGCCCAGGCATAGATGATAAAGACCAGACCCCCGATGAGAAGCAGAAGAGGTATTATCCTGAAATCGTTATTCAAGAGCCCTGCCTTCCTTCCTGAGAATGTGCTGTGATGGTATCTTACTACAGAATCTTATTTTAGAAGAAGCATCTTATCGGTCTTGGCAAACTCTCCTGCCTCCATCCTGTAGAAGTACACGCCGCTTGCGACATCCTGCCCCCTCTGGTTCTTTCCATCCCATATCACCTTTTTGTCGCCTGCCGTCTGTATCTCGTCCACCAGCACCTTTACCGCCTGCCCTAATATGTTGTAAACCGTTAGTCGAACGCTGCCGGCACGGGGAAGTGAATACTCTATTATGGTCTCGGCATTGAACGGGTTGGGGAAGTTGTGCCCCAGACGGAACGAGGTTATTACGCCCTCCTCTTCCTCCTCCACCGAAGAGGGAGACATTCCCAGATCGCTCAAAGCCTGGTGCAGAAGCTGGGTAGCTTGCGCCTCCTGAATGAAGTACAGCGGAAAGTCGAAGAAGATGACCTGTTGGCCAGCTCCCAGGTAGCGGAAGGCGACAGGCTTCCCTTCCGAGGCGGAAGTGTCATAGGATGAATGGAAAGTGTAGATGACCTCTCCGGTCATCAGGCTGTCGATGTAACCCACGCCCGGGACCCTTCCCAGCAGCTCCAGCCCTCCTGATACCTGGGCCACACGGAGGCTGTCTACCTGAAGATCAGGGTATCCGGAAATCTCACCGTGTGCGCCGATGAACTCCTCGGAACGCCCATCGAGAGTGTTCCAGGGCGGAACCACAGCAGATTCGACGTGGAGACGATCATAGCGGACGTCGCCGGCCGAGAAATGCCTGATGGACCAATCGCCATCGTCTCCCTGAGAGAGATTGCGGCGGCCTTCGACGATAACCTTGCCGCCATAATCCAGGTATTTCTTGAGAACCGAATAAGTCGAATCCGTATCCGCTCCCAGCGAGCGGTTTCCTCTTAGATCCTCGGAGTGGACGATTACCGCGCCGTATCGACCGAGCTCAGGGAGGCGCAGTTGGGGATACGGAGGACAAGTGGGGCAGCTGTGGTCTACATAGGCGCGTGTGTAACCTTGTAATGCACGCTGGTAAAAGGCGTTTATGCTGTCGCCGTTTACCATGTTGTTGCCTACCTCTTGGTATGTTTCGTCCACCACCAACAGGCCCTGATCCAGGGTGACGGCAAATCCCTGAACCTCGGTCGACATCTGGCTTTCGTTTCCGGTGGTATCCACCGCCGTTAAGGTGTAGTAATAATACTCCACCTCGCCTTGGACAGTCGAATCCACAAACGTCGTCTCGCTTTGGGCATCGGACAGAAGCTGGTACCCGGAGCCGGACTGCTCGCTTCTGAAAACTCTGTAATGGTCGAAATCCGCCTCCCGGTTGGCGGACCAGTCGAGTTCGATCTTGTATGTGCCGTACGGGTCAGCCGCCAGTCCCGACGGTGCCCGCGGCGCCACTTTGGGTGCCAGGGACACCTCCGGATTGGCGATGCTTTCGAATCCGTTTTGGTTGACGGCCGACACGGTGATGAAGTAGGTCGTGTTCTCCGTCAGGTCAGTGAGTGTGTCCGCGTTGCCGGCCAACTGCCGGACGCTATCGTAGTCTCCGCTGGAAGTGCCGAAGTACAGGTTATAGTGGTCCACATCCTCCACCGGGTCGTTATCGGACCAGTGAAAATATATGGCGTCACCGTCTCCGGCATCCACGGCGGCCAGACCGGTCACCGCCGAGGGAGAACTCCCCAAGGTCAGCACCGCAGCCAGGCACATCTGGACGACCTGCCTCAGATAGGGAAAGTTCAGGCTGTCGATCAAGTCGTAGTTGGTATGCCAGCCAGCCGTATGGAACTCGCCTTCCGCAGCCACTACTGCGTCGTAACCCCATTGGTAGAAGGAGATCTGATCGCTTCCGTAACTGGAAGGGTCGTACCACGCGCGCAGATCGGTATACGTACCCGCCATGTCTATCATGGCTTGCACGAACGGCACGGCGCCGGATGATGCGCTGTGGATTATCACGTCGGGATCCGAATCCACGCTGTGCCCGATCATGTCGGAGTTGATCATCAACTCCACGTTTGTTCCCTGATTATGCAGGTATTCCGCAAAGTGGTCGCTTCCCACAAGCCCCTGCTCTTCCTGAGCAAAGGGCACGAACATCACGGTGATGGGAAGAGGGTTTTGAGATATTATCCGCGCCAGTTCCAGTGCGACCACGGTGCCGCTGGCATTATCGTCCGCCCCGGGAGCAAAGACCATGGGGTTGGTTCCACTTCCGTTGACCACGGAATCGTAATGTCCCCCCACAACCATCACTCTGTCCGGCTGGACCGTCCCTTCCACCGTGGCCACCACGTTCCACTGGTGGGAGTCCCAGTAGTAGTGATGAAGCCACAGGCTGTCGATGCCGAAGCCGGACATCTTCTGGTATAGCCAGTCCCTGGCCGCAATCACAGAGTCGGAATGCGAGTACCTGGTGAGGAAATCCTGAAGCCTCTGAATCCACGCATACAGAGAGTCAGCGGAAACCATGTCCACCAAGTCTCCGATGTCTTCGGAATAGCGAGGAGCGGCTGGGGGCCGAGTCAAGGCCGGTTTGTATTCGAGTGGTATAGCCCGGTGCCGAATCGGAACAACCGTGTATCCGACCCCGGCCAGACCAGCAGCTTCCTCCTTCGTACCTTTGACGAATTGCCGGGCCTGGTCTTCGAACAGAGCTCTGCCGTAAGAAACCGGTGCCGGCTTGGCCATGACTTTGGGAGCCGAGACCAGAAAATACTCTTCAGACCAGGGCGATTCATCCACGATCTGGTATTTCAGGCCGGCTTGATCCAACTCAGCCAACCTGGTTTTCTCGAACTCCGCCAACACGAAACCGTCGAATCTGTGGTAGGCGACAACACCCAAGGATCGAGCGGCCGACCAATCTCCTGATTCCCTCAAATCGAGTTTGATCAGAACCGGGTGAGCAAGGGACTGCGCGGACACGGAAAGCGAAAAGACAAGCGAAATAAGAAGGGCCAAAAGCGCTCTTCTTTGAATCATGACCATCTCACGGTTATACCCCGGGCTTCGACCCCGTTTCCCACATTAACCTACGCAGAAACCAGGGAGAAGTTCGAGTCAATCGACGACCGGACCCGCTGGGCCTCCTGCCAGCAGGCGAAAAAACGATTGAAATCTCCTTTATGGTGTTATATTATAGGTGGCTCGATCAAGAGACGCTTTGCCGATTTAACCAGGCAATCTCGGATCGGGCCTCCCATAGGATGACCCATGATTGGCGATCGTTATCGGGTTTTGCAGGAGATCGGTTCCGGCGGAATCGGAAAGGTATTCAAAGCCGTTGACCAGTTGAAGGGCAGGACGGTTGCCATTAAGACCCTCTCCCTTACCCAGCCGGATCATGTAGAGAGATTCAAACAGGAGTTTCTTCTCCTCCGACGGCTGCATCATCCCCATATCGTATCGGTGTATGACTTCGGCTGGAACAGCCAGGGCCAGCCCAATTTCAGCATGGAGTTGGTGGAGGGGCGGGAGTGGAGCACCTTTCTTCAACCGCCGGATTACTCCAGATTTTGGCCGGTCATCCTGGACATCTGCGGCACGCTGGACTTTCTGCACTGCAAGGGAATCATCCACGGGGATATCAAGCCGTCCAACATCCTGGTTTCCTCTTGTTCCGACGGCGGATTGAAGCCCACGTTCACCGACTTCGGCTTCGCCGAACCGGCCCGGCCGCAAGATTCCGCCTGGTGGAAGGGCACTCCCTCCTACCTGGCGCCGGAGATCATTCGGGGCGAAAAACACACTCATCAGGCGGACCTTTATTCCCTCGGCGTTCTGGTGTATCAGAGCATTTTCGGGAAACTGCCGTTTGAGGAAGAAGACCTGTCCCAGCTGGCCAGAAGCCACCTGGAAAAGGAAGTGGTGATCCCCACAAAGCCTAGGATTCCAGAAGGATTGAGCGACTTGATCCTGAGGCTTCTGGAGAAGGATCCGTTGGACCGGTGCTATTCGGCGTCGGAGGTGATAGCTCGACTGGAAGAGATCTCGGGGATGAAAAGACCGGACTACGACCGCTCGCTTGCAGGGAACTTGATCGCCTCGACCGACTTCGTGGGCCGGGATAAGGAGCTGTCTCTGTTGAACCGGGCCTTCAGTCAAGCCCGGGACAAGGGGAATCCTGTGGTGCTGATCTCCGGTGAGCCGGGAATGGGCAAAGCCAGGCTGCTGGAGGAGTTCATGACCCGGGTCGAACTGGAGCGCGGCCTGGTCCTGGATCTGCGCCTGACGGACGGGGAATCGCTCAAGACGCATCAGCGAGAGATGACCAGCTTCCTCGAAGATGAAACGTCCACCAAGGTTCTAATTGTGGAAAACCTGGAAAAGTCGGCCGATTCACCGGTCGAATCCCTCGGCAGCCTGCCAGATCGACTGAAACGCCACCAACTGCTTCTCTGTCTCACCGTCAACAACGGCCTTTCCCGCTCGCACCGAGACACAAGGGCGTCGCTGACGGAAGAGGCGATCAAATCGGGATGGGGGGACAGACTTATCCATTTCAGACTGGAGAGACTCACCAAGCCCGAGGAGAAGGAGCTGGTCTGTTCCTTGTTCGCCTTCAAGCAGAAGCGAGCCCAGATAGTATCGGCAGTCCACCGGAAGGCGCAAGGGTATCCGATGTTGGTGCGGCAGATGTTCCAGGGGTTGGCTGAAAGCGGGCATATCAACAGGCGAAATGATGGTTGGATGCTCGATCCGATGCAGATGGAGCAAGCGCAAGTGCCACCGGGTTTGGCCGAGGATTTGGCCGATAGGCTGAGTCGTCTAAGCTCGGATGAACTGCATCTTCTTGGTTTGGCTTCCGTCCTGGGCCCGAGATTTCGCTGCCGGACGCTAAGTGAATTGTCGGATAAGACGCCGGAGGATTTCCGGAAGCAGCTGCAGGGCATTCTGGCGGAGGGAATTCTGGTGCCCTGGTCGGATGGCTCCCCGGAAGATGGTTTTTGCTTTAGCAGCGGTTTGGCTCGGGATTTCGTCTTGGCGCAGATGAAGGAGGAGCAGGCCCAGGCGCTTCATTCTTCCGTGGTTGGCTATCTGGAAGAAAAACAGTCGGCCGGAATGGAGGACCACCTGGAGGAGTTGGCCGAGCATTACTATTGGGCCCGCAGCTCGGAGCCGTGTTTGCGGTATTCGCTTTTGGCCGCCCGTCGTGCCGGCGACTCAGGCCAGGCTGAGCGGGCTATATCCCATTACCTGCGGGTTCTGGAGCTCTGGGACGAATCGGCCACGCATCCCAAAGAGTCCCGGAACGAAGTTCTGCGCGATTTGGCGAACCAGTATGAACGCGACGGGCGCTACCAGGAGAGCATAGAGTGTTACCGGAAGAGCCTGGATCCGGCGGCCGGCGAGAATCCTCAGCAGACGGATGTCATGCGAATTCAGCAGAGAATCGCAGGCATCTACAGCAAGATGGGTCAGCATGACGAAGCCACCAGCTTGCTCGACCAGACGCTGGCGCTGGCGGACCCCAAACTGCTGCCGGCGGAGTACGCATCCCTGCTCATCGACCTGGCTCGGGAGAGGAGGGTGACCTCCGAATACCACCAGGCCGCCGGGTACCTGCAGGAGGCCATCGGGGTACTCGATGGATTGGGGCCTTCCAAAGAGATGGGCATGGGCTTAAACTCGCTGGCGGGAGTCTGGTGGGCCCTGGGTGATTATGACCAGGCCCTGGATGACCTCTCGCGGAGTCTGGGTGTGTTCGGCGAACTGGGAGAGGCCCAGGACATGGTCGACTGCTATATCGCCAGAGCGCTCCTCTTGAGAAGCAGGGGACTTCCCCGGGAAGCCCTGCAGGATTCAGAGAAAGCTGGCGCGCTCTTGAAGAAGCTTTCTGACAGCTATCGCACGTCTGTGATGGAACACAACCTGGGCATCGTCCTAACGGACCTCAACCGGTGGGACGAGGCTCTGGACTGCTTCAAGAGAAACCTTGGGCTGAAGACACAGTTGTGCGACGTGAAGGGAATGGCCCTCAGCCACAACAGCATGGGCCACGTCTATCTCCGAAAGGGCCAGTTCACGGCGAGCGGGGAACAGTTGTTTTCCGCGCTGAAGATGTTCCAGGAGGCTCGCGACAGAAGCGGTGCAGCCCTGGTGTACTACAACCTGGCCGATCTTTTCCGGTGCAAGGAGGACTACCAGATGGCCAATCACTATCTGGACAGGAGCGTGAGAATCGCTAGGCAAATCGGAGAAGAAAACAGGGTGGCGGACTGTCTACTGCTGTCGGGAAGGCTCTATCTGGATCGGAGCGACTGGCCGCGGGCCGGCGAGAGCCTGTTTGCGGCGGCCCACATCTTGAAGAGCGGCAGAAACGGTCCGGCAGAGGCGGAGTTGGCTTTGGCTCAAGCCGAGCTGTGCGTTGGAACCGGGGATGTCAATCGGGCCGAGGGATACCTAGAACAGGTGCGGCAGTTTGCGAAGTCCTCCGGAAGCGCCTGGCTGGAGGCACTTCTGGACCGGGTCTGGGCCGAGCTTTTCATGCTGAGAGGCGAGGGGAGCGCCTGCCTGGATCGGCTGGCGCACAGCGCGGCCACCTTCAAATCGCTGGGAGCCAGGTACGAACTGGGCAAAACGTATCTGAAACTGGGCCGGTTCAAGCTGAAAACGGGCAAGGTGAAAGAAGGGCGGGCTTGTCTGGGGGAGGCTCTGAGCATTTTCGGCAAACTGGGAGTGGAGAACAGCAGAAAGGAGGCCGAAGCTTTGCTCAATCAGACAAAGGAAATGGCCCTTCTGGAGAGGGAGACGATTCACACCTTTTATCGACTGGCGGATCTTCTGAACAGCGTATGGGATACGGACGATCTTCTGACCAAAGCCCTTGATCTGGTCATCGATTTGTTGAACGCCGAGAGGGGAGCCATAATCCTATACTCCGAGAAAGACGGGAGCTTCCAGGTGAGAGTCTCCCGGAAACTGGAGCTGGAAACTTCCAAAGACGCCGTGGCCATATCCCGACGGGTGGTGAACGACGTCATCAAGAGCGATTCCCCTTTGATCGTGGACAATGCTACCAGCAATCCGCAATTCGCCGCCAGCAAGAGCGTCGTGGCCTACAACATCCTCTCCATACTCTGCGTCCCCTTGCGAACCAGGGACCGGCTGATCGGCACGGTGTACCTGGATCATCGAAGTCTGCCGGCGGTGTTCTCCGCGGAGGACGTTGATTTCCTGAAGGCATTTGCCAGTCTCATCGCCACGGCCATAGAGAAAAGCGAGCTCTATGCCAAGGTTCACGAGGAGGTATTCCAGCTCAAGGAAACCCTGCACCAGTATTTCGAGTATCCTCAACTGGTAGGAACAAGCGCGAAGATGCAGGAGGTCTTTGGTCTGGTGGAGAAGGTGGCCCCCTCCAAAACCAGCGTCCTGATTCTGGGCGAGGCGGGCACTGGAAAAGAGCTCATCGCTCACCTGATACACGAAAGGAGTCCCAGAAAAACCGGCCCATTCATACGGGTGAACTGCGCTGCCTTGGCGGAAACTATGTTGGAGAGTGAGTTATTCGGCATCGAGGAAAAGGCGGCCACTGGCGTGGGCTTCAGGAAAGGCAAGTTCGAGCTGGCGGACGGTGGGACCATTCTGCTGGACGAAGTCGGAGACATGAGTCTGTCGCTGCAGGCCAAGGTGCTTCGCGTTCTCCAGGAGAAGGAGTTCGAGAGAGTGGGGGGACAAAGATCGATCAAGGTGGATATCAGGATAATCTCGGCCACCAATCAGGATCTGCAGAAGAAGGTGCAGGACGGCGATTTCAGGCTGGATCTCTTCTATCGCTTGAACACCATTGTGATCGGCATTCCCCCGCTCCGCGAGAGACCGGGGGATATACCCCTGCTGGTACAGCACTTCGTGGCCAGGTACGCTCAGGAGAACAACAAGCCCGAGATGAAGGTCACCAAGAGAATCATGTCCGCCATGCTGGCGCACAGATGGGCGGGGAGCAATGTCAGAGAGTTGCAGCATTTCATTGAGAAGGCCACCTTGCTGAGCGAAAACGGAGAGTTTCCTTCGGAACTGCTTCGAGATCTGAGCGTGATGCAGGAGAGGTCTGACGTGGAGGGTCCCGGGAAGCTCCAAAGCCTGCTGGATTGGGTCGAGAAGAACAGAATAGTCCAGGCCCTGGAAAAAAACGGTTGGAACCAGGTGAAGGCTGCTGAGGAACTGGGCTTGAACGAAACAACCCTGAGACGGAGAATGAAGAAGCACCGAATCAAGAGGCGGCCTCGATTATAGCCGTCAAAGATGACGAGTATTCCGTGTAATATGCTATTCTCAGATAAGTTATGGTGAATTCGGCATCTTGGCTCAATAAAGTGAGATCGGCATAACTGACGATTGCAATAAGTCTTTAGTTCCATACCGCTTACAGAATCGCACGTCAGTTTTCGTCAGTTTTGATCCTCCCTCGTGGATCTATCCCTCTTGTTAGCATACCTTCCTGCGTAAGTAAGCATTTGTCATACAAAGACTAACGCTACCTCCTGTATTTCGGCAACGGGTTTGCAATATAGTGCGGTTGTGAAGAAAGCAAACCCATAAACGCGGAGGTCGCGATGCTTTCCAGATTCAACTCATGCAGCGTTTGCATTCTGACCATAGCGGTTGTTCTGCTGTTGGTCGTCGGTTTCCCAGCCAGCGTCGTGCTGGCGGATGGCCAGGGTGGCCAGTGGCCGGTCGAACCCCCACCTCCAACCACCGGCGGCGATGACGGAGGAGGCGAGGGAATCCAGACCCTGGTAACCATCATGATACTGATGGAAATGATTCTTTAGTTGAAGCCTGAGGGAACGTATGCCACGCACAGTTTGCGACACAAAAGAGACCTACCGGGAGCTCAGCAAGGCGGTTCGATCTCCCTTCAATCTGATACTGGAGGGGGAAAGCGAGGTGGGGAAGGAATACTTCGCCCGCCTGATCCATCGAGAGAGGAATTGGGGGGGGGGATTCGTGGTGTACGACTGCGAGCAGACGGGGCAAGGGCAGTCAGAGATAGTCGGAGGGCTCACCTCGGAAACCTTCCTGGAGAGGCTGAGGCAACCCCATAAGAAAGACACCTTCTTTGTAAGGAGGCTTGATCTTCTCAAGGGGATTTTGCATGCCCAACTCTCCGATTTTTTCGAGCAGCTGGCCGAGAGCGGGCAATTCAGCAGAAAAGAGCTTCTCAGCCTGGGAATCATCGGATCGGTGCAGCCTGACGGGAGCAGGTTTTCTCCGGAAAACGGGCGGCTGAACAGGCTCCTGGACATTCTCTTTTGTCTCAGGATAAGAATTCTGCCTCTCAGAGAAAGGAGGGCGGAGATTCCCAGACTAGTGGAGCGGTTCGTTCACTTATTCAATTGCGAACACAAAAAAGAAGTGGAGGGAGTTTCGGCGGAGGCGCTGGACATCTTGATCCGACACGACTGGCCGAATAACGTGTGCCAGCTGAGGACCGAGATCGAGCGCGCCATCACTTTGACCCAAGATCACCATACCATAACGCCGGATGCTCTGTCGGACGATTTAGTCGGATCCGCATCCAGAACGCGTTCGCTTGACTGAAAATGGCAAAGCAAAACCGGTTATCTTTAATCGTGGCCCTTCTCGGACGCAACGGGACCATGAGCGCGTCTGATCTGGCCGACAAGTGTGGGGTCTCCAAGACCACCATCCAGAGTGACATCCGCGTCCTTTCGGATGCCAGGGTGGCGGTGCATGCCGAGGGAGGCTACAGGCTGCACGACGAGGATCCCCGGTTCGGTCTACATCTGACCATGGACGAGATGTTGAGTCTATACCTGGGGCTCAACTCCTATCCGGTTCAGTCGGTCTCCTGTTTTCGCGAGGCGGCCAAACGCGCGCTCTCCAAGATCGAATCGCAGGCGTCGCAAGACATCAACGGCGATTACGAACTGGCCAAAAGGCACCTGGCGGTTCAACCGGAAAAAAGCCGTCCACATGAAGGCGCCGCACTCATATTCGAGCTAATGCGGCAATCGGTCTGGCCCAGGCAGAAGCTGGAACTGCACTACCTTTCGCCGTCCGGCTCCGAGCGCGTGAAGCTCACGCCCCAGGGTTTGGTGTACAAGAGAGACGGTTGGCACTTAGTGGGATTGGTGCGCAAGAGCAAGAGATACTTTCGGCTGGATTTCATCAAGAGCGTGAGTCTCTGCAGGTGACGGCTGAACCCAAATCGACGCAAGCCAAACAGCCCACCCTGGGTGTCGTCCATAGATCCGCCCGTGCCCGCGGCAGAGAGTACTCTGCAGCCGCCGGCAAGACGCGTTCATATGCCCACGGCAGCCGTTCCGGTCCACGCATGCGGTCCCCTCTGCCCCGCGGAGCGGAAGAGAACTCCACCCAGGACCTGCTTTCCATAGCCGTGGGCGAAGCGATGTGCGCCCGGGCGCAAACGCCTTTCGCCCACCGGGCTGAAGCAGAACCGGGCCCATTCCCCAGAGATGGCACACACTTCTGATGGGCCGCCGGTTCACTCCGGCGGCCGGACGATGCTATTCCCGGGCGGCAGTCTGGCTCTTACTGCTGTGGACGTGTGGGAGATGAGAGAAGAGCAATCTTCACTTTGTTGAGGGAGCTGACTCGAGCATGTGCGGCAAAGGCGGGAGTGAATTTCCCTAAAAGCGAAACGTCAAAGATATGGCCTGGGAGGCGCCCAGGTCACCTGTCGGAACAAAGCAGTAGTCCAGGCAATAGGTGTGGGTTCTCGCGAATATCAGGCCCATACCCAAGCTCAGTTTCGAGTCGGAGTCTAACTCGGAACTGCCGTTGTATCCGGCTCGAACGGCGATAAGATTTCCGTAAACCCATTCGGCACCGGCATGCACGCTATTTCCGTTATCGGATGGAGCATAAAAGTCAGCGACGGCGCTTATCGTGCCTCTGCCCAGAGTGTCAGTGAAGGCCAAGCCCAGCTTTAGCACAGTAGGCAGCTCAAAAGGTTCCGAGACGAACTTCATCTCGTGTCCCAGGTTCTGCGCGGCCCCTCCCAGACGCAGCTTGCTCCAAGGCGTCTTGTATAACCAGCCCAGGTCAAAAGCCAAAGCATGGGCTGTATAGTCTTCGATGGACTCGCTCAGGTACTTGACGCTCGCCCCGAGAAAAAGGT